>DATMKU010000082.1:0-2263 GCA_035570935.1 Allostellaceae bacterium
GAGCCTGAAGATGCGCTGGGCACCCCGCTGGGCCCGCCGAAGCATTGACGGGATCAGTAATTAGTAATCAAAAAACCGCCTCCTCTATTCTGATTACTGATTACTGATCCCCGATTACTGATCCCTGGTTCCTAGTAGCCGATCAGAATTTCGGTCACCTTCGGTTTCATTTCGCGTATCGCCGGGTCGGAGGAGCTGTATTCCTTATCGGCCGTCAATTCCTTCACCGCGTCGGCGGAGGCTTTCGGGTCGGGTTGCAAGCTGACGCCGGACTTGCAGTCGCCGGGGATCTTCGACAATGCGCCGCCATCCCAATCGCTGACCGTGGCGTTGTTGTCCTTGTCAAAACCTTTCAGCTTGAACGGCTTGTGATTGAGCTTTTCCAAGTCCGCGAGCGTCATGCCGAGCTTCAGGCCGCCCGGCGCGCTCCAGGTCGATTGGCCGTTGATCAAGATGAGGTAGGTGCCGCTGCGGCTGGCCTGGTTGGCCCACCAGATTTCAAGGCGGTGCTTCGGGTCCTTCGGGAACAGAACCGAGGCCCCGACCTTGGTGCCGCCGACGTCTTCGTCTTCAAACGTGACGTTGCGCGAATCGAACACCATGGCGAGCTTGAGATTGCTCGAATCTTTCGAGAACGGGCCGCTGCACACCACGACGCGCGACGCCGCGATCGCGGCGTTTGATTTGACCGTGGCGGCCGCCGGCGACCCGGCGGTTGCGGTGTGCTTGGCCGGCGCGTGACCAGGCGCGCCGCCCGGTTCCGCTACCGCACCGGGCATCGGCTGCGTCATCTGCGACGGCGAGAGCTGGTCTTCGGCGTTGAGATTGGAATCCGGCGCCGACTGGCGCTGTTGTGCCGACAGCGAGCTGGCAAGCATCATGGCGAAACCGGCGACCAGCGCCGCGCCGATCCGATATTCCCGCATTTGCGACTCCCTCGATAACCCCCCGACAGCATAGCATGGCCGGCGCCGTTCGCCGCCGCACATATTGTCACTTGCTTGCCAAAAAATCGGGCGAGGTCTTGCCACGACCCCGCATTGTTGGAGCCGAACATCAGGGGACTGCGATGACTATTTTTGATTGAATTGCCAATGTGGCCGCCGCGAGCGCAACGAAGCGCAGCTTCTACAAAATAAAGCTCCGGCCGCGATGGCGCGACGGAGCAACTTCAGAATTCATCCAGTCGCTTCGACGCGGCAGTTTTCGCCTGTGGCGCCATGGGCCGCTGGCGGAAGGTGGTGGAGCCAGGCGGGATCGAACCGCCGACCTCCTGCATGCCATGCAGGCGCTCTCCCAGCTGAGCTATGGCCCCTTCAGGGATCAGGTATCAGTAATCAAAAGACAAACGCAACGCGTTCACGGCAGACTTCCGATTACTGATTACTGACCACTGATGACTGTCACCCTTCCTCCTCGTTCTCGATATCGCCGCCGATGATGTCGGTGACATCGGCGTCCTCTTCTTCCTGCTCCTCGATGAACGCAGCATCGTCCAGGGTCTCGTCCATCTCGACTTCTTCCTCGGCCTCGGCGCCCTCGACGGGTTTCTTGGCGCCGGAAGCCTCGGCGTCGGCCTCTTCGAGCGAGACGAACTCGGCATCCTGCGGTTCCGGCACCGCCACTTCCTCGGCCACAGCCGCGGGTCGTGCCGCAGCAGCCGCGGCGGCTGCCGCCGCTGCCGCGTCCGGCCGGCCGCGCGTGACGACCGGCGCAATTTCATACACCACACCGCATTTCGGGCAGTGAATCGGGTCTTTGTTAAGGTCGTAGAACTTGGCGCTGCAACTGGCGCAGAGCCGTTTGGTGCCGAGCTCGGGTTTGGCCACGATCCTGATCCTTGGCGATTTGGGAGCTTCACTTGGCTAGTCGTGGCGCCCCTGTCAATAGAGTATCGGTGGCGATTTGGCCCGATTTCTTCGCAAAAAACCGCGGAATGACGGGCAATGGTGCGCCATGCTAGAGGACGGGTGCTGGATTTATTACCCATGACCGCCAATCCCACTCCGCTCACCGCTCGCCGCCGCGGCCCCCTGGCCGGCCGGGCGCGCGTGCCCGGCGACAAGTCGATTTCGATTCGCGCCCTGATCCTCGGCGCGATGGCGGTCGGCGAGACCCGGATCGGCGGGCTGCTCGAAGGCGAGGACGTCATCAATACGGCGCAGACGCTCCGCGCCCTGGGCGCCCATGTCGAGCGGACCGGCGAGCGGCAATGGCTCATCCGCGGCGTCGGTGTCGGCGGCTTTGCCGAGCCGGCGGCCGC
>DATMKU010000083.1:0-2595 GCA_035570935.1 Allostellaceae bacterium
CAGCCGCTGCATGATGATCACGATGGCGCCATGGCGCTTGTCGTTGAGCCGGCTGTAAAGGGTGTGGTCGTACCACTCGTTGGCGGCCTTCCGCTGCGCCTCGGAGAGCGCCTCCTCCGGCTTCAGCGGATCATCGATCAGGATGATGTCGGCGCCGCGTCCGGTGAGCACCCCGCCGGTGGAGGTGGCGAGCCGGTAGCCCTGCCGGGTGGTGATGAACTCCTGCACTGCCTGGCGGTGTGGGGCGAGGCGGGTCGGGAAGATCTGCCGATACCACGGGCTCAGCATGATGCTGCGGCAATCGCGGGCGAGCTTGTCGGAGAGATCCTGGGCATAGCTGACGCAGAGGATCTGGGCCGACGGATCGTGCCCCAGACACCACGCCGGGAAGGCGATCGATGCCATCAAAGATTTGAGGTGGCGGGGTGGCAGGTTGATGATCAACCGCCGAATCTTGCCCTCCCGCACCGCCGTCAGCTTGGCGGCGATGACTTCGAGATGCCAGTTCATCGCCAGCTCGGTCTGCGGGTTGAGGTCCTGGAAGCAGCGCGCGGCAAAGGTGGCGAAGTCCTGCCGCAACAGGGTCTCGTACTGCGCCCGGGTCAGGTTTTCGAACATCACTTTTCCCCTTTCGAGAAGCGCATTTTGAGCTGCTCGATCACCTTCTCGTCCGCCTCGCTGAAGGCGGAGGTCTCGGAGGATGCCGGCTCAGTCTGGCCCTCGATGTCTCGCACCAAGTCGAGCAGGATCTTGATCGCGCGCCAATCCGCCGTAGCCGAGCGGTTGACGAGCTGAGTGATGATCGCTTGGCGCTTCGTGATCTTGCGACGCCCGCCGTTCTCGGTGACGATGACGAACTCGTTCAGCGCCTCACTCAACAGCGTTTTCAGGTTCTTCGCTCCGGGCAGCCGGCCGCGCGGATTGCCGGATTGACCTTTCGTAAAACGGGTGCGGCGCGGCGGCTTGCCATAGCCCACCTCGTCATCGCGGTTGTTGTCAGGTGGCATCGGCTGCCTCCGCCTCGTCGGCGAGGTCATCAAAGCAGCGATCGCTTGCAGCATGACGGGCGCTCCCGCCGGTCAGCGCCTGCCAGCGGCGGACGATCGTATCGACATAGGCGGGGTCGAGCTCCAACCCGCAGCAGCGCCGGCCGGTGCGCTCCGCGGCGATAACCGTCGTGCCACTGCCGAGAAACGCGTCCAGCACGATGGCGCCGCGAGCCGAGCCGTCGAGGATTGCGTCAGCAACCAACGCCACCGGCTTCACCGTCGGGTGCAGCGCCAACAGATTGCCCTCCTCGCCGCCGCGGGCAAAGGAGTTGGCCCCGGGGTAATTCCACACGTTGCTGCGATTGCGCCCGAACCGGCCGAGCTGGACATTGTTGCGATGCCCTGCACGGCCGTGCCCGAACACAACGACAAACTCGTGCTGGGAGCGGTAGAACGAGCCCATCCGGGACTGGTCTTGACCCAGACGCAGACATTTTTCAGCGCGGCGTAGACCTCGCGTCCGCCCGTCATCAGCTCCTCGAGGTGGCGCCAATCCATGCAGACGTAGTGCAGCGAGCCATCGACGCTGAATGCCGCGAGGTTTCGGCAAGCCTGGCCGAGGAACGCGGTGAATTCAGCCCGGCTCATCTCGCCCGAGGCCATTGGGAAGGGGCGATGGTGGACCGCCCCGAGGCCGCTGGCGTGACCGTCGATTGGGACATTGTAAGGTGGGTCGGTGAACACCATCGCGGCGCGTTCCTCGCCCATCAGCGCGGCGAAGTCGGCGGCATCGAGAGCGTTGCCGCACAAGATCCGATGACGACCGAGGAACCATAGATCCCCGATTTTGCTGAGCGGCAGGCCCGCCGGAATTGCGGGCACCATATCGGCCAGGTCGTCGCGTTCCGGCGGATCGTCGAGCGATGCGATCCGAAGGTCGATCTCGCCCATTTCGAAGCCGATGACCTCGATATTGAAATCGAGGCCGATCAGCGACAGCTCCTTGAGCTGCTCGGCAAGTAGCCGATCGTCCCAAATGGCGATTTCGGCGAGCCGGTTATCAGCGATCATAAAGGCGCGAGCTTGCGTCGGGGTAAGATGGTCGAGGCACAGTGTCGGCACCTCGGTAATGCCGAGCGGGCGGCAGGCGGCCAGCCGGCCGTGGCCGGCGATCACGTTACCGTCGCGATCGATCAGGATCGGGGCAACGAAGCCGAATGTCCTGATGCTTTCGGCAATTTGCCGGACCTGCTTCTTGGCGTGGCGCCGCGGGTTTGCGGGGTCCGGTTTCAGCTCGTCTATTCGACGATAAACGATCTGTAAATTGAGGCTAGAATTTACGCAATCTTCTGGACATCCCAAATGTGATCGCGGCGCAACTCTTCTCATCGGAAATATTCCTTTACCAATATGATCGGATCGGGAACCGGCGAGACGCCGGGTGGTTTTTGAGCGAAAGGCCTTGAATGATCGGGGCGGCCGCTTCGCTGCGAAAAAAAGGAAAAGGATGGGCGGCTGCCCCGGTTCGGAGAGGCTCTGGGGCGGCTGCGCCGGGGGCTCGAAAGGGGGGCGAAAAACGTGCGAGGCCGCGGGACAACAGCCTTGA
>DATMKU010000084.1:0-53967 GCA_035570935.1 Allostellaceae bacterium
CGAGATGCCGGGGCTGATGGCACTGCGCGATGAATTCGGAGCGACGAAACCACTTAGGGGCGCTCGCATCGTCGGCTGCCTCCACATGACGATCCAGACCGCAGTGCTGATCGAGACGCTGGCCGCGCTCGGCGCTGACATCCGCTGGGTCTCCTGCAACATCTATTCGACCCAGGATCACGCCGCGGCCGCGATCGCCGCTGCCGGCATTCCGGTCTTTGCAGTCAAGGGCGAGACGCTCGCCGAGTATTGGGACTACACCGCAAAGCTGTTCGACTGGCATGGCGGCGGCACGCCCAACATGATCCTCGATGACGGCGGCGACGCCACCATGCTGGTGCATGCCGGCTATCGCGCCGAGCAGGGCGACGTGGCTTTCCTCGACAAGCCTGCTTCCGAGGAAGAGGAAATTTTTTACGCGCTGATCAAGAAGCTTCTGAAAGAAAAACCCAAAGGCTGGTTCGCTGAGATCGCGAAAAACATCAAGGGCGTCTCGGAAGAGACCACCACGGGCGTGCATCGCCTCTACCAGATGGAAAAGGACGGCAAGCTGCTGTTCCCCGCGATCAACGTCAACGACAGCGTCACCAAGTCGAAATTCGACAACCTCTATGGCTGCCGCGAGAGCCTCGTCGACGGCATCAAGCGCGGCACCGACGTGATGCTGGCCGGCAAGCTCGCGGTCGTCTGCGGCTTTGGCAATGTCGGCAAGGGCTCGGCGGCGAGCCTCAGGAGCCAGGGTGCGCGCGTCATGGTCACCGAGATCGACCCGATCTGCGCCCTGCAGGCGGCGATGGAAGGCTATCAGGTGACGACGATGGACGAAGCGGCCGCGGTCGGCGACATCTTCGTCACCGCGACCGGCGACATCGACGTGATCACGATCGACCACATGCGGCAGATGAAGGACCGCGCGATCGTCTGCAACATCGGCCATTTCGACAGCGAGATCCAGATCGAGGCGCTGCGCAACTACCCCTGGGAGGAGGTCAAGCCGCAGGTCGACGAGGTGGTCTTTCCCGACGGCAAGCGGCTGATCGTTCTCGCCAAGGGTCGGCTCGTCAACCTCGGCTGCGCCACCGGCCATCCGAGCTTTGTGATGAGCGCGTCTTTCACCAATCAGGTATTGGCGCAGATCGAGCTTTGGACTAACCATGGCAAATACCAGAACGAAGTCTACGTGCTGCCCAAGCATCTCGACGAAAAGGTGGCGCAACTGCACCTCGACAAGCTCGGCGTCAAGCTGACTCGGCTGACCGCTGCCCAGGCGAGCTATCTCGGTCTCGACGACGCCGGCCCGTTCAAACCCGAGCACTATCGATATTAATCCACATTTGGACAAAATCAGGAACTTTTCAGCGACAAAAAGAGAATAAAGGCTTTTCATACACGAAATTCATCCCCATAATGCCCGCATTAGGAGGTCGTTAACGCGGCTTCCGACCACCGGAGGCAAAGGGATGGTGGATGGTTGCAGCGGGAGCGGCCCTATTTGCGTCATTGTTCGCGATCGGCTTTGGCGCTCTGTGGCTCCGGGCCGAGCACCGGTCGCGCCAGCGTTTGCGGGCCATGGCGGAAATCGAGCGCAAATGTGCGGCGGCCGGGGCACTCGCGCGGCAAGCGAGCACCGAGACGGCGAGTGTGCGCGGCGTCATCGATGCCCTGCCGATACCCGTGTGGCGGCGTCGCGGGCAAACCCTGGTCGATTGCAACGCGGGGTATGCGGCGGCTCTCGACAGCAGCCGCGAAGCTGTATTAGCGGAAGGACGCGGCCTCGTTCCCGCCGGTCGCGGAGATCCGGCCGCGCCGGCCGCCGCCACGGCACGGCCGTTCGGATTTCATGTCGTGATCGGCGGCCAGCGCCGGTTGCTCGAACTGAACGAGACGCTGTGCGCCGACGGCGAGACCATCGGCTTTGCAATCGACCGCACCGATCTCGAAAGCGCGCAAAGCGAGCTGCGCCGTCACGTCGGCGCCCATGCCGCGGTGCTGGAGAGCCTCTCTGCCGCGGTCGCGATCTTTGGACCGGACAAACGGCTTAAATTCTTCAACACGGCATTCACCGGGTTGTGGGGGCTCGACGCCGCCTGGCTCGCGACCGAACCGGCGATCGGCGAGATCCTGGATCGCCTGCACGAATCGCGCCGCTCCCCGGAATACTCGGATTTCCGGGCCTTTAAACGCGAACGATGCGAGCTGTTCACCTCGTTGCTCGAGCCGCGGCACGAACTGATGCATCTGCCCGACGGACGCACCTTGCAGTTGACCATATCGGCGCACCCGTTTGGCGGTCTGACGTATGTCTATGACGATGTCAGCGACCGGCTGGCGCTGGAATGCTCCTACAACACGCTGGCCCGGGTACAGCGCGCGACACTCGACCATTTGTTCGAGGGGGTCGCGGTCTTCGGCGGCGACGGCCGGCTCAAATTGCACAATCCGGCCTTTCGCGCGCTTTGGGGATTGTCGCCGGCGGACGTGGCGGGCGAGCCGCATATCGGCGATCTCGTCGACAAGACTCGCGATCTCCTCGACGATCGCGGCGATTGGCACGGGGTGCGGGAAAGGATGGTCGCTCAAGTCACGACCCAAACCTTCGAGAGCGGCCCGCTCTACCGCCGCGACGGCTCGATGCTGCAGGTTGCGAGCGTCCCGCTGCCCGATGGCGAAGTGTTGCTGAGTTATCTCGACGTCAGCGACAGCGCCCGGGTCGAGCGGGCATTGCGCGAGCGCAACGAAGCGCTCGAAACCGCCGGGCGGCTGAAAACCGAATTCGTCGCCAATGTCTCGCATGAGTTGCGCACGCCGCTCAATTCGGTCATCGGCTTTGCCGAGATTCTGCACAATGAATATTTCGGAGCGCTCAATTCGAGCCAGCACGAATATAGCCGCGGCATTCTCGACAGCGCCCATCAGCTGATGGCGCTGGTCAACGACATGATCGATCTCGCGACGATCGAAGCCGGTTATCTCGAACTGGAACCCGGCCATGTCGACATTCCCGTGATGCTCCAAGGGGTAATGAACCTCGCGCGCGAACGGGCACGCGGACGCGGGCTCGACATCGACCTGCGCTGTCCCGCGTCGATCGGCGCAATCGGGGGCGATGAGCGGCGCCTCAAACAGGCGCTGTTCAACTTGGTCTCGAACGCGGTCAAATTCACTCCGCCGGGCGGCGCCATCCGCATCGAGGCGGAACGGTGCCGCGACGAAGTGCTGCTGAGCGTCGCCGATACGGCGGCCGGCATCGCGGCAACAGATCATGCCGGCAGATTCCAGCAATTTGATCGCGGCCGAAGTCAAGCCGGTTCCGGGTTCGGGCTGTCGCTGGTCAGGAGCCTGGTCGAACTGCACGGCGGCACTGTCGAGATAGAATCGGCGCCGGGCCGCGAAAACCGCGTCACCTGCCGGCTGCCCGTCGGCGCGCTCGACCCCGGGGGCGGCGCGGCCCCGGCCGCTGCCGAGGGGCTCCAAGAGCCGGCCGATTCGCCTTGCGAGGTCGCAGCCTAGGCGGCTTCGTCTGCGGTCGTTGCCGCCGGCGGGCCTGGGCTGCGGCCGCTTTTGCCGGGTCAAGGCCCGGGAAAAGCGGAAGTTGCGGGTAGTCGCGGCGGCGATATACAACGCTTAGGTGATCGCTATCATAGATCTGCCGGATGAAGCCGCGACAGCGGCGCTGGGCGCGCATTTGGCGACGCTGGCGGCGCGCGGCGACATCATTGCCCTGAAGGGCGATCTTGGTGCTGGAAAAACCACTTTCGCGCGTGCCTTTATTCGTGCTCGAGGGCACGCCGGCGAAGAGGTCCCGAGCCCGACCTTCACCCTTGTGCAAACTTATGGGTCCGCGGAGGCGGCGATCTGGCATTTCGACCTCTATCGCGTGATTGCCGCCGACGAGGCTTGGGAGTTGGGGATCGAGGAAGCATTCGCATCGGGCATCTCGTTGATCGAATGGCCCGATCGCCTCGGCCCTCTGTTGCCTCGCCACCGCCTCGAAATCCTTTTCGAATTCGACGACCAGCCTGAGGCGCGCCGCGCCATCATCGCCGGCGACGCCACATGGCAGGCGCGACTGACCGAAATCGCGGCACATGCCTGAACCGGCCGCGACGGCTGCGACCGCGCGGCTGGATCGCATGGGGTTCGCCGCCCGGCCCCGGTTCCCGTCGCCGCGGCACCAGGCGATGGCGCATTTTCTTGCGGCAAACGGCTGGAATGGCGCGGCGCCGGTGCCGCTCGCCGCCGACGCGTCGTTCCGGGCCTATTTCCGCCTGCGCCGCGGCGACGACAGCGCTGTCGTCATGGACGCGCCGCCGCCGCAGGAGGATGTCGGGCCCTATGTCGCGGTCGCGGCGATCCTGCGCCGGCTCGGGCTCAGCGCGCCCGAGGTGCTGGCCGAAGACCGGGCGAAAGGTTTTCTGCTGATCGAGGATTTCGGCGACGACACCTACACCCGTCTGTTGCAGCGCGGCGCGGACGAGCCCGCCCTCTACACGCTCGCGATCGACGTGTTGGCGGCGCTTCAGCATGCCGCAGCCGGCGCGCCAACACCGGATCTGCCGCAATACGACGAGGAACGCCTGCTCGCCGAAGCGGTCTTGCTGGTCGATTGGTACCTGCCTGCGGTGCTCGGCGTGCCGCCATCGATCGCCCTGCGCGAGGAATATCTGGCGCTGTGGCGCGCGGTTCTGCCGCTCGCATGCGAGCCCTTTCGGCCGACCCTCGTGTTGCGCGATTTCCATGTTGACAATCTGATGCTGCTGCCCGGGCGGGCGGAACTTCGGCGCTGCGGCTTGCTCGATTTTCAGGACGCCGTCGTCGGCCCGCCCGCCTACGATCTCGTGTCGTTGCTCGAAGACGCGCGGCGTGACGTGCCCGAGGCGCTGCGCCGGGCGATGACCGGGCGCTATCTCGCTGCCTTTCCGGATTTCGACCGCGCGGATTTCGCGCGTGCCGCGGCGATCCTCGCGGCCCAGCGCAACTGCAAGATCCTCGGCATTTTCACCCGGCTGTGGCGGCGCGACGGCAAGCCCGCCTATCTCGGCCACATTCCGCGGCTGTGGCGGCTGGTCGCGCAAGACCTCCGTCACCCGGCGCTCGCCGGTGTCGCGCGTTGGTTCGACCGCCATCTGCCGCCGGAAGTGCGCCGTATCCCGGATCTGCCGAGATGTCCGTGATTGCGCCGCCGCGGCGAGCGATGGTGCTGGCGGCCGGGCTCGGGACCCGCCTGCGGCCGGTTACCGACACACTGCCAAAGCCGCTCGTCGAGCTGAACGGGCATACCCTGCTGGATCACGCGATCGACCGACTGGGAGCCGTTGGCGTCCAGCATGTCGTCGTCAACATCCATTACATGGCGGCAAAGGTGGCCGCTCAGCTTGCCCGCCGCAAAGCGCCGCCGCGGATCGAAATATTCGAGGAGCCCGAATTGCTCGAAACCGGCGGTGGTGTCGCCAACGCCTTGCGGTCGCTCGGCGAGATCTTCTTTGTCGTCAACGCCGACGTGTTCTGGCTCGACGGCAAGGACCCGGCTTTATTGCGTCTGGCCCATGAATTCGATCCCGAGCGAATGGACGCGGTGCTGCTGTTGCAGCGCACGGTGAGCGCGGTCGGTTATGACGGCAGCGGCGATTATCTGCTCGACCCGGCGGGAAAGCCGCGCCGCCGGCATGAGCGCGAGATCGCGCCCTTTCTGTTCGCCGGCATCCAGCTGTTGCACCGCCGCCTGTTCGACAACTGGCCCCAGCGCACATTTTCGCTGGTGCGGTTGTTTGATCGCGCCGAAGAGGCGGGCCGGCTGCGCGCGATCGCGCACGACGGCGAATGGTACCACATCGGTACGCCGGCGGGGCTGGCGGCGACCCGCGAGCGCCTCACCTCGCATCGCGTCGAGCGGTAGGCGGCCGGCTGCGATACGCTCTTGTTCGGTGAGCCGGCGACGTTGACCTTTTTGTGACGCGGCTCGGTTAGAGAGTTTTGCGTGCCGCTCAAGCTCTACACGCTCGCTCCCGAGCGCCCGTTTCTCGCGATTCTGGCGAGGGGGCTGCTGGCAATGTCCGGCAGCGATGCCCTGGCATTGTCGCGGATCACGGTTCTGCTGCCGACGCGCCGCGCCGCGCGTTCGTTGCGCGACGCCTTTTTGCGCACCAATCCCGGCGGTAAAGAGCCCGGAACGCCGCTGCTGCTGCCGCGGATGAGGCCGATCGGCGACCTCGATTCGGACGAGTTGGCGCTCGCCGAAGGCATCGGCGACAGCGGCGATCTTTCGATCCCGCCCACGATCCCCGAATTGCGCCGCCGGTTGCTGCTGACCCAACTCGTCCAGAAATGGGGCCGACGGGGGCGCCGCGACCCGCTCCTGCCGGGCCAGGCCGCCGCTCTCGCCGGGAGCCTCGCACGGCTTCTCGACACGGTGGCAAGCGAGGGAGCGAGCTTCGCCCGACTTCGCGACCTGGCCCCTCCCGACCTCGCCGAGCATTGGGAGATCGTCTGCGAATTTCTCGAAATCCTGCCGAAGGCGTGGCCCGCCATACTCGCCGCCGAGGGTGCGCTCGACCCGTCCGATCGGCGCAATCGCCTGCTCGCGCGGCAGGCTGCGATCTGGCAGCGCACGCCGCCGCGCGACCCGATCGTCGCCGCCGGGTTGACCGGCGGCATCCCGGCGATGACCGAACTGATCCGCGTCGTCGCGTCGCTCGAAAGCGGCACCGTGATCCTGCACGGTCTCGATCGCCGTTGCGGTGCCTCGGAATGGGAGGCGATCGAACAGGATGAGGCGCACCCGCAATATCTGATCGCCGGCCTGCTGAGATCGCTCGAACTCGCGCCGGCCGATGTCCGCGATTGGCCCGCGCAATCGCTCCGCGACGGCGGCTCACCGCGGGCGCGCCGGTTGCGGCTGGTCGGCGAGGCGATGCGGCCGGCGCCGACGACCGACGCCTGGCGCGATCTGCCGGAATGCTCCGCCGACACGCTCGACGGGGTCAGCCGCTACGACTGCGCCGGGGCGCACGAGGAGGCGCTGACGATAGCGCTGCTGCTGCGCCGGAAACTCGAAACCCCGGGCGCCACCGCTGCCCTCGTCACCCCCGACCGCGAGCTTGCGCGCCGGGTGGCCGCCGAATTGGCGCGCTGGGGCATCGCGATCGACGATACCGCCGGTCTGCCGTTGAACCGCACGCCACCCGGCGTCTTTTTGCGCCTTGTCCTCGATCTCGCCGCAAGCGAACTCGCCCCGGTGCCGTTGCTGGCGGCATTGAAGCATCCGCTGGCTGCGGGCGGGCTCGCCCCGGCGGCGTTCCGCGATTTGACCCGGCGGCTCGAACAGGCGATCCGCGGCCCGCGCCCGGCGCCCGGCTTCGCCGGTCTCCGAGACGCAGTTGCCGGCAAAAATGATGAAAGGCTCCAGGCTTTTATCGGACGGCTGCGGGCCTGCCTCGGCGCCCTGCCGGATTTGCTCGCGGCCGACGCCGCGCCGCTCGACCGGCTAGCGACCGCACATATCGAGGCGGCCGAACGGCTGGCTGCAACCGACGACGAGACCGGTGCCGACCGGCTGTGGCGCGAGGCGGCCGGGGAAACCGCGGCCCGTTTCTACAACGAGCTGATCGATGCCGCCGGCGATTTTCCTCCGCTGCCGGGACGCCATTATCCGGCCTTGTACGAGACGCTGGCGGTCGGCGCTGTTGTCCGCTCGCTCTATGGCCGCCATCCCCGGCTGGCGATCTGGGGTCTGGTCGAAGCCCGGCTGCAGCAGGCCGATCTCGTCGTCCTCGGCGGGCTCGACGAGGGCATTTGGCCCGGCCCAGCGGCGCACGACCCGTGGATGTCGCGGCAGATGCGGCGCGAATTCAAGATCGCGGTGCCGGAGCGGGCGATCGGCATCGCCGCGCACGACTTCGTCCAGGCGATTGCCGCGCCGGAAGCGGCGTTGACCCGCGCCGCGCGTAAGGAGGGCGTGCCGACGGTGCCGTCGCGCTGGCTCTTGCGGCTCGACACGGTGCTGCGCGCCGTCGGTCTCGCGGACGCGCTTGGACCCGACCCGGCGATTCAGGCCACGGTCGACGGCCTCGACGCGGCGCAATACGAGCCATTGCCGCCCGCGGCTCCCCGGCCGCCGCTCGCCGCGCGGCCGCGCCGGCTGTCGGTCACCCAGATCGAGACCTGGCTCGGCGACCCCTACGCGATCTACGCCCGCCATATCCTGCAATTGAAGGCGCTGGACGAGCTCGACGCTGATCCTGGCCGCGCCGATCTCGGCATCTGCATCCACGCCGCACTCGCCGAATTCGTTCGCCGATTTCCGCGTGGGTTGCCGGAAGATCCGCAAGCGGAATTGCTGGCGATCGCGCGTCGGCATTTCGCGACGGTGTTGTCGCGCCCCGGCGCCTGGGCATTCTGGTGGCCGCGCTTTGAGCGCATCGTCGATTGGCTGGTCATGGAAGAGACGGCGCATCGCGCGACGACGGTCGAAAGCTTCAGCGAGCGGGACGGGAGGCTGACTTTGAGCGGCTTTCCCGGCGGGTCTTTCGAATTGACCGCCAAGGCCGACCGTATCGACCGCCTGGGCTCGGGCGCATTTCTGCTGATCGACTACAAGACCGGCGCCTTGCCAAAGAAAGCGACGATACGCGACGGATTTGCCCCGCAACTGCCGCTCGAGGCGGCGATCCTGCGCGACGGCGGTTTTGGCGAGGTTACCGGCACGCCGGCGGCGCTCGAATATTGGAAGCTTGGCGGTCGCGCGCCGGCCGGGCGGCGCTGTCCGATCGACGACGGCAAACCCGCCATGCTGGTCGAGCGCGTGCTGGCCAAGCTGCGGGCGCTGATCGCGCGCTTCGACGATCCCGAGACGCCTTATCTCGCGGTGCCGGCGGCCACGCGGCGGCCGCGCTTTTCGGATTACGAGCATCTCGAACGGGTCGGGCGCGGCGAGGTCGAGGAATGGTAGCCGCGCGCGGCCGTACCGCATCGCCCGCCGCCGATCCGCATGCCTCGGTATGGGTCGCGGCGTCGGCCGGGACCGGCAAGACCACGGTGCTGACCGAGCGGCTGCTGCGGCTGATGCTCGACGGCACCGACCCGGCGCGCATCCTGTGCCTGACCTTTACCCGCGCCGCCGCGGCCGAAATGGCGAACCGGCTGGACGGCGTGCTCGCCGGTTGGGCGACACTGCCCGACGGGGCGCTGGCGCAGGCGCTTTACGACTTGACCGGGGGATTTGCCGGCGAGGCGCTGACGGCGCGCGCCCGCCGGCTGTTCGCGCTGGTTCTCGACACGTCCGGCGGCATCAAGATTTCGACGATCCACGCCTTTTGCCAAACCTTGTTGCGGCGCTTTCCGCTCGAAGCCGAGGTGTCTCCGGAATTCGCCGTGATCGAGGAGCGCGGCGCCGGCGAATTGCTGGCCGAAGCCGCACAGCGCGTGATTATCGCCGCCCGCGACGGCGACGACCCCGACCTCGCCGAGGCGCTCGCCATTGTCGCCGACCACACGGCCGAGGAAACCTTTGGCGAATTGATGCAGGCGTTGGCCAAGGAACGCGGCAAGCTGCGCCGCACCTTGCGCGACGGCCACGCGGAACTGCGACACAAATTGTCCGCGGCATTGTCTTTGGCCGAAGACGCGACGATCGATTCCCTGGTCGAGGAGTTTTGCGCCGAGGGCGTCGCCGACGAGGCTGGCATGCGTGCCGCCGCCGAAGCGCTCGCGACCGGGTCGCCAGCTGATTGCGATCGAGCTTCGACGATTGGGGAATGGTACGCCGCCGAACCAAACCGCCGGCCCGGCATGCTGGACAAATATGAAGCGCTTTTCTCGACGGAGAAGGGCGAGATCCGCGACAAGCTGATCACTGCTTCGGCGGCTCGCAAGGCCGCTTGCAGTGTCGTTGAAATCCTCGTCGCCGAGGCCGAACGTGTTCTGCAACTGCGACAGGCGCGCGCTGCGGTCGTCGTGCGCGAGGCCACCTGCGCGGTCGCGCGGCTCGGCGACGCGTTGCTGCGCGAATTTGGCGAGGCCAAGCGGCTCAAGGGGGTGCTCGATTTCGACGATCTGGTGTCGATGGCGCTCGCCCTGCTGCGCCGGCCGGGAGTCGCACCCTGGGTTTTGTTCAAGCTCGATGGCGGGCTCGACCACATTCTGATCGATGAGGCGCAGGACACCAATCCCGAGCAATGGCAGATCGTCGCCGCCTTGGCCGAGGAATTTTTTGCCGGCGACGGCGCGCGCGCTTCGATCCGCACCATATTTGCGGTCGGCGACGCGAAGCAGTCGATCTTCAGCTTCCAGCGCGCCGATCCGCGGGCTTTCCTGGAGATGCGGCAGCATTTTCGGGAGCGGGTCAATGCCGCCAACCAGACCTGGCTGGAATTGCCGCTCGACACCTCGTTCCGCTCGACCGAGCCGATATTGCGGGCCGTCGATGCGATTTTTCGCCAACCCGAGGCGCGGCACGGAGTGGCGCTCGACGGCGGCGAAATCCGCCATTCTGCCGAACGCGCCGATCACGCCGGTCTTGTCGAGCTGTGGCCGCCGGTCGTGCCGTCGCGCGACGACGAGCCCGGCGCCGAGGAATTGCCGGTCGTCTACAAGCGCGCGGCCGAGCCCCATGCCCGGCTCGCCCGCGCCATCGCCGCGAAAATCGGGCAGTGGCTCGCGATCGGCGAGCGGCTGGCGGGGTACGACCGCCCGTTGCGACCGGGCGACGTCATGGTCTTGGTCCGGCGGCGCAACGAATTCGTCGGCGAATTGCTGCGCGAACTAAAACGCCGCGGCATCCCGGTCGCGGGCGCCGACCGCCTGGTGTTGACCGAGCAATTGGCGGTGCAGGATCTGGTGGCATTGGGTCGCTTTCTGCTGCTGCCCGAGGACGATCTGACGCTCGCCGCGGTCCTCAAAAGCCCGCTCTTCGACATCGACGAGGACGCGCTGTTCGATCTTTGCTATGCGCGCGACAAGGAAACGCTGTGGAATCGGCTGCGGCTGCGCGCCGGCGCCAGTGCGCAACTGCGCCGGGCCGCCGACCGGCTGTCGGCGTGGCTCGCCCGCGCCGATTTCGTCCCGCCCTACGAGCTTTACGGCGAGATCCTCGGCGCCGAAGGCGGGCGCCGCGCCCTGCTATATCGGCTCGGCCCTGAGGCCGAAGACCCGACCGACGAGTTTCTCGGCCTGGCGCTCGCCTATGAACGCGAGCACGTCCCGTCATTGCAGGGGTTTTTGCGCTGGCTGACGGCCGCCGATACCGAGGTCAAACGCGATTTCGCGGCCCGCCCGCGCGACGAGGTCCGCATCCTGACCGTGCACGGCGCCAAGGGCCTCGAAGCGCCGGTCGTCTTTCTGCCCGATACGATGGCGGTCCCGGACCAGAAGGTGACGGTGCTGTGGAGCGACGACGGGCTGCCGTTGTGGAAGCCGCCCGGCGACCATATGGCCGCCCGATACGTCGCCGAAAAATTGGCGTGGCGCGACCGCCAGATGCAGGAATATCGCCGCCTCCTCTATGTCGGCCTGACCCGCGCGCGCGACCGGCTCTACGTCTGCGGCTGGCAGACCCTGAAGCCGCCGCCGCAGGCATGCTGGCACACGCTGTGCCGCGCCGGTCTTGGCGAATATGCCCTGCCCTTCGACTTCGACACCAAAGCGTTGATCGGCGAAGAATACGGCTGGGCGGGCGAAGGGCTACGTATCGAGAGCCCGCAGATCGCCCCGCCCGAGCGCGCGCCGGCGGGCGCCGCGGCACCGGTAGACCAGCCGCCGCCCGACTGGGCGAGGCGGCCGCCGCCGCCCGAGCCCGATCCGCCGCGGCCGTTGTTCCCGTCGCGGCCGAGCGGCGACGAGCCGCCCGCCCTGTCGCCGCTGAAGATCGGCGGGCGCGACCGCTTCAAGCGCGGCCTGCTCGTCCATCGCTTGCTGCAGAGCTTGCCGCTATTGCCGCTGCCCGAGCGCGACGCGGCGGCGCGGCGATTTCTGGCGCTGCCGACCCATGCGCTGCCTGCGGACGAACAGGACGACATCCGCCGCGAGACCTTGGCTGTGCTGGCCCATCCCGACTTCGCGCCGCTGTTTGGCCCGCGCTCGCAGGCCGAGGTGCCGCTCGTCGGCCTGATCGCCGGCCATGCCGTGTCGGGGCAGATCGACCGCCTCGTCGTCGAGGACGACCGGGTATTGATCGTCGATTACAAAACCATGCGGCCGCTGCCGGCGAGCGAGGACGAGGTGGCGCCCATTTATCTGCGCCAGTTGGCGATCTACCGCGAGGCGTTGGCGCGGATCTATCCCCGCCGTGACATCCGCTGCGCCCTGTTGTGGACGCAAGGCCCGCTGTTGATGCCGATCAGCCCGCGGAAGCTCGCGGGGCTGGCACCTTGACGGCGCTTTTTCGCCACCCCTAATGTCAGGCCGGATTTTGAGGAGGACCATCGCGATGAAGCCGACCGCCGTCACCGACAGCAATTTCGCCACCGAGGTGCTTGGCGCGGAGGGGCCGGTGCTCGTCGATTTCTGGGCCGAGTGGTGCGGCCCGTGCAAGATGATCGCGCCCTTTCTCGAAGACCTCGCCGCCGACAAGGCCGGCAAGCTGACCGTCGCCAAGGTCAACATCGACGAGAACCCGCAATCTCCGACAAAATACGGGGTGCGCGGCATCCCGACGATGATCCTGTTCAAGGGCGGCAAGGTCGCCGCCACCAAAATCGGCGCGCTCCCCAAAACCAAGCTCTACGAATGGATCGACTCGGTCCTGTAAACGGCGACCGCGACCCTTACTGGTCACGCCACACGCTCGGCGCGCGGTTAGCCCACGCCGGGCGCTGCCATAAAACCGGGGTCCTGGAAAATCACCGAGATAACTCTTAGCAGGTTCGGTGCTCCGGGTGAGATTGGGAAAAGCTGCCTACGGATACCGACCTTTGTGGGGCACGGCAGCGTGTGGAGAGAATATCCGCACGTATCTACCATCCGCGATTAGTTTCGCGGATTTGAGTGTCCAATCCAAAGCTTCTTATTTGTCGCTCTGCATCCGCGAATCCCTGATTTGAAGAACTGAGGAACTAGCGCGATGCGCGTGTGACGCACTGTCAAAGGACGAAGTATTCGCGCCTCAGCGATTAAAGCCAGCGATTACAGATCCAGTTCGAGGACGGGGGTCTTGGAACGCGAGCAGCAGATCAGGACGTAGCGCTGGCGGTCGCCGGCGGAGAGGATCTGGTCGCGGTGGTCGGGCTCGCCCGAACGGTAGGGGGTCAGGCAGGCGGCGCAATAGCCCAGCTCGCACGAGGTGCGCACTGGGATGTCGTGGCGGCGCAATACGTCGATGATCGTCTCGCCCGCTGGGATCTCGTATTCGCCGCCGCTCTTCGCGAGCCGGACGCGAAACGGCCGCTCCTCGCCCAACGGCTCCGGAGGGCGCGCCGCCGGGCCGGTGAAATATTCGCAATGAACGGAACCTTCGGGCCATGCCGCGGCGGCGATGGCCGCGGCCTTCATCATGCCCGAGGGGCCGCAATAATACAGATGCGTTCCGGGCTTTGGGTCGCGCAGCGCCGCGGAGATGTCGAGCCCGCGCGCCGGATCGCCGCCGTCGTGATGGAAGCGCACCCGCCCCTGCGCCGCGAGCAGGTCGAAATCGTCGCGGAACGCCGTCGCCTCGGGCGAGCGCGTGCAATAGTGCAGCAGGAACTCGGCCCGGCGGCGGCGCAATTCGGCAATCATTGCCATGATCGGGGTGATGCCGATGCCGCCCGCCAGCAGCAGATAGCGCTCGGCCTCCTCGGTCAGCGGAAAGTTGTTGCGCGGCATCGCGGCTTCGACCGGGTCGCCGACGCGGACCCCCTCGTGCCAATGGCGCGAGCCTTCGCCCGCGGTCTCGCGCAATACGGCGATGCAGTAGCGCCGGCGTTCGGCCGGGTCGTTCCACAAGGAATAGTCGCGCACCGCACCCTCCGCGTGGCGCACTGCGATATGCGCGCCCGCGGCAAAGCGCGGCAGGTCGCGCCCGCGCGGGTCGACAAGCTCGTAGCCGTTGACCGCTTCGGCGAGATAGGTGATCGAACGGACGCGCAACAGCATCGGGAACTCCGCGCTCTCGGAGGCACTATGCCTGGATCGGCGGCGGCGCGCATCTGGCGATGTTGCGCAGTGCCGCGGCGGCGCCCAAGATCGCGGCCCGTTATCTTATTTTGGCCGAGGAGATCAAAGGATGCCGCTGCAATTGCGCCGGGTGGTGACCGGCCACGACGCCGACGGCCGCGCCGTCGTGCTGATCGACGAGACCGCCAAGAACCTGGCCTCGGCGCGGCCGGGTGCCACCGCCTGCGTCGTGTGGACGAGCGAAGGCTTTCCGGTCGACAACAACGGCAGCGACGACGAGGGGCGGCGCCAAACCGGCACGACGTTGGCGAACGGCACTGTCTTTCGCGTGCTCGAACTCGCCCCCGGCTCGGCGCCGCGCAACCACCGCACCGATTCGATCGATTACGCCGTCGTCATGAAGGGCGAGATCGACATGGAGCTCGACGAGATGACCGTGCATCTGAAGGCTGGCGACGTGCTGGTGCAGCGCGGCACGATCCACAACTGGGTCAATCGCGGCGCCGAACCTTGCGTCATCGCCTTTGTGCTGATCGCCGCCGAGCCGGTCACCGCCGGCGGCCGCGTGCTGCGCGCCCAGGGCTAAGGATATTTTGCCGCCACGCAGGGGCTACGGCCTCCGTCCACGCGGGTGTTTTCCGCCGAGGCTCGCCAACGCCTACCGGCGGCGGCCCGAATTGCGAAACCAGCCATGCGGCTGCGTTTGCTGCTGCACCTGGCGCTGATGCTCGACGATCCACGCCTCGGCGTCGGTTTCGGTGCGAAAGCTCCGTACCGTGGTCGGATGACTGTCTGGGATGTTGACCTCGACACCGAATGACCCGTCTTCAAACGGGATCACCCGATAGGTCGCCGCTGCGTGGGGGTGAGTCTTCAGCATCGTCCTATGCAATCGGTTTGGGATTGCGATCCGCCGTATAACGAGCCCTATGCCGAGGGCTACGCCCGCAGATTCGGCGGGAACTCGTTTTCCGCACCACACGCGGAACAGGTAGCGACATCAATGTTGACGCGTTGCGCCGGACCCATGCCCGAGGCAATCACGGCCCCGCAATTGCCGCACTGGTAATCGGTGTCGCCACTCCCGCGGACCAGCGGTTTCGCCTCCTCCGGCGAACGATATTCGCCGGCGGCCGATGGCGGCCGCGTAACCTTCAGCGCAACAGACGGCATAGAACCGGGCTCCTTTCACGATCGAGCAAGCTGGTCCTCCGTACGACGCGCTGGTGGCCGTCAAGCCGGCTCTCCACCCGGTATCGCAGCACGCTCGCCGCTTCGGGCAGTGAGCCGGCGCGTCCCGGTGGCCCATTAAGGCTCCGGCGGTTGCGCCCCATTATCGACGCGCTCCGCCAGACGCTCGTATTCGCGGGCGGTTTCGTGCAAATGCTCCCTGATCGCAGGCGTGGTAGCGTCGCCGGCCAAACGTCTGACCCGTGCCGCGTGACGCCGGTAGTAATCAGCCGGCATCGCCGATGTCGTTGGCGGGTAATCCATGCGGACCTGCCGATCAGTAGCCTTCGCGCTCAAGGCGCTTGCGGAGCATCTTGCGATGGCGCCGAATTGCTTCCCCCAGCTCGCGCACGCGGCGTTCCGATGGCTTTTCATAGGCCCGGCGCCGTTTCATCTCACGGAACGTACCCTCGCGCTGCATTTTTTTCTTCAGAACGCGCAGCGCGGCATTGATGTCGTTGTTGCGGACAAAGACCTGCATCGCGGGGCTGCCCTTACCTCTTCGTGCTCGCTTTAAAAAAAGAGAAACGGTTCCGGCCGGGCTCCCGGCGGCGAGACTACACCAGCCGCAAATCCACTGCGGAGGTCTTGCCCTGGTTGCCGCGCTCCAGTTCGAAACTCAGCCGCTGGCCTTCGTTTAGATTGCCGATGCCGGCGCGCTCGACTGCCGAGATGTGGACAAACACATCGTTCGAGCCGTCCTCAGGCTGAATAAAGCCATAGCCTTTTTGGGAATTGAACCATTTCACGGTTCCGATTGTCATTGTCGTCTTTCGCAAACAAGGGGATCACCGCCGCTCGAACGACCGGCGGGGTCAAACGACGACACTGAACGGGGAGCAGGTCCGGCGCTCGATTGCGCTTGGAGGGCAAGCCGAACGATGAAGAAGTCGACGCGTCTAATGTGGGCGTCCGCGACTGGTTTACAAGCGACGCGCGCCGGTTGCGCGAGCCGCGGCCGCCATGGCGACACGTGAATCCAGCGAGCGCACAGCACGTTATATTCGCGCACAAAGCCTTGACACAGCTTGTCGTTTCGCCGCGAAATTGGCGCTCTTGGGACAAAATTTCCGGATTATTCCCGTCAAGCCGGAATTCGGTTGAAGCTCGACGGAGGGCGATGGCCGATCGGGCTGCGTGCCGGCCGGTCCGCGGCTCTTGTCAGCTGCGGGGGGCGTGTTTGCCGAGGATCCGCTGCAACGTGCGGCGGTGCATCTTGAGGCGGCGGGCGGTCTCCGAGACGTTGCGGTCGCACAGCTCGAACACCCGCTGGATGTGCTCCCAGCGCACCCGGTCGGCCGACATCGGGTCTTCGGGCGGCTCGGGTGCCGCGTCCTCCTGGGCGAGGAGCGCGCGCTCGACCGCGTCGGCGTCGGCCGGCTTTGGCAG
Source organism: Allostellaceae bacterium (assembly GCA_035570935.1). Lineage (GTDB taxonomy): Bacteria > Pseudomonadota > Alphaproteobacteria > ATCC43930 > CGMCC-115725 > AP-15. Next base: position 16,705 of record DATMKU010000084.1, read on the forward strand.
ATAGTCGATGGCCCCGGCTTTGACCGCGGCGACCGCGGTCGCGATGTTGCCGTAGCCCGTCAGCATGACGATGCGGGCACCAGGCCGCGCCTGGCGCAATGCGGTCACGACATCGAGTCCGCGCCCGTCGCCGAGCCGCATGTCGACAACGGCGAAGGCCGGCGGCCGCTCGGTCACGGCGGCGGTGCCGGCGGCCACGCTCTCGGCGGTGGCGACGACAAAGCCGCGGCGCTCCATCGCCCGCGCCAGGCGCTGGCACAACGGCGCATCGTCGTCGACGATCAGGAGGGTGCGTTCAGTCTCGGGAAGACCGCGCAATGCCGTGGACGGGCCGTCGGCGGCAGCGGGTCGGATCGGTCGGTCGATAGCGTTCATCAGGCTCGCCTATGGCGCCGGGCGCGGCGGGACTGGCCGGCTAACGCAGCTCGCGCGCCAACGCCGCAGCGGGTCGGATTTTTTCTACCGCTTCCAGATTGGCACGGCTCCACGAAATCGCAACATGGGCGCCGCCTTCTTCGAGATTCTCGAAGGTCAGCCGGGCGCCGCTGCGCTCCAACAGGCTCTGCGCGATAAAGATGCCGAGCCCCATATGGTCGGCCGCACCCGAGCGCGTCGACAGGTAAGGCTCGCCGAGCCGGCCGAGCAGATGCAGCATAAAACCCGGCCCGTCATCGGTGATCTCGACCGTCACCCGGCGCACGTCCCAAAACGTGGCGACGGTGACTTCGCGGCGGGCGAATTGGACCGCGTTCTGGATCAGATTATTGAGCCCGTGCATGATCTCGGGGCTGCGCCGCACCTGCGGCTCGTCGTCGTCGGCCGAGCCGGTGGCGGCGAAGATCAAGCGGATGCCTCGCTCGCGATGGGGTGCCCCGGCCGCCTCGACCAGGGCCGAGATCGACAGCCGCGTATAGGGCGAGCCGCCATCCTCCTCGGGCCGCTGCGACAGCTCGGCGAGGATCCGGCTGCAGCGCTCGGATTGGCTCAGCAATAGGGCGGCGTCCTCGGCATGCGGGCTATCGGACGGCAAGTCGCGCACCAGCTCCTTGGCGACCACCGCGATCGTGGCGAGCGGGCTGCCGAGCTCATGGGCCGCGGCCGCGGCGAGCGCGCCGACCGCCGAGACCCGTTGCTCGCGCGCCAAGGCCAGCTGGGTCGCTGCGACCGCGTCGCGCAGCCGGCGCGCGTCCTGCGCGACACTCCAGGTGTAGCCGGCGATAAACAGGGTCGCCAACACCAGCGCCGTCCAGATGCCGACGACGATCTCGGGCGGAAACATCAGCGGTGCTGGCCCGGTGCGCCAGGGCAGCGGGAAATGCCACAATGCCAAGACGCTGATCGCGGCGACGGCAAGGATCGACAGCACGATCACCGGCCGGCGCGACAGGATCGTCGCCGCCACCGTAACCGGCGCCAGGATCAGGATCGAGAACGGGTTCTGCAATCCGCCCGTCAGATAGAGCAGGATCGCGAGCTGGAAAATGTCGTAGCCGAGGCAGAGTTCGGCGTAACGCTCGCTGAGTTCGCGCGCGACCTGGCGGCGGACGATCAGCACGACGTTGAGCACTGCCGAAGCGGCGACGACGGCGAGTGCGGAGATCAGCGGCAGATGAAACCCGAGCCCGTAATGGACGGTCAGCAGCGCCAGGGCCTGCCCGGCAATCGCAACCCAGCGGATCGGCACCAGGGTGCGCAGGCTGATGCGGCCCGATTCGGGGTCGGGATCGGTGACGGCGGGAAGCGGGGTATCGGTCACGACAAGATCCCGTCTGGTGGCGCCTGTGCGGTGTTCGTCTGATTTGGCCGGCGCGCGGGCGGCGCATGCCAGCCCGATGCTGGCCGATGGCAGCCTTACGCGCCATATAGGGGCGATGCCCGCGCCCGCGATAGAAGTCAAGAACCTGGTCAAAACCTATCCGTCCGCGATCGCGGTCGACGGGATCAGCTTCAGCATCGCCCGCGGCGTCATCGCGGCACTGCTCGGCGGCAACGGCGCCGGCAAGACGACCACCCTGTCGATCGTGCTCGGCCTGCTGTTGCCGACCGCGGGCACGGTGCATGTCCTCGGCGAGGATATTCTGCGCCATCGCTACCGCGTCTTGCCGAGGATGAATTTTTCCTCGCCGTTTGTCGACCTGCCGCATCGGCTGACCGTGCGCCAGAACCTGCTGATCTATGCCCGACTCTATGGTTTGCGCCGGCGGCGCGAGCGGATCGCGACGCTAGCCGAGGATTTGCAGATCGGCGCCTTTCTCGACCGGCCAGCGGGGAAATTGTCGGCCGGGCAAAAGACGCGCGTCGCACTCGCCAAGGCGCTACTGAACGACCCCGAGTTGTTGCTGCTCGACGAACCGACTGCCTCGCTCGACCCCGACACCGGCGATTGGGTGCGCAGCTATATCGAAGGCTGGCAGGCGCGGACTCGCGCGACGATCCTGATGGCCTCGCACAACATGGCCGAAGTCGAGCGGATGTGCTCGGACGTGCTGATGATGAAGACCGGAAAGATCGTCGATCGCGGCAGCCCGCGGGCGCTGGTCGCGCGTTACGGCCGCGCCAATCTCGAAGAGGTGTTTCTGCACATCGTCCGTCAGCCCGAACCGGAGCTGGAGCCGGTATCGTGAGCCGCGCGGCTTACGGTAAAGGCGGATCGCTCGGCCGCGTCTGGGCGATGCTGTTGCGCTATCTCTATTTGCTGCGCAGCTCGTGGCCGCGCACCTTGGAGCTGATCTATTGGCCGACCTTGCAGATGCTGATCTGGGGCTTCATGAGTCAGTTTCTTTATGTCAACAGCAATTACGTTTTTCGTGTTCTTTATGTCAACAGCAATTACGTTTTTCGTGCGTTCGGCGTGCTGCTGGCTGCGGTCATGCTGTGGGACGTGCTGTTCCGCGGCCAGCTCGGTCTGTCGATCTCGTTTCTCGAAGAGATGTGGGCGCGCAATCTCGGGCATCTGTTCGTGACGCCGCTGCGCGCCTATGAATGGGTCGCCTCGCTGTTGTCGATGAGCCTGATCCGCGTGCTGATTGGCGTCGTGCCGGCAGCATTGCTGGCGATCGTGCTGTATCACTATTCGATTTTCTCGCTGGGCCTGCCGCTGATCGCGTTTTTCGCCGTGCTGCTGGCGATGGGCTGGGCCCTGGGGCTGGCGATCTGCGGGATGATCCTGCGCCACGGCATGGGGGCGGAGAGCCTCGCTTGGCTCGCGGTGTTCACCTTGTCGCCGATCAGCGCGGTCTATTACCCGGTCTCGATCCTGCCGGGCTGGCTGCAGCACGTCGCCTGGGCATTGCCCTCGACCTATGTCTTCGAAGGCATGCGGACATTGCTGTTTCATAAAGTGTTCCGCGCCGATTACCTGGTAACCGCGGCGGCGCTCGACATCGTCTTCCTGGCGCTGGGTGCGGGCGTCTTTTACCTCTCGTTTCGCGGCGCTCGGCAGCGCGGCGCTTTGTTGCAGATGGGGGAGTAAGCCCGCAGCGCCCGCGGGCTATTTGGCCGCGCCAAGCACGGTGAAGCCCTGCTTTTCAAAGGCCGGCCTTGCTGCCGGCGACTCGAGAAAGGCGAGGAATTTCACGGCATCGGGGTTCCGGCTCGCCGCCGTCAGCGCGATTGGATAGATGATCGGCGGGTGGGTGTCCTCGGGAAACACCCCGGCGACTTCGACATTGGGATCGGAGGCGGCGTCGGTCGCATAGACGATGCCGAGCGGCGTCTCCTTGCGGTCGACGAACAGCAATGCCGCGCGCACATTCTCGGCGCCGGCGACGTGCGGTGCGACCGAATCCCAAACCCCGAGCTTTTCGAGCGCGGCCTTGCCGTATCTGCCGGCCGGTACGCTGGCGGGATCGGCCATCGCCAGCCGCCCGCCCTTCGTCATCCCGACCAGATCGAAGCCGGGCTTGATGTCGATCTTGACGCCGCTTCCCGCCGGCGCCACCAGCACCAGCCGGTTGCCGAGCAAATCTTTGCGCGTCGCCGGCTGGATCAGGTTGCGCTTCTGCACGTAATCCATCCAGGCGAGATCGGCTGAGATGAAGATGTCGGCCGGGGCGGCGCTTTCGATCTGCTTTGCTAATTGCGAACTCGCCGCATAGGAGATTTTGACCGGTGCGCCGCCTTGGCGCTCAAAGGCGTGGGCCGCATCATCGAGCGCGTTTTTCAAACTGGCGGCGGCAAAGACGACGACGTTGTCGGCTTGCGCCGCCCGGACGGGGCCGAGCCCAAGCGCCAGGATGAAGATGGCGGCGCAGACGCGCAGCATGACAGGCATAAAGTTTCTCCCGATGACGGCCTTATCAGAGCTCGTCGATTCAGCTGGTGCAAAAGCCCATGCTGGCGCCTGAGGGGGATCGGCATCACCGATGCGGCTTGCGCGGCGGGGTGATCGGGAAGCTGCTGGCATCCTCGACGTCGATGTTGACGACGTTCGACACAAATCGGCCCCCCGCCTTGTCGCCCGGCGCGACGATGCGGGCAAAACCGTCTTGACCGAGCGGTTGGCCGCCGGCCGCGTACGCAACCATGATTTGGTTGCCGCCAAAAAATGGGTCGAACTCGCCGGCGCCAAACACCGATTGATAGCAATCGCTGCCAGTGACGATAACGATTTTATGCAGGATGTCGTTTTTTACGGTCGGGGCGACGACAATGCCGCCGACCGGCGGGCTGTTCAGCAGATCCCATAGCAGCGCGCCGGTGAAGGATTGGGTGACGACCGATCCCGCGGCAAAATAGGTGACGTTGGCCTGGGCCGCCGGCAATTGTTGCAGGCTGTTCAAATCGAAGACCGAGGGCTTCGTCACCTCGCCGGTGACGGTGAAGGAGGTCGACGGGCCGCCTGGACAGGCCGCCCTGAGCGGTGAACCGCCGGCGCCGGCCAACAGCACAGCGGCGAATAGGACGCGCGCAATCATGGCGGACCTCCAGGTAATGTATTTCGCGATCTCGAAACCGGCCGGCGAGCGTCGGCCGCGCTGGTTGTGGTCGGCAACGATATATTCTCTTGGATATATCGCGGTCAAACCCGATTTGCGTTCCGCCCGCGCCCGCTGCAGGCTCGCATCCGCGCGAGGGCCGCGCGCCCTGCGAGCAGCAGCTATGCTCGCCCGACGGCTAAGCCGGGTCAGCACCCGAATTCGGACCCGGAAAGGCACCGGGCTATCGTAACGGAAAGGTTTGCGTATGCCGTCGCGTTACACAGCGACCGATGCCGACGCCTATCACCGGCTGATGGGCCGTTGGAGCCCGCTATTGGCGCGCGAGCTGATCGCCTGGGGCGGGATCGGCGAAGGCGAGCGTGTGCTCGATGTCGGCTGCGGCACCGGCAGCCTGGCGTCGGTGCTCTCGGCGCGGCCGGAGCCGGCGGCGATCGTCGGGGTCGACATCGCGGCACCCTATATCGCGCATGCCAGCAGGCTGTCGGACGATCCGCGGCTGAGTTTTGTGACCGGCGACGCGGCCGCGCTTGCTTTTCCCGACGACAGCTTTGACCGCGCTTATTCGTTGCTGGCGCTCAATTTCATGCCCGATCCGGGACGCGCGCTCGCCGGCATGCGGCGGGTTACCCGCGCCGGCGGGGTCGTCGCCGCCGCGGTCTGGGATTTTCCGGGCGGCCTTGTTTATCAGCGGATCTTTTGGGATACCGCCGCGGCGCTCGATCCCGGCGCGGATCGGGCCCGCGCCCGCCATTATTCGAGCCCGTTGAACGGGCCGGGCGAACTCGTCGCCGCCTTCGTCGCCGCGGGGCTCGACCGGGTCGAAGGCCGCTCGCTGACGATCCGCATGGACTACCGCGACTTCGCCGACTATTGGACGCCGATCGAGAACGCCCAGGGGCCGGTCGGCGACTATGTCAAGGGCCTGACGCCGGACCGACTCGAAGTACTCGCGGCAGCCGTCCGCCGAGCCTATCTCGCCGGCGGACCCGACGGGCCGCGTTCGCTGGCGGCGACCGCCTGGGCCGCGCGCGGCGACAAGTAACGGCTGCGATGTCTGCGCGGCCGCCTGCTCCCACACTTCGCGGTCGTCCCGCAGGCGCAGCGCTGTGGGCGACGCCGCTCGACCGCCGCTCGGCGATCGCGCTGTCGCGGCAGTTGGCGACCGCTCTGCGACAGGCAATTGTTGAAGGCAATTTCGGCGCCGGGGCGCGTCTGCCGTCGACGCGGATGTTGGCGGCGGAGCTCGGCATTGCCCGGAGCACGGTCGTCGCGGTCTTCGAACAGCTCGCGGCCGAAGGCTACATCGCGTCGAAGCCGCGCTCGGGCTACTTTGTTCCAGCACCGCTGGCGACACCAGGGCGCGCCGCTCAGGAGGATATCGCGCCGGTTGCGGCGAGGACGGTCTCCCGTCAAGGCCAAATCCTGCGCTCCTTGGCCCCGCCGGCGCCAGGGGCGGCCCTTCCGTTTGAATTGGGCCACGCCGAAATCGACGCACGTTTTGTCGCGACTTGGAAACATTTGGCGTCGCGCGTGCTGTCTGGCCGGTCGCGGCTGTCATGGAACTACGGCGACGCGCAGGGCGAACCGGAATTGCGCAATGCGGTGGCCGAATACTTGGCCGCGGCGCGCGGTGTACGCTGCGAACCGGAGCAGATCGTACTGACCTCGGGGACCCAGCAAGGGCTGAGCCTGGCGGCCCGCGTCCTGATCGACCCCGGAGATACGGCGTTTGTCGAGGATCCCTGCTACCGCTCGGCGGTTGATATTCTGCGTGCCGTCGAGGCGCGGATCGTGCCGGTGCCGGCCGACGACGATGGCCTGAACATCGCTGCCGCGCCGGCTAACTCTAGGCCGCGCCTCGTTTATACGACACCGTCGCGCCAGTACCCGCTTGGCATGCCGATGCCGCTCCCTCGCCGGGCCGCGTTGCTCGCCTGGGCCGAGGCGGTCGGCGCTTGGATCATCGAAGACGATTACGAAAGCGAGTTTCAACCGGCGGCCCGCCTCCTGCCCTCGTTGCAGGGCCTCGATCGCGGCGGGAGGGTTATTTATCTCGGCACCTTCAGCAAATTGCTGTTCCCCTCGCTGCGGCTTGGTTATGCGGTGCTGCCCGCGGATCTCGTGGCGCCATTCGCGGGCGCCCGGCATCTCGCCGACCGGCAAAGCTCGGGCCTACTCCAGGCGGTCATGACCGAGTTTATCCTCGGCGGGTATTTTGCCCGCCATTTGAAACGCATGCGCTCCCTCTACGCGGAACGGCAGGCGCTGTTGACTGCGCTGTTGCAAAGCCGTCTTGGCGGGCTTCTTCGATTGCGGCCGGACGAGTGCGGCGGGATGTATGTGACCGGCTGGCTTTCCTCGGCCTGGTCGGATCAGGCGGTCGCTCGGGCGCTGGCGGCCACTGGCGTCGCCGCCGTGGCGCTTTCGGCATTGACCCTCGCCACCCCGCGACCGCCGGGGCTGGTGCTCGGCTACACCGGCTTTGGCGAGACCGCGATAGCGCGCGCCGTCGACCGCATGGCGGCGGTGTTTGATGGTCAAACTGGTCTGGTCAATTCTCGAAAACTGGAGCTTTGTTCCGACCAACCGGCTCGTTAGATTAGGCGATGCCGATAGTTTTTCCGGAGCCCACGAACATGCCCGACAGCGCCTCTTTGCCCGATTTCGCGCCGACCGCTCGCACGCGCGTCCGCCGGCGCCATGATCGCGGCCGGTACGACCGGGAAACCATTTACGCCATCATCGACGCCGCCTTGCTATGCCATGTCGGATATGTGATCGACGGCTTGCCCTACGTCACGCCGACCCTGTTCTGGCGCGAGGGCGAGCGGCTCTACTGGCACGGGTCGTCGGCGAGCCGGATGCTGCGCAAGCAGACCCAGGGGATCCCGGTCTGCGTTACGGTAAGCCATGTCGACGGCTTGGTCGTCGCGCGCTCGGGCTTTCATCATTCGCTCAACTACCGCGCGGTGATGGCTTTCGGCAGCGCCGCGATCGTCGACGACGACGAAATCAAGACGGCGGCGCTCAACGGCTTTGTCGATCGCCTCTACCCCGGCCGCAACCGGCAGATCCGGCCGATCCTTCCGCAGGAATTGAAGGCCACGACGTTGATGAGCATGGTCATCGACGAAGCCTCGGCGAAGGTCCGCACCGGCGGCCCGATCGACGACGAAGCGGATTATGCACTCGACTGCTGGGCCGGGGTCGTCCCAATCGACACGCGCGTCGGCGCCGCGATCCCGGACGAGCGGCTGAAGCCCGGCATCCCCGCGCTCGACGGCCTCGACCCGTGGGTCGAAGGCGGTGTGTTGTCGAAGATCCTGGGCGCGCTGGCGCGGCGGGAGCGCGAGTGATGGAGCACACGCCGCCGCCGCTGACGCTTGCCGCGGCACTCGCTTTGCCCTTGCCCGCCGGGCGCGGTTCGGCCGAGGCGTTCTGCGACGGCGACCTCGAGATCCGGTTCTACGCGCCCAAAGGCCATGACCCGCAGACCCCGCACGACCGCGACGAACTCTATATAGTTGCCTCAGGGGCCGGCCATTTCCGCGTCGAAGACCGGCTGGCGCCGTGCAAGACCGGCGATTTGTTGTTCGCCGCCGCGCACGCGACGCACCATTTCGAAGAGTTTTCGAGCGATTTCGCGGTGTGGGTCGTCTTCTACGGCGCGCAGAAGTAATGCCGCCTCTTCGAACTGCCGGCGAGATAAGACTGGTCCACAGCTCCGACATCCATGTCGACGAGGGGTGGATCGCGGCGGCACAGGATGGCGACGGCACCGCCGGGCTCGCCGCGGTATTGGCAACCGCGCGGGCGTTGCAGGCCGACATCGTATTGCTGGCGGGCGACACTTTTGAGGCCAACCAATTGAGCGCCCCGGTGATCGACCGCGCCGGCCAGCTGCTTGCCGACGCCGGGATGCTAGTTGTGATCCTGCCCGGCAATCACGACCCGGCAATGCCGGATTCGGTCTTTGTCAAAGGCGGGTACGCGCAGATCCCGAGCCTCGCGGTCATCGGCATGACCCATGACGAGGCGATCGCGTTCGGCGCCTTCGATCTCGAAATCTGGGGGCATGCGCATCGCGATTATTTCGACATGCCGCCGTTGCGCGGGCCGCGCCCGCGCACCACCCGCTGGCAGGTCGCGCTCGGGCATGGCCATTACGAGCCTCCGGCAACACGCGCCAACCCGTTGCGCCCATCCTGGGTCTTTGGCGACGAGGAGATCGTGGCGACCGCGGCGGATTATTTGGCGCTCGGCCATTGGGACCGGCCGATGCAGGTCGGCGACGGCAGGGTGCCGGCCTATTATTCGGGCTCGCCGGCATTGGCGCGGACGGTCAATCTCGTGCGCCTGAGTACGGCGGGCGGGGTTATCGTCTCCCGCGAGGCATTGCGGCGCTGAGCGCCGGTGCAATCGGGACGATGGAGGGGCGGCGCGCTCAGTTGCGCAGGGCCGCGATCTCTTTCGGAATGTCGCCGAGTTCCGCCAGCACCTCCTCGGTGTGCTCGCCGAGGGCTGCGGCGAAGGGCTGCGCCGCGATCGGCGCGGCGGAGAAGCGGAAGGGCGGGTTGAGCGCGAGAAACGCGCCGCCGGCATCGGCGATCTCGGCGAAAGCCTGGCGATGCGCGAGTTGCGGGTCGGCCATCGCTTCCTTGACCGTGCGGTAGGGCGAGGACGGCACCCCGTTGCGATCGAAAATCGCTTGCACCTCGGCCGTGGTCAGCGTCTTCGACCACAATTCCAGCTCGTCGACGAGATCGCCCCAATGCCGCCGCCGATCGCCGTACAGGGCGAAGCGCGGGTCGGTGGTCCAGCCCGGATGACCGCTGGCGGCGGCGAGGTTTTGGAATGTCCGCTCGCTGGCGATCGCCAGCATGATGTAGCCGTCCTTGGTCGCGATCGGGCCAAAGATCGGCCGGCCGGGCGGCGTCACCGGAAACTGTGCGGCCTGGATTTCGCTCAAGGTCAAGGTCAGCATGCTTTCGAGCATCGACACGTCGATCATCTGGCCCTCGCCGGTCAACTGGCGGCGGTAGAGGGCGGTCATGATCGCGCCGAAGGCATAGGTGCCGGTCAACACGTCGGCGATAAAGATGCCGCAATAATCCGGCCGCCGCTCCTCTTCCTGGTGGGCGATTTGGGCGAGATCGTAGCCCGAAGAGGCGTGGATCACCGGGGCATAGGCCGGCAGCTCGGCGGACGGCCCGGTCTGGCCGTAGCCGGAAATCGCGCAATAGACGATATCCGGTTTGATCTCTTTCATTGCCGGGTAATCGAGGCCAAAGCGCCGCATGACGCCGGGCCGAAAATTCTCGACGACGACATCGGCGGTGGCGACGAGCCGGCGCGCCGCCTCGACTCCACGCGGCGATTTGAGGTCGAGCACGACGCTCTTCTTGCCGGCGTTCAACTGACCAAAGCTGGTGCTGGCGCCGGCGCGCAACGGCGGGCGGGTGCGCATCATGTCGCCCTCGGGCGCCTCGATCTTGATCACCTCGGCGCCGAGATCGGCCAGCATCCGCCCGCAATGCGGGCCGGCGATCGTCGTCGTAAAATCGAGCACCCGCAGCCCGCCCAAAGCACTGTCCATCCCCGCCCTCCTCCCGCGTCCGTAGAGCAGGGTCGGACTGGACATGAAAAAGTCAAGCGGCCGACATGCTGGCCGCTGACTTCCGACACGGGCTTGCGTTTTGCCGGGCACGGTGCGAAGAGAGCCGCCGACAAGCGGAGGGAGGTTCAACATGGCGTTTCGCAACATCCAGGCGGGAATGGCGACCTATCGCGGCCACGGCGGCGACCGCGGCGAAGCGTATTATGCGCACCCGGCCAATACCGGACCGCATCCCGGCGTCGTCGTGATCCATCACATGCCGGGCTGGGACGAATGGACCTGCGAGGTCGCGCGCAAATTCGCCCATCACGGCTATGCCGCGGTGGCGCCGAGCCTTTATTTCCGGGTCGGCGACGGCGCCCAGGAGGAGGTCGTCAGCAAGGTGCGCGAGGGCGGCGGCGTCCCCGACGAGCAGATGCTCGGCGACGTAACCGGCGCCATCGATTTCCTGCGCTCGCAGCCGCATGCCAGCGGCAAGGTCGGCGTCATCGGCTTCTGCTCAGGCGGCCGGCAGACCTATCTCGTCGCGGCCAAGCTCTCGCACCTGATCCAGGGGGCGGTCGACTGCTGGGGCGGCAACGTCATCGTCGACGACAAGTCGCGGCTGACCAAGGCCCAGCCGACGGCTCCGATCGAATTTACCGAAGGCATCAATTGCCCGCTCCTCGGCCTCTTCGGCAATGAAGACCCGAACCCGTCGGCCGATCAGGTCAACCGCACCGAGGCGGAGCTGAAAAAGCACGGCAAGAATTATGAGTTCCACCGCTATGACGGCGCCGGTCATGCGTTCTTTGCGCATTATCGCCCGAATTACCGGCCGGAACAGGCAGTCGACGGCTGGCACAAGGTCTTTGCCTTCTTCCACAAGAACCTCGGCGCGCCTCGCACCTAATTAACGCTGGCGCCCAGCCGGCCGGCCGATGATCGACGCGGCCATCGTCGGTCTCGGCCGCTGGGGCCGGACCTTGGTCGAGGCTGTTCAGGGCGCGAGCAGCCGGCTGCGGTTTACCCGGGCTGTCGTTCGCAGACCTGGAGCGCATCTCGATTTCGTGGCGAAGCACGGGCTCGCCATCGCTGACGATCTTGCGACGGCGCTGACGGACCCGAGCATTGACGCGGTCGTGTTGGCGACACCGCATTCGCTGCACTGTGGCCAAATTCTCGCCGCCGCCGCAGCGGGCAAGCATGTCTTTTGCGAAAAGCCGCTGACCTTGACCAAGGCCGAAGCATTGCGGGCAACCAGCGCCTGCGAGGCTGCGGGTGTGGTGCTCGGCGTCGGCACCGACAAGCGGTTTTACCCGGCGTTGCGCGCGCTCGCGCGGCTGGTCGAGGATGACGAACTCGGACGCATCCTTCATGTCGAAGCGCATTTCAGCAACGAGGTCGCCGGCTCGTTCTCGGAATGGCGATTTTCCGCCAAGGAGTCGCCGGCCGGCGGGTTGACCGGGACCGGGATTCACATGCTCGACGCGCTGGTCGGGCTGGCGGGGCCGGTGCGCCGGGTACAGGCGCTGCTGTTGTCGCACAAGCCGCCGCCCGATCCGCTCGACAGCCTTTCGGTGTTGCTCGAATTCGCCTCCGGAGTCAGCGGCACGCTGGCGGCGGTGCGGTCGACGCCGATGTTTACCCGCGTCCATGCCTTTGGCCGGCACGCTTCGGCCGAGGTGCTGGGGCGCACCGACCTCGTGCTGCGCTAGAGCGGGGCGGAACCCCAGCAGCTGAGGTTTGCACCCGCCGACTCGGTCCGCGTCAACCTCGAAGCCTTTGCCGACGCGGCCGCTGGGGGCGCGCCGTATCCGATCCCGACGCCGCAAATTCTCGCCGCCGTCGCCGCGTTCGAAGCCGTCGTCAACGCGGTCAAATGCGACGGACGAGTCGTGGAGGTCTGAATTCGCTGGCTCTCCCAATGGCGTTTAAGCCTGACTATTAACTGTTTACCCTCTTTCGAGCCGGGAATGATTGCGCGCGCCGAACGGCGCTGGCATGTCACTGGACGATGAATGAGTCAGGGCGGGTTCCCGGCGGTTCGACGACGATCGCGCTCTCGGCGCCTTTTCGCCCCGGTCGCTGCGCCCGGTGGGCATGCGCCTACGCCTTGGCCGTCATCTATGTCAGCGTCGTCCCTGGCCCCTTCGGCTTAACCTTCGTCCCGCGCGACCCGGCGGCCGCTTGGCGAATGCTGCTGGCGACGCCTTATTTGGTGACCGGCTCCGACCAGCGCCCCGATTGGATGGCGAACCTGATCATGCTGATCCCGCTCGGTTTTCTGGCGGGCGGCGCGCTGTGGCCGGAGCGCGGAGCCTTTCGGCGCGTGGCGGCGGCAGGTGCGGCATTGCTCGGATGTATCATCTTCGTCGTTTTGGTCAAATACTTACAACTGTTTTTCCCGCCGCGCACGGTATCGCTGAATTACTTTATCGCGCAGAGCCTTGGTTCGCTCATTGGCGTGGCGCTCTTCTGCCTGTTTCGCGGTCGTCTCACAGCGCTGAGAGCAGACCTGGCGGGCCGGGGCGATCGTCCGATGATCGCTCTCTGCAGCCTCTATGTCGTGGGCTGGCTGCTTTTTCTTCTGTTTCCGTTCGATGTTGTACTGAGCGGCGAGGATCTGCGGGCGCGGGCCGCTGTTCTGCCGCAGCTGTTGCTGTCATGGCCGGGGGCGAAGTTGCCGCTTGGCCTGCGCCTGGCAATACCTTTGGCGGAGGTGGCCGCGACGATCCCGATCGGGGTATGGCTGGCTTTGCTGCGCCGGAATTGGCCTCTTTTCAGGATTGCGCTCACCGGGCTTCTGATGATGTCGGCTGCGACTGTCGCAGGCGTGTTATTGCTCGACGCGACCCCCTCCGTCGCCGGCCTCGTTTTTCGGACCGTCGGCATCGTCCTTGGCGGCATGCTAGCGCGGCGCCTGGCCGGCAGCGATCCCGGCCGGTGGCACGATCGACTTGCGCGGCTGGTGCCGGGGCTGATTGCGCCCTATGTGGTCGCCGTACTTTACGTCAAGAATTTGTTGTCGCTTGACTGGCGGACGATGCCGGAGGCGCTGGCAGCGCTTGATTGGCGCGGGCTTCTGCCATTTTTCAACGACTACATCGTCTCCAAGGAGCACGCGGCGCTGAGCGTCGCCTTCGAACTGATCTGCTATGACCCGATCGGGGTGATGATCGCGCTGCAGCGCGGCGGCGGGCGCGTTTCCATCTGGCTCGCGGCGGCGGCGGCCCTGGTGTTCTCGATCGCGGTCGAACTCGGTCGTTGGCTCAGGCCGGGGCTGCAGCCCGACTTCAGCGACCCGATTGTCGCCGCCGTTGGCGCCGGGCTCGCCGTCAACCTGACGGCGCTGTTTTGGCGTGCCGCGGCGGCCCGACCCGCTGCCGCAATCGGAATCGGTGCGCGGGAGCGAGGCGGCGCGAGCCGGGGCGGACAGATCTTGGGCACTACTTCCAGGGCGGCTGACCGCCGGAGCCGAAAGCCCCTTTGTTAGCGGCGACTGCGCGGTTTCCAGGGCCGTTTGGCGGCCGTCGGGGCGGGCCGATGCGGTCGACTTCACAGCGTCTTTGTCTCGGGCTTGGCGTCGGCGGGCGGATTGGCCACATTAGCGCTCGACCAGACCGGGGAATACGATGGCGAGCGAGACGGCAATAGCCTCAGCGGGGCGCGACTTTATCCGCGACATCATCGAGACCGATCTCGACACCGGGCGGACGAGCGAAGTCGTAACCCGGTTTCCGCCTGAACCGAACGGCTACCTTCATATCGGCCATGCCAAGGCGATCTGCCTCAATTTCGGCGTCGCCCAGGAATATGGCGGTCGTTGCCATCTGCGGTTCGACGACACCAACCCGACCAGGGAGGAGCAGGAATACATCGACGCGATCGAACGCGATGTCCGATGGCTCGGCTTCGACTGGGGCCGGCATCTCCATCATGCATCCGATTATTTTGAGCAGCTCTACGACTGGGCCGAGCATCTGATCCGCGCTGGCAAAGCCTATATCGATGACCTGCCGGCCGAGGAGATGCGGGCAATGCGCGGAAGTTTGACCGAGCCCGGCCGCGACAGCCCCTATCGCGGGCGCGGCGTCGAGGAGAATCTGGATCTGTTCCGGCGCATGCGCGCTGGCAAATTTCCAAACGGCGCGCGCGTGTTGCGAGCCAAGATCGACATGGCTTCGGGAAACATCAATCTGCGCGACCCGGTGCTGTACCGGATTCTGCACACAGCACATCCGCGCACCGCCAGCAAGTGGTGCATCTATCCGAGCTATGACTTCGCGCACGGCCAATCGGACGCGATTGAGGGGGTGACCCATTCGTTGTGCACATTGGAATTTGAGGATCACCGTCCGCTTTACGACTGGCTGTTGGACAACTTGCCGGTGCCGTCGCGGCCGCGGCAATACGAGTTTGCGCGGCTCAACATCAATTATACGGTCCTCTCGAAGCGGTTTTTGACCGAACTGGTGCGTCAGGGCCGGGTCGACGGCTGGGACGACCCGCGGATGCCGACCTTGGCCGGGCTGCGGCGGCGCGGCGTGCCGGCGGCGGCGATCCGCGATTTCGCCCGCCGGGTCGGTGTCGCGCGCGCCAACAGCCTCGTCGATGTCGGCATGTTCGAACACGCGGTGCGCGAACATCTGAACCGGGTCGCGGCTCGGCGGATGGCGGTGCTGAGCCCGTTGAAGCTGGTCATCGCAAACTATCCCGAAGGTACCAGCGAGGAACTCGACGCCGTCAACAATCCGGCCGATCCCGCCGCCGGCACTCGGCGGGTTCCATTCAGCCGCGTGCTTTACATCGAGCGCGACGATTTCATGGAGAACCCGGCGAATAAATTCTTTCGGCTGGCGCCGGGGCGTGAGGTGCGCCTGCGCTACGCCTATTTTATAACCTGCCACGAGGTCGTGAAGGATGCGGCGGGCGAGATCGTCGAGCTGATTTGCAGCTATGATCCGGCGACGCGCGGCGGCAACGCGCCCGATGGGCGCAAAGTGCCGGCGACGCTGCACTGGGTCACGGCGGCACACTCATTACCGGCGGAGATCCGCCTTTACAACCCGCTTTTCACCCGTCCCGATCCCGGCGCCGGCGGCGATTTTTTTGCCGACCTCAACCCGAATTCGCGCGAAACATTGACCGGGAGCCGTATCGAACCCGGGCTCGCCGTGGCGAGTGTCGGCGAAGCGGTGCAATTCGAGCGCCAGGGTTATTTTTGCCCCGACCCGGATTCACAGCCGGGCCGTCTCGTCTTCAACCGCACCGTCGGCTTGCGCGACAGCTGGACCAAAATACAGACGAACGGTTGATCGCGATCGGCGGCGCAAGCGAGGCAAGGCGGAGAGCCAGCGGCGCGAAATGTTCGGCAGGACGATGCGAGCGGCGCTGGCCGCGCGCCGGGCGGGCCACCCGTCGGCGAATTCTCCGGCCGTCAGCTGTGCTTGATATCCGCCAGCAGCTTTACCGCGTTGGGTTTGTCGGCAAAAGCAGCCCCCGAGCCGAGCAGCTTTTCGAGCATGGTTTGAGCATCGGCGGCGCGCCCGGAGCGATTGAGCGCTACGGCGAGGTGGTATGCGATCGCCGGATCGGCGGGGGCTGAGACATTCGCGGCGGTCAGATAGGTTACCGCTTTGCCGGCATCACCTTCGGCAAGCAGGATCCACCCCAGGGTATCGTCGATCTGCGCGGCATTCGGTGCTGCCGCCACAGCCCGCTCCGCCAGTTCCCGCGCCTTGTTCAAATCGCCCTTCTGCTGATAGAGCCAGGCGAGGTTGTTCAAGGTGGCTGGGTCAACCGGGTGCGCGTCGAGTATCTTGGTGTATTGGACGATCGCCGCACTATAATTCTTGTTTTCGAGATACATCGACGCCAAGGCCGAACCGACGACGTAGTTGGTTGGATCGTTCGTCAGGCGCGCGCTCAACAGCGTCTCGGCCTTGTCGACGCTGCCGGTGCGGCTATAGAGCCGAGCCAGCGCGGTGATCAAGCCATCGTTTTTCGGCTTGTCCGCAAGGTCGCGTTCGAGCAGTCCAATCGCCTCCTTGCTGCGCCCCGCCTGATCCAACAGCGCAGCCGACACCAGATCGTAGAGGATGTTGTCGGGGTCGTTCCTGGCGAGGTCGCGCGCTTTGGCCAATCCGGCGTCGACGCCGCCGATTTCGCCCGCCACCCGGATCAGGTCGGCCTTGATCGTCGGGTTCTGCGGGGCGCGGTTGAGCGCCGCCTGCAATACAGACTGGGCTTCAACATAGTTTTTCGCCTTGTTCAAGGCGGCGACGTAGCGCGACAGGATGTCCATCGAGTTGGGAGCGAGCTGATAGGCGCGCTTGTATGTGGCCAACCCGCTTTGCAGGTCGCCGGCGGCAATTTGGGCGCGGGCTTGCACGTCGAGAACCTCGACATTTGACGGGAATTTGGCGGCGAGGCCGTCAGCGGTCGACGTGGCGTTTTTCCAGTCCTGGCGCACCAGGTAAAGGTTGACGAGCTTGACCCCGGGAGCGGCGTCCTGGGGCGCCGCGGCGTTGGCGCGATTGATCTCGTCGACCGCTTCCGCCCATTTCTTTTCGGCGATCGAGACGTCGGCGAGGCCAAGCAGCCCAGTAACGTCGCCCGGCTTTTGCGCCAACAAATCGGCGTATACTTTTCTCGCATCGGCGGTGCGACCGGTCGCCAAATAAAGCGGCCCGAGCACCACGCTGAGCCCGGCGTCTTTGGGATCGGCTTTCGATCGGCTGGTCAGCACCGCTTCGGCTTTGCCGAAATGTCCGGTGCGGATGTAGACGCGGGCCAGCGCCACGGCCAGCGCGTCGTCGGTCGGCCGCGCCGCCAGCGCTTTTTCGAGCAGCGCTGTGGCGTCGTCCCAGCGTCCGGCATCCTCGTAAACCTGGCTTGCTACGATCGGATAGGCGTTATTGTTCGGGTCATCCTTGGCATAGAGATTTGCTCTGGAAACCGCGGCGTCGACGCCGTCGAGCTGGGCCGTCACCTGCACGAGGTCGGCCTTCAGCGCGCTGTTCTTGGGGTCGCGATCGATCGCGTCGTTGAGGGTGCCGCTTGCCTCGCGGTAATCGCCGGCGGAGGCGAGCAAAGCGAGGTAGCGCGCCAGCAGCGGTTTTGAGCCGGGCGCCAACGCGTGCGCCCGCTTGTAGCTTGCGATGGCGCCGGCGCTGTCGCCAGCCCCGAGCTGGGCCTGCGCCTGCGCCTCGAGGATATTGAGGTCGGAGGGAAATTGGGCGTCGAGCGCGCCCGCCACCGCCTTGGCGTCGGCCCAATCCTGCTGCAACTCGTAGACGCGCACCAGCGCCAGCCCCGGCGCCGGGTCGTTGGGAGTGGCAGTCCGCGCGCGATTGATGTAATCGATCGCTTCCGGCCACTTCTTTTGGATCACGGCAACGTTCGCCAAGCCGAGCAGAGCGACTTCGTCATCCGATTTTTTCGCTAGCGCTTGCTGATACAGTTTCTTGGCATCGTCGACGCGCCCGGCCGACAGGTAAAGCGCCGACAAATCGCTGCTCGCCGGGGCGAAATTCGGGTTTGCCGCGAGCGCGGCGCGAAACGCGGTTTCCGCCCCCGACACGTCCTTTTGCGCGGCTTTGACCATCCCCGACAGGGTCTGGTAGAGCGGATTGTTGGCGTCGCGCTTGACCAATGCGGCGGCAACCTGGGCGGCTTGGTCGAGCTCGCCGGCACGCAGTCGCGCCAATACCAGGGTTGGGCCGGCCACCGGGGCACCGGTCTCGGTGTCGAATACCCGTTCGAGTTCCGCCAGGCCTTCTTTGCCTTGTCCGGCGCCGATCTCCGAGATCGCCATACGCGTCTCGATCGTCGGGTTATGGGGGTCGATCGCGGCCGCCTTGTTAAATTCCTGAAGCGCCAGTTCGGGCTTGCCGCTGGCCATGTAGGCGTTGCCGAGCAGGGTCAGGGTCTCCGCATCGGCTCCGGGCTTGGCGGCGACCGGCTCTAAATAGCTGATCGCGCGCCCCGGAGCGCGCTGGCGCAAGGCCGCCGCCGCGGCGAGGCGCACCGCCCGGCGGTCGCCCGGAGCCACCGCCAGGTACCTGCCGAGGATCGTTTCGGCCTGGGCGTATTCCCCAAGCGCGAATTTGGTCGCGCCCTGCAGGTAATACCCGGCCGGATAACGCGAGAACATTGGCGACAAGCGATCAAACAGTCGGTCGGCAGCAGCGTATTGCTGCTGTTTGGCGTCTTCGAGGCCGCGCAGGTAATTGCCCATGAAGATGTCGGGATTGGCTTTAAGAATCGGGTCGAGATCCTCGTCGGCGGCCTTGTATTTGCCCTCGGCGATGTTGAGGCTGGCGCGGCTCAGGAGCACCGCGACATTCTTTGGGTCGATCTTGAGAGCCGCGTCGAAATCGTTCATCGCGGCCTGCGTATCCCCTCGGGAGCGCGCCAATTCCCCCTTCACTTGCAGTGCCTCGCCCGAGCGCGGATCGGAAGACAGCACGGCGTCGAGCAGCTTGTTCGCGTCGGCCGGTTTGCTGACCGCCAGCAGCCGCGCCATGGCGATCTTTGGCGCCGCCGCATTCGGATCGAGCCTGATTGCGTCCTGCATCAGGGTTTGGGCTTTGGCGTTGTCGCGCAGACCTGCCGCCGCCATGCCGAGCGCCCAGCGCACCTGACTTTCCAGAGCGGCGGGGCGGTTGCCGGGCTGGACCAGGTCGGCAAGATCGGTGAACTTGCCCTGGCGCAGCAAAGCCTGATCGAGAACCGGCAGGTAGTCGGCCTCGGCGCCATTGTGCTCGCGCGCCGCGCGCGCCTCACGCTCGGCCGAAACCGGATCGCCGAGCTGCAGGTAGACGCGGGCGAGGCGGGAGCGCAGCTTTGCATCGTCCGGCGCGTCGCGCACCGCGTTTTGCAGCTCGATCGCGGCGGCCCGCAAATTGCCGCTGGCGATGTCCTGGTCGGCCTCTTTTACCGCAGCGGACGGATCGGCGGCATCGGCCATGGGAGCGGCGGCGATCAGCGCCGCTATGCCAAACGCTGCGCAAAAACCCGAAAAACGGCGGCGCGCCTGAGGCATTGTCAATCCCTTCTTCCCTGCCCGGCGTTCACCCGTCGACGCCGAGCTGGTGCTGCTGCATCAAATCGTAAAGTGTGGGCCGGCTGATCCCGAGCAATTTGGCCGCTTTCGACAGGTTCGCGCCGGCCTGGGTCAACGCCAGCTGGATGACCTCGCGCTCGGCGCGCGCGCGGGCGGCGCGAATATCGAGCGATTTGCCTTCGTCCTCGCCAGCCGCGAGGTCGAGGTCCGCAGCGGAGACCAGTGGCCCCTCGGTCATCACCACGGCGCGCTTTACCCTGTTCTCGAGCTCGCGCACATTGCCGGGCCACGAATAATCCCTGATCGCAGCGAGTGCGGAACCAGCCAGGCCGCGCGCGGTGCGACCATATTCCGCGGCGAAGCGCCGCAAAAAAAAGCTGGCAAGCACGATCGCGTCCGCCGGCCGGTCGCGCAGCGCCGGAACCCGCACCGTCACCTCGTTGAGTCGATAGTACAAATCTTCGCGAAAGCGCCCCTCGGCCATCATCCGGTCGAGGTCCTGATTGGTGGCGCAGACGATCCGTACATCGACCTGAACCGGGCGGCGCCCGCCGATCCGCTCGACGATCTGGTCCTGCAAAAAGCGCAGCAATTTGACCTGCATCGGCAGCGGCACGTCGCCGATCTCATCGAGAAACAGCGTGCCTTGATGAGCGCCTTCGATCCGTCCGATGTTTTGTCTAAGAGCACCGGTGAATGCGCCCTTTTCATGGCCGAACAGCTCGCTTTCGAGCAATGTCTCGGGAATTGCCGCACAATTGATCG
Organism: Allostellaceae bacterium; assembly: GCA_035570935.1. Classification (GTDB taxonomy): domain Bacteria; phylum Pseudomonadota; class Alphaproteobacteria; order ATCC43930; family CGMCC-115725; genus AP-15. The sequence goes on from DATMKU010000084.1 coordinate 37,076, forward strand.
GGACAAAGGGGCCGTTCGCCCGCGGGCTGAGCTTATGGATCGCGTGGGCGAGCAGTTCCTTGCCGGTGCCGCTTTCACCGAGCAACAGAACCGCCACATCCGTCGGCGACAGCTTTTCGATGTTGCGCAGCACCCGCAGCATCTCCGGACTGGTGGCGATGATGCCGTCGACCGGCGAGCCGGTCGCGGCGTCGGTCAGCCGGCGGTTCTCGGCCTCGAGATCGAACATCTGCTCGGCGCGGCCGACGATCATCCGCAGAACCTCGATGTCGATCGGCTTCTGATAGAAATCGTAGGCGCCGAGCGCGATCGCGCGCAGAGCGTGCTCGCGGGTTTCGTTGCCGGTAGCGATGATCACCTTGGTTGCGGGGGCCAGTTCGCGGATTTCGGACAATGTCGCCAAGCCCTCCGACGCGCCGTCGGGATCCGGCGGCAGGCCAAGATCGAGGATCGCAACCGGCACCGGATGCCCGCGCAATAGCGCGATCGCTTCGTGACGGTTGGCGGCGGCTTGCACCTTGTGCTCGGAGAATGCCCAGCGCAGCTGCCGCAAGAGTCCGCTGTCGTCGTCGACGATCAGCAGCGACTTGGCGGCGGCGGGCGTCGTGACGTTCATGCCGCAGCAGAGGGTCTGGCCGGCTCGCGGTTCTCGACGAGCGGCAGAATGATGCGCATTGTCGTACCCGCCCCTGGCCGCGAGATCACCTCGAGGTCGCCCCCCGCCGTGCGGATCAGCTCGCGGGTCTGAAACGCGCCGATGCCGTAGCCGCCCGATTTCGTCGACCGGAACGGCAGAAACAACTCGTTGCGGATAAAGGCCTCGTCCATGCCGATGCCGCGATCGACGACGTCGATCAGAAACCGCCCCGAGCTGCGGCGAGTGCGAACGACGACGCGATCGCCCGCCGCCGACGCGTCGAGTGCGTTTTGCACGAGATGGGTGAGCGCCGAGCGCAGCCTGTCCGCGGCGAGAGCCACACTGCACCCCTCGGCATCGCTGTCGGTTTCCGCCGCGACCGAGAATTCCGCCGCCACCGCGGCGACAATCGCGGCGGGGTCAACGGGATGCGGCGCCGCCGCGCCGTCGGCCTTGAGTTGGCTCAGCAGGTGGTTCATCCGCGCCACCGAATCCTCGACCGTCTTGAGCATGTCGCGTTGAAACTCGGGGTTGTCGATATAGCGCCGCGCATTGGTCACGATCAGGCCAAGCTGGCTGGCGAGGTTCTTGATGTCGTGCACGACGAACGCAAAGCGTTTGCTGTATTCGGTCAACAGTTCGGAATCGCGCAGGCCTTTGGTCGAACGCTCTTCGGCGAGATAGCTGGCGGCTTGGCGGCCGGCGGCGCGCAGCAGGTCGAAAGCCTCCCACTCGAGCGCCACCGGATGCGTCGGCCGATCGAGCACGACGAAGCCAACGATTTCATGACGGTGCGACAACGGCACCGCCAGCCAGGCCCGTGGCGAGGCGAAGCCCCAGCCTTCGCTCGCCGGGTCGCTCGGACATTCCTGGATCCACCCGCCGTCGCGGAACCCGGCGAGAAACAAATCGTCGATCGTCACGGTGGCCCCATGTTCGCTCCGCGCGCGCCACGCTGCGGTGGGGCGGTACCCGACCCCGGGACTCGCCGACCACAGCATCCCGGCTGGGCTGTCGACGAATTCGGCAAGCGCGCGGATGATCCTTACTTGCAATTCCTCCGCCTGCCGGGGTTCGGAAACGAGATCGATGAATTTGAGCCATTCGATGCGATAATCGTAGCGATGGGTGAAGAAATTCTTGGAGATCAGAGATTTGAGCCGCTGCCGGAAGCTTCCGGAAGAAAGCACCGTGGCCAGCACGACGATGCTGCCGAACAACATCGCCAATTGCAGAACGAGCCCCCAAGCGCCGCCGAACCCGCGCAGCAGCATGGCGACGACGGCGACCGCCAGCAGAAAGCAGCCGCTGGCCAACAGGGTCGCCGTATGCAGCACCACTTGGCGAGACACATGGATGTCGACCCGCCATTCGCGATTGCGCGCCATCGCCAGCGCCAATAGCGGCGCCATAAAGGCCGCGGCGATGGCGCGGCCGAGCGCCAAACCCGGATCGACACGGCCGAGGGTGATAAAAGCGTCCGAGAACAAAAAAAGCTCATAGGCAAAGAGCAAGCCCAGAGCCAGACAGACCGGCCAAACATGCCAGCGCCGCAGCGGATCGGTGTTGCGCCACAGGTTTTCAACCGTCAGCAGGCCCAAGACGCCAAAGCCGATGCGCATCAGCACCTGCGCGTAAACCTCCCAGGCGCCAAAGCCGACGAGCAGAACGCAAACATCGACCGCGACGGCGACGCTGCAGAAGAGCGCCGACGCCGCAAGGTAGCGCCGGCCGAGCGCCGCGCCGTCGCTTGCCCCGGCCGCGACCAGCGAAACCGCGAACATCAGCCAAGCCGACAGCCGGACACTGTCGAGCACGCCCAAGACAGCGACCGGGACCAATCCCGACGACGCCGTGGCCCCGGCCCATACCGCCGAAGCCAGACAGCAGCCGATAATCGCGGTGCCGGTCCGGCTCGTCCGCCCGCGCAATATCATCAGGCCGATGATCAGGATGAACGCCAGCGCGCATCCCGAATAGACCGTTTCGACGACGATCCTGGCCAGCGTCGTTATCCTATCTTGCCCCGTGATTCCAAAAAATCACCCGGGCAGTCTGAAGAAGAATTACAAAATCGAGAAAGATACTGCGGTTTTTGACATAATAGAGATCGTACGAAAGCTTGCATCGTGCGTCCTCTATCGAGGCGCCGTAAGGGTAGTTGATCTGCGCCCAGCCGGTAATACCCGGCCGCACCCAGTGCCGCTCGTGATAATAGGGAATGACCGCGGCAAGGTTGGCGACGAAATGGGGGCGCTCCGGGCGCGGACCGACAAAGCTCATATCGCCGCGCAGCACGTTCAGAATTTGCGTCAGTTCGTCGATCCGCAGCTTGCGGATGACGGCCCCGACGCGGGTGACGCGCGGATCGCCTTTGGCGGCCCATTGCGGACCGCTTTCCCGTTCGGCATCGGCCTGCATGCTGCGGAATTTGAGGATCGTGAACATACGGCCGCGATAGCCGACGCGTTCCTGGCGATAAAGGATCGGCCCTGGGCTGTCGAGTTTGATCAAGCAGGCGGTGACCAGCAGCAGCGGCGCCGAAAACACCAGAAGCAAAAGACTGACGACGATGTCGAAAGCGCGCTTCAGCAATTCGTCAAAGAGGCCGCAGCGAAAGCCGTCGGAATAGAACAGCCAGCTCGGCCGCAGCGCCTCGAGATCGACCGTCCGCGTCTCGCGCTCCCAAAAATCGAGGAATTCGGTGACGCGGATTCCGGCGAGCTTGCAATGCAGCAGCTGGCGCACCGGCAGGCCGCGCCGGTCGTCGGTGGCGACGATGATCTCGCTGGCCCCGAGCTGACAGCCGAGATCGGCGAGCGCGTCGGCCCCGGCCTCCGGCCAGTCGACGGCGTTGGCGCTGCTGACAGCACCACGCTCGCCCGGCATTCGGATAAACGAGACCGGGACGAAATGTTGGTTTGCCCCGTTTTTGACCAGGTCGGCGATACGCGCCGCCTGGGTGCCGTTGCCGAGGACGGCGATGCGCCGTTTCAGCAAGCCGCGGCCGAGGGTGATCAGAAAAGCGCCGCGGGTCAGCGAAATGCAGGCGAGCCAGATCAACGTCGCCTTCAGCGGCAGGTTGCTGTTATCGGGCAGATGCTGAAGCCCCGCTCGCCAATAAGTCGCCGAGGCCAGCACCAGCATCAGCACGAGCACGAAGGCGACGGCGATCTTGCTGAGCAGCGAGCGGAAATCGACAAAGCTCTGTTCGCCGTAGAGACCGACCGAGACCATGGTCGCGACCGCGGCCACCGACAAGCCCGCGGCAAGCTGGGCCGGGAGGCGCGTGACGCCAAATACCAGCGGGGTAGTCCCCCCCGACTGAGACAGCATCTGGTAAAATGCGCCAGTGATCAGCAGGGCGTCCAACGACACCAGCAGCACGACCGAAACAGGGACAAAATGTCTGAACAGTCTGAGCTGCATCACAAATTGAAATTTCGTTAATAACGCCGGTCGTCGTGGCGGGACGGCCCCGTCCGTAGCGCACGAGTATAATAACCGCAAACGGCGCAGCCGTCCAGTAGAACGCGCTGTCTAGCGGTTTCGACCATTCCGCGAACGATCGGAGCCCGCGGCGACAAGCCGGTTCTCGGCCGGCACGCGCGCCCGTCAGTCGGCGGCGCTCTTGCGATCCGCCGGAGCCATGTTCCCGGTTCGCGTCGGGTCGGCCTCGCCGGCGCCGGCGAGCATATCGCGATGGCGCGCGAAGATGTCGCGGATCCAGTCGATGACGGCGCGCACGCAAGCCGCCCGGCGCAGATCGCGATGGACGATGACCCAGTAGTCGGCGGCGAGTTCCGGCACCGGATCGGTGGCGCGCTCGAGGAGCGGGTCGCTGTCGCCGGCGAAGCACGGCAACAGCCCGATGCCGACGCCGGCGCGTATCGCTTCGACCCGCATCGCCAGATTGGAAGCGCGCAAAACCACACGCCCGCCCGAATTGCGGATTTGCTGGTCGAGCCAGCGCGCGCTGACGTAATGGGCCTGCTCTTCGGTATAGGTGATCCACGACGCGCCGCGCTGGGGGCCGCGGACGGGCTCGCCGCCGTCGCGGCGGCGATAAAGCGCGCCGGCGATGGCGCCGACCTTTGCGACGACCAGATTGCCGGCCTCGGGTACGCCGTGGCGCAGCGCCAGATCGGCGTCGCGGCGCGCGAGGTTCGCGGTTTGCGGCGACTCGACGAGCTCGAGGATGATCCCCGGCGGCAGACCGTCCTTCCCCGCGCGGCCGCAATGGCGGGCGAGCAGGCTCTCGGCCCATTCCCCGACCGAAACGCGGACCGTGCCGCTCAACGTCGGAGAGCCGGCGACGCGGCGCCGTTCAAGCGCCAGCGCCGCGCTTTCGAGCCGCTCGGCGGCAGCGACCAAGGCCTCGCCGGCGGGGTTGAGGCGCAAACCGTCGGGCAGGCGGTCGAACAATGTCGGACCACCGAACGTCTGTTCGAATGCCGCGAGCCGCCGACCGACCGTGGGTTGGCTCAAGCCGAGCGCCCGGCCGGCCGCGCGCAACGACCCGTGACGGGCAACAGCGAGAAACACGCGAGCGTCGTCCCAATCGATCGAGCCGGACCCGTTGACAGCAACCATGATACTGTTCCGTATCACTGCTAGTCGAATTTGTCGAGTCGTGAAACTCAGACGTACCGGTAGGATAAGGCGTCTCGGGTCGCGCGCACCCGGTTGCGCTCTTATGCGTAAGCTGCTCTCGATTGCGCCGATGCCGACGGCGATTGCCGGCAGGGAGAAACCAAGATGTATTTTGACCGACGCCTGTGGGAGTTGACGCGCGGGCTGCGCGGCTGGATCGCCTTTGCGATCCTGCTGGGACTCGTCGCCTCGGTGGTGGGCATCGCCCGCTTCGTGATCCTCGGCGTGCTGCTGTCGCATGTCTTCAGCGGTCGCGGTTTTCTCGCGATAGCGCTGCCGGCGGTTGGCGTCGCGGCGGCGGTGATCCTGCGCGGCGCCATCGAGCATCGCCGCGCGATGCTCTCGCACCGCACCGCGACGCGAGTGCAGGCGGAATTGCGCGGCCGGCTTTACGACAAGATCGCTGAGCTGGGACCGGCCTGGTTTGCCGGCGAGCGCACCGGCGGCGTCATGCTCTCGATTGTCGACGGCGTCGAGCAATTGCAGACCTTTTTCGGCCAATATGTGCCGCAATTGTCGATCGCGGTGCTGACCCCGGTGGCGATCTTCGTCTTCATCGCGTTCTGGGACGTCCCGGTGGCGGCGGTGATGCTGGTCGCGGCACTGGTGACGTTGATTGCGCCGACCGTCTTTATCCATATCGAGCGCCGCAGCAGCCAGGGCCGCCAGCAGGCGCTCAAAGCCTTCGGCTCGGAGTTTTTGGACGGCGTCCAGGGATTGCCGACGCTGAAAGCCTTCGGTCAGAGCCGGGCCTTCGGCCTGCGGCTCGCCGAGCGGGCGCGCGAGCTGTGCGACAGCAGCTTGCGGGTATTGTCGACCGGGGTCATGACCCGCGGGATCACCGATTGCGGGGTGGCGATCGGCGCCGCGGCGGCCTTGGCAGTGGCGGCGTGGCGGGTGTCCCACGGGCTGATGAGCATCCAGGCGCTGTTGATCGTGCTGATGGCCGGCACCGAAGTATTCCGCCCGTTGCGCGATCTGCGCATGGTGCTGCATCAAGGGATGCTCGGGCAGTCGGCGGCCGCCGGCATCAACGCGCTGTTCGCGGCCGAGCCCTTGGTGCCGCCGCAGCCGGCGGGCACGGCGCAGTCGAATGTGCCGCTGGTCCCGACAATCGCCTTCGAGGATGTCGGTTTTTCCTATCCCGGCGGCCGGGGTGCCGCCCATGACGGGCTCTCCTTCAACGTCGGCGCCGGGGAGAAGATCGGCATCGTCGGGCCGAGCGGGTCGGGCAAATCATCGGTTGCGCGGCTGTTGCTGCGCCTCTTCGACCCGCAGCGGGGAAGGGTGCTGATCGGCGGGCGCGACCTCAAGATGCTCGATCCCGAGGCGGTGCGCCGGATGATCGCGGTCGTGCACCAGGACACTTATCTGTTCCACGGCACGGTCGAAGAGAATTTGCGGCTCGGCAAGCCCGGCGCCGACGATGAGGAGATCGCGGCCGCGGCGCGCGACGCCAATGCGCACGAATTCATCTCGCTGCTGCCGCAGGGGTATCGGACGATGATCGGCGAGCGCGGCGTCATGCTGTCGGGCGGCCAGCGCCAGCGACTGGCGATCGCCCGCGCCTTGTTGCGCGACGCGCCGATCCTGATCCTCGACGAGGCATTGTCCTCGGTCGACGCCGAAAACGAGGCGGTGATCCAGCAGGCGATCGACCGCCTCGCGGCCGGACGCACGACCCTCGTCCTGGCGCACCGGCTGTCGAGCGTGATCGGCGCCGATCGCATCCTCGTCCTCGACAAGGGCCGCGTCGTCGAAGAGGGCAGCCACGTCGAGCTGATCCGCCGCGACGGACCCTATCGCCAGCTGATGGGGGCGCAGGCCGAGGAGCGCGCGGGCGACATTACGCTGGACGCGGACGCCGACGAACCGGACGCCGCGGGCGAGCGCGAGCAGATCGATCTCGCCGCCGAAACCGCGCCGGCCGAACTGGCGAATGCCGCCGCGGCGGTCGGTTGGCCGGCGACGCTCGGCACGCTCTTACGGATCATCGCGCCGTGGCGCCGGCGCTTCGCGGTCGTCATCAGCTCCGGCATCGCCCGCGTCGCCGCCTTTATCGGGGTCGGCATTCTCAGCGCGCTCACCGTCGCCGCGGTCAAGACCGGGGCGCCCTATGGCTATCTGCTGATCCTCTTGGCCTTGGCCGCCCCGCTCGCCGGGCTCCTGCACTGGCTCGAATCCTGGCTCGCCCACGACATCGCCTACCGGCTGTTGGCGGAAATGAGGATCGCGTTGTTCGACAAGCTCGACCGCTTGGCGCCGGCCTATCTGTTGCGGCGGCGCTCGGGCGACTTGATCGCGCTCGCCAGCCAGGACGTCGAAACCGTCGAGTATTTCTTTGCCCACACCGTGGCGCCGGCGTTGGTGGCGGTGCTGGTGCCGTCGGCGGTGCTGACCGTGCTGGCGGTTGTCGCCTGGCCGATCGCGCTCGCGCTATTGCCCTTCGTCCTGTTCGCGGCGCTGGCGCCGGTGGTGACGCGGGCGCATATCGACCGGCTGGGGGCGCAGGCCCGCGATGCGCTGGGGCTGCTCGGCGCCTACGTCACCGAGACGATCCAAGGCCTCGCCGACCTCGTCGCGTTTCAGGCGGTCGCGGGCCGCCGCCGGACCTTTATGGAGCTGGTGCGCGGCTACCAAAACATCCGGCTGGAGCTGCTGGAGGATCTATCGGCGCAAACGGCGCGGCTCGAAACCGTGACCGGGCTCGGCGGGCTCGCGGTCGCGGTGGTCGGCGCGCGGCTCGCCGCCGAGCACCATCTGCTGCCGACAACCTTGCCATTGCTGATCCTGATCTCGCTGTCGTCGTTTTTGCCGATATCGGAGATCGCCAATGTCAGCCGGCAGCTTGCCGATACGATCGCCTCGACCCGCCGGCTTTATGCCGTGCACCGCGAAGCGCCGGCGGTTGTCGACGGCCCGCTATGCCCGGCCGAGCCCAAAGGCGGCTCGGCGATCCGTTTCGAAGGCGCGAGCTTCATCTATCCTGGCGCCCGGCGGTCGGCGCTCAGCAAAGTCAGCCTCGACATCCCGGCCGGCGCCACCCTGGCGTTGGTCGGCCCCTCGGGCGCCGGCAAGACGACGATCGCCAGCCTGCTGTTGCGCTTCTGGGACCCGACCGCGGGACGCATCCTGATCGACGGCGTCGATCTGCGCGATTTCGAACTCGACCACCTGCGCCGCCGCATCTCGCTGGTGTCACAGGACACCTACCTGTTCAACGACACGTTGCGCGCCAACGTGGCGCTCGCCCGGCCCGAGGCCGACGAGGCGGCGATCCGCGAGGCACTCGACCAGGCGGCGCTCGCTGATTTTGTCGACAGCCTGCCCGAGGGCCTCGACACGCAGGTCGGCGAGCGCGGCGTCCAGCTGTCGGGCGGCCAGCGCCAGCGTGTGGCGATCGCCCGCGCTTTTCTGAAAAACGCCCCGACATTGGTGCTCGACGAGGCGACCTCGCATTTGGACGCGGTCAGCGAAGCGCTGGTGCGCACTGCACTCGACGCCTTGATGCGCGACCGCACGACGATCGTCATCGCCCATCGCCTCTCGACCGTGCGCAACGCCGACCTGTTGGCGGTGCTCGATCACGGCCGTCTGGTCGAGACCGGAAGCCATGCCGAACTGGTCGCCCGCAACGGCCTCTACGCCCGCCTGATCCGCCACCAGATCGAAGGCGCTCGGCCGCCGCTGCGCGCCGTCGGCAATTAGAACCCGCTGAGACTCCTTCGCGTTGGCCGGACTTGTTCCGGCCATCCACGACTTGCGTTGTCGACCAGAAAGGCGTGGACCACCGGGCCAAGCCCGGTGGCGACAATTTCGGGGCGGGGGTATACGGGTAGGGTGCCGCAGCAATTCTCCCTGGGAGGGCAGATGGCAATAATGCCTGCAAAAACTTACGCCGCATTCAAGGCGGCAGGCGTCTCGGATGCCGAAGCCGAAGCGGCGGCTGAGGAGATCGCCGCGTTTGAAAATCGTCTTGCCAAATCGAACGCGATTTGGTTCCTCTCAAGTGGATGCTTGGCATCGTTACCGGTGGTGTTGCCGGGCTTTATGCTCTGGTTGGACCGGGTATCTGGCTGCTGGCGCGCATTGCTGCCAAGATCGGCGCTCTCGGGTAAGCGCAAAGCCGGAAGCCGATATCACGGTTGTCAACGAACTAGACGTCGCCGGAGAAAAGCATGCCTGACGATCGCCGCGTGACCCTCTACCATTCGCCGCACACCCGCTCGACCGGGGCGCTGATCCTGCTCGAGGAGCTGGGCGCGCCCTACGATCTGCACGTGCTGAACATGAAGGCCGGCGAGCAGCGCCAGCCGGCCTATCTCGCGGTCAACCCGATGGGCAAGGTGCCGGCGCTGCGCCACGGCGATGCGATCATCACCGAGCAGGTCGCGGTCTACCTCTATCTCGCCGATCTGTTTCCCAAAGCGGGGCTGGCGCCTCAAATCGGCGATCCGCTGCGTGGCCCCTACCTGCGCTGGATGGTGTTCTACGCCGCCTGCTTCGAGCCGGCGGTGGTCGACCGCGCCGCCAAGCACGAACCGGCGCCGCAAACGATGTCGCCCTACGGCGACTACGACACGATGCTGAACACCGTGGTGGCCGAGCTCACCAACGGGCCATACCTGCTCGGCGAACGGTTTACCGCGGCGGACGTGCTGTGGGGCACCGCCCTCGGCTGGACGACAATGTTTGGACTGGTCCCCAAATTGCCGGAGATCACGGCTTACGTGAACCGCGTCGGCTCCCGCCCCGCCGCCGCCCGCGTCCAAGCCAAGGACGCCGAACTCGCCGCCGCGCAGGAGCCGGAGGCGTAATCGATCGGCTCAGCGCGCCGGAGCGCGGCCGCTGACTTCGGCGCCGGCGTCCTTCGCCATCTTCAGAAGGGAGTCCACGCCAACCAAGACGCGATAGAACTCGCGCTGCACCGCGCGATTGGACGGGATTTTGACTACCAATCGGTTATCCAACGCCGGACATGCCGAATAGGGCGTCCGAACCACTTAATCGAACAAGCTTCCAAAATCCTTGAACAAATCTCAGCGAAGCAACGACCAATTAACAGGAGGGAAGGAGAAATCATGACTCAAGGACTAACACTAACGGACCCTCTTCCTCGCTGCCGCAACCGTTCCCAGTTCATTAGTATTCTCCTGACGCTTTTCGTCCTTTCAGGATGTGTTTATCAACAGCAAGGGCAACGCTTCGACGCGTCGGCAATAAATCAGCTGATTCCTGGTTCGTCTACAGAACAAGACGCTATCGCAAAACTAGGGAAACCAATATCTGTAAGCACGAACGCAGACGGCAGCCAAGTCCTTCAATGGTATTATGTCTATGGTACGGCTATAGGTGTAGGAGGTGGGGCGCACGCGGCAATCCTCTTCGGGGTAGACGGCAAAATGATTCGTGTAACCAATTTATCCCAAGTGTAGGAGACAGATGCAGCCAATTTTCGAGACAGACTTTAATTGTTCGGTGGTGGATGCTCCGGTGACGGTCTCGTGGCGAGTAGTCACCTTGCAAAGCGGTCCGCTTCAAGCGGATCAAGCTAAGGCGATGCTCGATTGTACTGGGAATCTCATATGCAGAAAATTCTTGCATCCGGTCGACTTTACGTCGCGCGTTTCACGAGGGTGCCCGTTCCACGACAGGCTGATCAGGGGTCGAGACGGCGGGGCGTAAAGTGGATGAATGCCCACTACCGCGCCGGAGCGCGGCCGCTGACTTCGGCGCCGGCGTCGGGCGACATCTTGAGAAAGAACGGAACCGACAACAGCGAGATCATCGCGACCCCGACAAACACCGGGTAGAAATCGGGCGCCGACAAACTCGTGCCGCCGCGCAGGGTCAGCACCGTGTGCAGCATCAGTGCCGCGGTGGCGACGCCGGCGGTTTGCGACAATTGCTGCGCCATGCTCGTCAGGCTGGTGGCGCGGCTCAGCATCGCCGGCGGCACGTCGGCATAGCCCAGGGTGTTGATGCTGGTCATTTGCAGCGAGCGGAAAAAGCCGCCGATCAGCAGCGCCACAAAGATGACGAAATGCGGCGTGTCCGGCCGGAACAGGCTGTAGCCGAACAAAAACCCGGCGCTGATCACGGCATCTCCGACCAGCACGATGCGAAAACCCAAGGTGCGCAGAATTCGCACCGCCGAGGTCTTCATCAGCATCGCCCCGGCGGCACTCGCGAACGTCAGCAGACCTGAATGCAGGGCGCTGAGCCCGAACCCGACCTGCAGCATCAGCGGCAACAAAAACGGCAACGCGCCGAGCCCCATCCGGAACAAGAAGCCGCCGACCGAGGCTGACGCGTAGGTTGGAATGCTGAACAACGCCAGGTCGATGATCGGATGCGATACGCGCCGGGCATGGCGGACGTAAAGCGTGAGACAAATCACGCCCAGCGCCAAAAGCCCGATCACCGCCGCGGTCGGCAAGGCGCCGCGGCCGACATTCTCAAAACCGAACGCGAGGGAGGCGAGACCGACCCCGGTCAGCATGAAGCCGCTGCGGTCGAGCGGCCGCCGCCCGGTTTCCTTCAAATCGCCGACCAGCAGGTTGACCAGAATGATGCCCAATATCCCAATCGGGATGTTGATGAAAAAGATCCACCGCCACGAAGCGTAGGTGACGATAAAGCCGCCGACCGGCGGCCCCATGACCGGGCCGATCAGCGCCGGGACGCTGACAAACGACATCGCCCGCACGAGGTCGGATTTCGGCACCGTCCGCAACAGAACCAGCCGCCCGACCGGCACCATCAAGGCACCACCCATGCCCTGAAGGATGCGGGCCGCGACCAGCGCCGACAGCGAATTCGAAACCCCGCAGCCGATCGAGCCCAGGGTGAAAACCACGATCGCAAAGCTGAAGACGCGGCGTGCGCCAAACCGGTCCGCGGTCCAGCCGCTGATTGGGATGAACACGGCGAGGCTCAACAGATAGCAGGTGATCGCGACGTTGAGGCGGAGCGGGCTTTCGCCGAGCGAGCGCGCGATCGTCGGCAATGCCGTCGCGATCACCGTCGAGTCGAGATTTTGCATGAACATCGCGCACGCGACGACGAACGGCACCAGCGACTGACGCGACAAGGTCAGGCGCATGCGCGGCCCTCGACAGCGCTGGCGCGCCCGGCTGGCGCGCCGCCATAATGCCGGCTTGTCAGGCCATGACGGAGCCGCGATAGAGAGCAGGCGATTTTCGGCCGCGTCTTGTCGGACGGGGCCGCGATCGGGGCACCGGATGAATCATGGACCTTGCATATCATAAACAAAAGATACTGCATGCCACGCGGCGGCAGAAGCGCAATGGCGAGAAGGCTCGATTGCGGCTGACGCCGGCGGCCGGCCGGATTGTCTTGCTCGCTGCCCTGTTGACCCAGACCGCCTGCGATCCGGTGCAGATCATCGAGGGCTCGGACACCCATGTCTCGGTCCGTTACGACGGCATCATGAACGGCCTCGACCAAGCGACCGAACTGGCCAAAAACGCCTGCGCCGCGCATGGCAAAATCGCGAAATTGCGCAAGACCTACCAAGAAGGCCTCGGCGTCGGCGAACGTTTTGCCTTTTTCGACTGCGTGTAGCGTCCCCGGCGGCAGCCCCTGACCCCAGCCCTCTCCCCGCTCGCGGGGAGAGGGCTGGACCCGCGCAGCGGGAGGGTGAGGGGCAAGCGGCTATGTAAAGCGTTTGGAGCTCGGGGTGCGGGGGCATGAAGGCGGCGAACATTTGCTAGCGGCTCCGCAGCAGCACGTCGCGGGCGCGGTTGATCTGGGTCGCGAGATAGCCCGAGCCGCCGTGGTCGGGATGCAGTTTGACCATCAGCCGGCGATGCGCCTCCTTGATCTGGTCGGGGGTGGCGCCGGCGGACAGGCCGAGGATCGCGTAGGCCTCGTCGACGGTCATGTCGCCGCGCGCCGATCGCGCGCCGCTGCTTCCCGCCCCCCTGGTTCCCGCCCCGCCGGTTCCCGCGCCGCCCCCGGCTGAGCCCGCCCGGCCGCCCGCCAGTTCGTCGCGCCAGTCGGGGTGCAGGCGGTCGAGATAGGCTTCGAGCAGCCGCGCGCCTTCCTCGTCCGCCGCCCGGCACTCGCGCAACAAGGCGAGCAAATCGCCGACGCCCATCTCTTCGATGCGAAGCCCGGCGAACTGGCCGCGCAACACCGTGCCGGTCATCGTGCCGGTGTCGTGGTCGAGGGTCATGCGCAGAAAATCGGTCGCGACCGTCGAACTCTGGCCGCCGCGAGGCTTACGAAAACGGTCGAGGAGGCTGCGGAAGCGGGCCAATAGCGGCATCGACAACGCGAGCGGAAACAGCAATGCCGCGATTTCGCGCGCCGGCGGGAACAGGAACAACGCTATTACCGCGAACGCAGCAAGGCCGATGCCGGTCCATTTGAGGTTGCGGGCGAGCCGCACCGGATCGGCGTTGGCAAACAGATAGACGAGCAGCAGGAACCCGCCGAGGAGCGCGACGCCGCCAAAGAGGAACAGCATCGCCGCCGCTTACTTTTTGAGCTGGGAGGTCAGTTGCAGCACCTCACCGCTCTTGCCTGCGCCATAGACGGCGAGCGCGCGGTAGCCGCCCGCGGCGTAAACCGCGACCGCCGCGAGCAATTCCTTGAGCCGCTCGGCGCTGGCGAGATCGAAGCTCATATACGCGCCGCGCGACAGGCTCGCCATTTGCTTGAACGCCGCCGCCGCGGTCGGGTCGCGGCCTTCATGAAACAAAAAGATCGGCACGCCGAGCAGCCCGAGTTCGCCGGCGAGCCGGCACAGCCGGTCGACCTTTTCCTCCATCGCGTCGCCGACAAAGACAAGCGCGTTGACCCGGCGCTTGTTGGTCTCGCGGATGGCGTGACTCAGCACCCGCTCGATCTGGGTCTCGCCCCCGGCGCAATGGACCGAGCGCATGATGCGGTGCAGTTCGGCAGCACTCGTCACCCAGCGGCCGGCTTTGCATTCGGCAAAGCCGCGATAAAAGACGAGCTGGATTTCGAGCCCGCCCAACGCTGCCGTCGCCTCGAACATCTCACCCTGGATGTGGCAGGCGCGGTCCCAGGTCGGCTCGCGGCTGGCGGTGGCGTCGAGCGCGAAGATCAACCGCCCGCGCCCGCCGCCGGGGCGCGCCGGCGCCTCTTTCAGCTTGTCGAGAAAATCGGCGATCTCGGCCGAATGCCGTTCGGTCGGAAGCGCTTTGCCATCGTCGCTCATCGCTGTTCCTCAGACCGGGAGGAGCCACACCGACGTATCGTGGAAAACAGCGCCGCCGCGCGGCAGTCCCGGATCGGCGCTGGTCAATAAATTTATCCCGATCCCTTCCTCAAACGCGTGATTGGGCCACACCCCCTCGACAATGACGACGCGGCGCTGCAACCCGTCAAAGGCGCGGGCATGGACGACGACGCTGCCCTTGCCGTTGCCGATGCGCAGCCGGTCGCCGTCGGCGAGGCCGAGACCGGCGAGTGCTGTGGGGTGGAGGAGGGCAGTCGGGCGGCCCTCGCGGGCGATGCCCGACGGGGTGTTGTTAAAGCTCGTGTTCAAAAACGAGCGCGAAGGTGCGGCGACAAGGCGGAACGGCCGTTCGGGATCGCCGTCGTCGGTGACCGCGACATGATCGGGAAACGCGGGCAGCCGCGTGTGGTCATGGCCGAGCGCCGCCCAGTCGGCGCGGAAATGGAATTTCTTGTCGGCGTGGCCAAAGCCGTCGAGAAAATGCGCGGTCTCGAACGGCGGGCAGCAATCGAGCCAGCCATCGGCCGGAAATTCGGCGACGCTGGCCAGCCCGCTCGCGCGCAGGGTGCGGTCGATCAATTCGAGCGGCGTCATCCCGAAGCCCGGATGACATGCGCCGAGGCGGCCGGCAAGCGCGCAGATCACATCGTGGTTCGAGCGGCATTCGCCATAGGGCGGCAGGATCGCGCGGCTCAGTTGCAGATAGGTGTGAGCGCCGGCGGTGTAGAAATCGTCGTGTTCGAGAAACGTCGTGGCCGGCAGAACGATGTCCGCCATCGCCGCGGTTTCGGTCAGGAACTGCTCGTGGACGCAGACGAACAGATCGTCGCGGGCAAAACCCCGGCGCACGAGCCCCGATTCCGGTGCGACGACCATCGGGTTGGTGTTCTGGATAAAGAGCGCGGCGACCGGCGGCCCGTCGCCGAGGTCGCGACGGTCGCCCGCCAAGATCGGCCCGATGCGCGACTGGTCGAGGATGCGGGTCGACGGGTCGAGCAGGTCGAGCCCTTCGAGCAGGGTGTGGTCGAGCGGCACCAGACCATGGTTCGACTGTAGCGCGCCGCCGCCCTCGTATTGCCACGCCCCGGTTACGGTCGGCAGACAGGTCACCGCGAAGAGCTGTGCCGAGCCGTTGCGCGAGCGCGAAAAGCCGTAGCCGACGCGGATGTAGCTGCGCTTGGTGCGGCCGTAGAGCCGCGCGAAATCGACGATCGCGTCGGCGGACAAGCCGGTGATCGCCGCCGCCCAGGCGGGGTCGCGGGCCGCGAGATGGGCCTCGAGGCCGTCGGGGTCGTCGCTGAAGCGCGCCAGGTAATTGCGGTCGGCGTAGCCTTCCTTGAACAGCACGTGCATCACCGCACAGGCGAGAGCACCATCGGTGCCGGGCAGCGGCGCCAAATGCAGATCGGCGGCCTCGGCGCTGGCGGTGCGGTAAGGGTCGACGACGACGAGCTTCGCGCCGCGCTCGCGCCTGGCGATCGCGACATGCGTCATCACATTGACCTGGGTCGAGACCGGGTTACCCCCCCAGACCACGATCAGATCGGATTTCGCGATCTCGCGCCCATCGATGCCGCGCCGCGCGCCGACCCCGGCAACCCAGCCGGTGCCGGTCAGCATGCTGCAGATCGTCAGATCCTCGCGCGAATAGCGCATCGCGTGGCGCAGCCGGTTGATGCCGTCGCGCTGCACCAGCCCCATCGTGCCGGAATAATAATAGGGCCACACCGCTTCCGAGCCGTGGCGCTGCGCGGCGCGGCTCAGCCGCTCGGCGATCTCGTCGAGCGCGTCGTCCCACGAAATCGGGGAAAAGGCGGCACGGCCGACGCCCTTGTCGCCAATCCGGCGCAACGGCTGCGACAGCCGGTCGGGATGGTGCTGGCGCTCGGCATAGCGCGCAACCTTGGCGCAGACGACGCCGTGCGTATAGGTCTGGGAAGCGGCTCCGCGGATCCGCCCGATGCGGCTTCCGTCGATACGCTCGACCTCCAGCGCGCAAGCGCTCGGGCAGTCGTGCGGGCAGACGCTGGGCAGGATGTCGAGTGGCAAGGGGGGGCTCCACCGTTCTTTTCAACGGAGAATATAAGGGGCTACCCGCGCGGCGGCACCTGTTCCTGAATCCAGGATGCAATCTGGTGAAGCGGCGCCGGAAGCGGCGAGCACGGCGGGATGCCCCCCGCTGCCTGCGATCTGGGGCTTTCCTGCACCGGCGCTCCTCGTCCCGAACCGAGCAGCGTCGGCGGTGCGCCGCCGAACTCGATGCTTTCGAGGCCGCATCGGGCAACGCTACCTGGCGATCTGCCGGACTTGGCGGCGGGCCTGGGAATGCGTGGCGCAGCTGTTCGCGTCCCCGCCGGCGATCCCAAATGA
>DATMKU010000085.1:0-3098 GCA_035570935.1 Allostellaceae bacterium
GGCCGGGACCCGGCGGTTCGGCCCCGCCGAGGCCGGCCGGCTGCGCCAGGCCGCGCGCTTTGTCGCCGCGCCCCTGGCCGCCCTCGCCGCGCGGACGGCGCTGGCCGCGTTGCTCGAGGCCTATCTCGGCCGGCGCAGTGCCGCCCGGGTGCAGGCCGGAGCACTTCGCCGCGGCACCGGAGAGACCATCCGCGCCGCGCTACTCTGCGCCGATCTGCGCGACTTCACCGCGCTCTCCGAGGCGACGGAGCCCGCGGCGATGATCGCCGTCCTCGACGCTTGGTTCGACCGCGTCGCCGGGGCGGTGCACGCCTTCGGCGGCTAGGTGCTGAAGTTCATCGGCGACGGCCTTCTGGCGATTTTCCCGGTCACCGGCGCGCCGGCCGAAGCCTGCGCGGCGGCGCTGCGCGCCGTCGTCGCCGCCCGCGCCGGCATGGCCCATCTCGATATGGTGCGGGAGGCGCAAGGGCTGCCGCCGCTGCCCTTCGGCGCCGCTCTCCATCTCGGCGAGATGCTGTGGGGCAATATCGGTGCTGCCGACCGGCTGGATTTCACCGCCATCGGCCCCGCGGTCAACCTGGTCAGCCGGCTGGAGGGGCTGTGCCGGCCGCTCGGCCGGTCAGTGCTGATCTCGGGTGCGGTCGCCGCCGAGACCACGACGCCGCTGGTGCCGCTGGGCGAACACGTGCTGCGCGGCATCGCCGCGCCCTGCACCGTCTTCACCCTGCCGGATGCGTGAGCGTCGTTGGGCACGGCGACTCGGTTCGATGGGCCGAGCGGATCACCGAGCGGTCTTTACGCTAGTTGGCTAGACCGAAGCATCTGGGCCGCGGTCGGGCAGTTCACCGCGACCCGCCTCGCACGAGCCGGGCTGGTTTATTCGCTGGCCGCCAGTCCGCGATGTTGCAGCAGCGGCCCGATTTCGGGGTCGCGGCCGCGAAAGGCGCGGTAGAGCTCCATCGGGTCGCGGGTGTCGCCGGCGCTGTAGATGTCCTTGAGGCGCGCCGCCAACGCCGGATCGAAAACGTCGCCGGTCTCGATAAAGGCGGCAAAGCCGTCGGCGTCTAGCACCTCGGCCCAAAGATAGGCGTAATACCCGGCCGCATAGCCGCCGCCGGCAAAGAGATGCTGGAAATGCGCCGGGCGGTGGCGCAAGCCAATCTCGCGCGGCACATCGTAGCGCTCGAGGAACGCGCGCTCGAATTCGTCGGGGTCGATCTTTTCGGGCTCGGGATCGCGGTGCAGCTCGAGGTCGATCAGCGCCGAGGCGGTGTATTCGACCGTCGCAAAACCCTGGTTGAAATGGCGCGCCGCCAATAGCCGCTGCAGCAAGGCTTCGGGAATCGCCTCGCCGGTTTGGTAATGGCGCGCATAACGCCGCAGATTCTCCGGCGCCGACATCCAGTGCTCGAAAATCTGCGACGGGAACTCGACAAAGTCGCGGCGCACCGCGGTGCCGGATTGCGAGGGATAGCGCACCCGGCTCAACAGCGCGTGCAGGCCGTGGCCGAATTCGTGGAACAGGGTCTCGGCGTCGTCAAAGCTTAAGAGGGTCGGCTCGCCCCCACCCGAATTCGACCCGGCGAAATTGTTGTTGTTGACGACAATCGGCGCCACCCAGCCGTCGAGATTGTGCTGGTCGCGGAAACGGCTCGACCACGCCCCTGAATGCTTGCCGGGCCTGGCGAAATTGTCGTGCAGAAATAGCCCGACATGGCCGCCCTCGCGGTCCTGCACCTCCCAAACCTGGACATCGGGATGATACATCGGCAGGTCGGGGCGGCCGGTAAAGCTCAGCCCGAACAGGCGGCCGGCGCTGTCGAACGCCGCCTGCACCATGTTGTCGAGGACGAAGTACGGCTTCACCTCGGCCTCGTCGAGATCGTATCGAGCCTGCCGGACCTTCTCGGCGTAGTAACGCCAATCCCACACTTCGATCGGCTCGTTCAACCCCTCGGCGCGAGCGGCGGCCTCCAAAGCGGTGCGCTCCTCGCGTGCCTTGTCCTTGGCCGGCGTCCACACTTGCCGCAACAGATGCTCGACCGCCGCGTCGGTCTTGGCCATTGAATCATCGAGCCGGTAGGCGGCGAAGTGAGCGTAGCCGAGGAGCCTTGCCTGCTCGGCGCGCAACGCCATGATCTCGCGGATCAAGGGCGTGTTGTCGGCCGCCCCCGGATGGGTTCCGCGCGCGGTCCACGCCTGGTGCGCGGTGCGGCGCAAATCGCGGCGGGTCGAAAAGGTCAGAAACGGCTCGATCGACGAGCGCGCGAGGCCGACGACGTATTGCCCGCCGAGGCCGCGCTCTTCGGCCGCGTGCGCCGCGGCGGTGCAAACAAAATCGGGCAGGCCGTCGAGATCGGCCGCGTCGAGCACCAGCCGCCATTCGCGCTCGTCGTGCAACACGTTCTGGCCGAACAAGGTGTGCAACGTCGCCAGCCGCTCGGCGAGCGCCGCCATGCGCGCCTGTTGGTCGGGGCCGAGCAGCGCGCCGTTGCGCACAAAGCGCAGATGGTGGCGTTCGAGAAGACGTAGCTGGTCCGCGGCGAGCCCCAATTCGGCGCGCCGGGCATAAAGATCGGCGATGCGCGCGAACAGCCGGGAGTCGAGCGCGATCCGCATCTGGTGCTGCGCGCGTTTTGGCGCAAAGTCGCGGGCGATCGCTTCGAGCGCCGGATTGGTGTCGCTCGCATCGAGGTTGGAAAAAACCCGGCTCACCCGGTCGAGCAGCTGCCCGCTGCGCTCCAGGGCTTCGACCGTGTCGGCAAAGCTCGGCGGCCACGACGCGCCGGCGACGGCCGCAATCTCGGCCAGCTGCTCCGCCATGCCGCGGTCAAAGGCCGGCGGAAAGTGCCCAGGCCGAATGCGGTCGAAGGGCGGGATGCCAAACGGCGTGTCCCAGGTTTCAAAAAACGGGTTATCGGTCATGTCGGGTCATCGAGCCTTGTTGCGCAACGCTGCCGCCAATGTCGGCGTTCCGACGGCGAGGGTCCAGTGCCGGTTGCGCGAGAGCCGGCAATCTCGCGGGCCCCGCATGCGAGGCCTCCGGCTCACTAGAGTCCCGATTCTCCCGGCAAAGGAGCAGTGCTCAAGATCGCTCG
>DATMKU010000086.1:0-3267 GCA_035570935.1 Allostellaceae bacterium
TTGCCGTTTCCCGACGGCGGCTTCGATTACGTCCTGTCGTGGAATGTGATCCATCACGGTACGCTGGGCGACCTCGGCCGCCGTCTCGGCGAGATCTGGCGAGTGTTGCGGCCCGCCGGGCTGCTGCAGGCGACGGTGCTCTCGACCCGCGATGCGAATTACGGCATTGGCCGCGCGATCGCTCCCGACACTTTCGTCATCGACCAGCTCGAGCGAAAAGGCCACCCACATTGCTATTGCGATGCCGTGACGCTCGTCGGTCTGCTTGCCGGCTTTGATCTGCTCACTCTCAGCCAGCAACTGCAGGAGCGGCGACCCGGCTCGCACCACTGGCACATCATCGCCGAACGTCGCGGCTAAAAGCGGTTTAAGAGGAAAGGTCACCGTCCGGCGGCTGGTGACGCGGCGGGACGGGTGCCGGAATTGCCGCTGAGAGCTGTCCGGAAAACCGACCATGAGCGGTCACATCCGCGGCATTTCCGGAAATTCCGGAGCGACCACGACAAAACGGACGCCTTAATTCTTCGACCGCGAAAGCGGACCGGCGGGCACGTCCGCGTCAGTACCATGCGGCGCCAGTTATCTTTCAAAAACGGCCGCCGGATAATTTTCGAAACGAACACCCCGCCCGATCTTGCTAGTGATAACGTCCTGTATCAATCGTGGGTTGCGGTCATGCGTCAGCGACCGCAAGGCGCGCGCCGAGTGTCTGTGCCGCTAGCTGATAGACCGGATTGCGGCCGGCGCATCTTCGGGAATAGGTTGTGATGCACTTCCCCGCCTGCTTGTCTTTTTATCGGCAACGGCCGCTTGCGACCCCTTCTGGGTCACTCGGCTTCGCATTCGGAACGGCTCTTCCTGCCCCACACCTGCCGTTCGCGGTATTCGTCGGGATCGGCTCAGTTGGGTGGATTTCTGCGGTTCCAGATTTGCGCGGCCTTTGATACCCATGGCTTGAAAGCAGTCATTTAAACGGGCTCTGACCGGACGAAATGATCTCAGCCGGGGCTCACTTTTCCGTCAGCGACCACACGCCGTCCCAGTCGAGGCCGGGTGCGGTGGTACAGAACTGCGCGATGCGGCGGAGCAACGCCGTGCTCGGTCCGTCACCGGGCACGATCTCGAGACAACCCTCAAAGCCGGCGCGCGCCTCCCCCCAGTTCTTGCGCCGATAGGCGGCGAGTGCGGCGCCAAAGGCATCGCGCAGCGCCAAGCGCTCGCCACTGACTTCGCCTTTGCGACCGAGCAATTCGAAGACGCGTTGCGGCTCGGTCTTGCCGACGACCAAGACCTGATCGATCTCGCGGGTCTCCACCAAATCGGCGGCGAAACGGTTGGTTCCTTCACTGACGAGCGCACGCGTGCCATAAGTCTTGTTGGCCGCCTCCAGGCGCGAGGCCAAATTGACGGTATCGCCGATCACCGTGTAGTTGCGCGTCTGCTCCGAACCGATATTGCCCACGACCACATCGCCGGTGGCGATGCCGATGCGGATATCGACCTCGGGAAAGCCGCGCCTGAGACCGGTGATCTCGGGGAGCTCGGCGCGGAATCCGGCAAGGCCGGCGAGCTGATCGAGTGCGGCCAGACAAGCGGGCCC
Source organism: Allostellaceae bacterium (assembly GCA_035570935.1). GTDB lineage: Bacteria > Pseudomonadota > Alphaproteobacteria > ATCC43930 > CGMCC-115725 > AP-15. The sequence goes on from DATMKU010000086.1 coordinate 1,601, forward strand.
GGAATGATCGTCCGTGCCGGTGAAGGGCGGGCCCCAAAAGGCCATGATCCCGTCGCCGATATACTTGTCGATGATGCCGTTATTGCAGCGCACCGGCTCGGACATCACGGTTATGTACCGGTTCAGCACATTGACCAGTGCCGCCGGCGTCATGCCCTCGCTGAGGGCGGTGAACCCCTTCATGTCGCAAAACAAGATCGTCATCTCGCGACGCGAGCCTTTGGCCTCGGTCAGCTCCGGCCGGTCCAGCAGCCCCGCGACGATGCGCGGATCGACATATTTGCCGAAGGTGTCGCGGATCCGCGCCTTGACCCGCAGCTCGCCGACCATGCTGTTGAAGGACTGGGTCAGCGAGCCGATTTCGTCGCGCGAGGTAACCGGGACGACTGTATCGAGCGCGCCGTGCTCGACGGCGGCGGTGCCGAGCAGCAGGCGGCGCACGGGGCGCACCAGACCGAGGGTGACGAGGGCGGCGACAGTAAGGCCAAGCAGCGCCGCAATCGCCAGCAATGCCACGCCAATCGTGACGACGCGCCGCTGGTAGGCGCGCGTGCCGATAACGGCAGCACCCGCGAGGCGGCGCATCTCGTTGCGGGCGGCGTCGATCTTGCGGTCGAAATCGTCGCGCAGATCGTCCAATTCGCCGAGCAATTCGCCGGCCACCGGTTTGTTGCCCGCCTCGGCGGCGCCGAGCAATTTGCCGAGGACCCCCTCGTAACGCCGCCGTTCCTCCTGCAGGTCCTCGATCTTGTCGTCCAGCCGGGCCAGCGCGATGTTGTCGTCAAAATCGAGCGGATCGGCGATCTGCCGGTTGATGTATCGGCGTGCATCGGCGATCCGTTCGTCGCTGGTCTTGCCGGTGGTTGCGACCTGCTGGCGCAGCTGATCGAGTTTCGCGGCGTTATCCCCGGGTTCGGCGATCGCCAGCAACAGCCGACGGACATAGGCCGATTCTTCAACGGAGCGAATATTGGCCTGGGCGAGCGCGACATAGGCCGGGAAATAGTTCTGATCGATGATCGCAAGCTGGCTGTCGACGGTTCGCGTCATCCGCAGACTCAGCAGCGCCGCTGCCGCCATCAGGATCAGCAGCCCGACCGCGATGCCAAAGATCTTCAACCCGATCGGAAAACGCATGGCGCCGCCTCCGAGCGGCACTCAACCGGTCGCAGGGATGGGCCGGCCGGCAAGGTACGTCGCGGATTATAGCGGAACAGCGCTACGGCGCTGCTCTCGGCGGGCTATTTCATCCGACATTTCCCGGATACCGAAGTTGTTGGTCGCGATCTTCCGTCCCTGAGGTGTCCCGCAGCAACGAAATTCGATCGCAGCCGGCTTCGTTGACAGCCAAAACGGCAAGATGCTCGGCCCCGCTGGGCCGAAACTCGCTGCTTTGTGTTTATCAAGGCGCACCTCTGCCGTCGCAGCCTGTTGCATCTGACCCCTTCTCCCGGTCATGCCGCGCTGCGGCACACCTATGAAGTCGCCCGCTGGGGGCTTACTCCGGATTTACGAGAGCCTTGGGGCGGCATCGGCTACTACCACTGCCGCCCGTCTATTTACCAACTTGTGCCGTGAGATTTTTTATTCGCTGAACGGTGCTAATCCCGACATGGTGTAGAGCCGCCGCCCTTCTGATGCTGACACCGGCAGCAAGCGAGCGCCGG
>DATMKU010000087.1:0-3803 GCA_035570935.1 Allostellaceae bacterium
CCGCCGCCTTCATCATAGGTAACAATGATTGCGGTCTTCTCCCACAGCCGGCTGGCACCGAGCGCTTTCAGAAGCCCCATCACCCATGCTTCGCCCCAGCGCGGCGCTGATTCCGCCGGGTGCTCGTCGCGCCCGCCGGTCGCCTTCAGGAAAGACACCCGCGGCAGCCGGCCCGTCTTCAAATCCTCGAGGAAATCCTCGCTGTCGCGCATCCGGCCGGCCCTGACGTTTGCGAACCAGCTCGGGTAGTACTGGAATGGGTTGTGGTGCGACAGATAAAGCCCGGGCGTGTCGACGACGACCGAGCCGTCGCCGGCGCCGAACGCGGTTTTCAGCGCCCACGATTTGACCGCGTTCCAGCCCTCGTTATACCAGGCCCAACCGAGCGAGGCGGCGTCGAGCCGGTCGCCGATATTCGGATAGGTCTGCTCCTCGGGCGGCGGGGCCAGGTCGAGCGACCCCATAAACGTCTCGGTCGGGCCGTTCACCGGGGCCACGTCGTTGATCAATATACCGGCCTTGTCATAGGGCTTGTCGAAAACCGGCGGGTCGAGGCTCCCGGTCTTGGCCGCCGGCGGCTTTGACCACTGGGCTGAGCGCGCCGCCGCCAGATAGAGGGCGTTGCCGGTCGATCCGCCCGACATCGCCTGAAAGAAATGATCGTACAACACGTATTCGTCGGACAGATGATGGTAATGCGGCAAGTCCTCGCGCGTGTAATAGCCGAGCACCGCGCCCGACGGCGTCGACTGGGCAAGCATCATCGCGACCGCGTCGCTGCCCGGCCCCTTGTCGAAAAAGACGTGCTTGCCGGTCAGTGCCAGTGCCACGAAGCGGTCCATCTTGCCGTGGTCGATCTGCGCGAACATGCGAAAGAAATGATGCGACGGGTCCCATAAGACGTTGGCGTCCGGCGCGATGTACGGGGTCAGATGAAACGGCCGGTTGTCGAGCAACGCATCGGCAAAGCCCGGCACCTGAAACGGCACCGGCAAATAGCCGTAGGGCACGCCCGCGGGGTTTGTTTGCAGTCCGGTAAAGCGGGCGTCGACCTGCCCTTCGCGGTCGAGCAGGTTTGCTACGGCACCGCCGCCGGGCGGCTGATAGGCCCCGAAATAGTGATCGAAGCTACGGTTTTCCTGATAGATCACGACGATGTGGTCGATCTTGTCGCGCAGACCCTGAAGGTCTGGCCCAGCGGACGTCGCGGCGCGCACCTGCGCCGGCAGGCGCGAGGCGAAAAATGCCGCGCCGCCGGTCGCCGTAACCGATTGCAAAAAGCGCCGCCGGCTTTGCCTGAACACTGCCATCGCCGTCCCCCGGTCGCGGGCGCGGCCGTGCCGCCGCCCGTCTTTCGCCCGAATATCACGCTTTCATGTCAGTTGTAAGAAACCGGCGGACGAGGCCGCGAGCGCAAAACCCGCTTCCGCCGCGGCGGCACCAGCCAAAACAGCGCCACCGCATAGCCGAGGACCGCGATGTAGAGCGCCGCAAAGACCCAGATCGGCAACGGCCAGTAGATCGCTCGTTCGAGCGAGCGGGCGATCAGCGGTGCGCGATCCGCCGCACCGCCGGCAAGATCGGCCTGCCACAGGGTCAGGATGCAGGCGCGGCCCGCCAGTGCCTGCACCGCGACCGCCGCCAGCAGCAGAATGTGCACTACCCGCCACCAGCGAATGCGCACGAACCGCCAATGACAGACTGCGCCGAGCGGAACCGCAACCAGCCCGAACAGATTGAACAGGATGATCGCGACATGCGCCGCCAGGATGGCGTCAGCGGCGATCATGTCGGTCAATTCTCCCGGCACTTTCCGCCATGCCCGCTGCGAACTCGCCGATTTCAAGCGGCGCGGAAATCTCCGAGGAAATGGTCGAGCGCCGCCAGCACCGCCGGCTCGACCAGGGTTGGTGCGTGCCCGATGCCGGACACGCCGACCAGTTCGCCGTGCGGCAGCGTCTCGACCATCCGCCGCGCCTGCGCTTCAGAGAGCACGTCGCTCTCGGTTCCCCACACCACCAGCGCCGGGCAGGGGAGCGCCGACAAGGCCGGCCACAGCGGCGGCCGTGCCGGCGGCCCCTGCTCGACCCGCTGCCTGATATAGGCCGGGTCCATCTTCCAGCCCCACCTGCCGTCCGGGCGTTGGCGCAATACGCCCCGCGCCAGTTCGCGCTGGTCCTCGGCGCTGCGCCCGGCGACGATCGGCGACATCTGCCGGCGATACGCCATCGCCTCTTCGAGGGTCGCGAACTCGTCCGGCCGGCTGCCGACCATCTGGGTGATGCGTTGGGTGCCGGCCTCGGCTTCTGGCCCGATATCGTTGACCACCAGGCCCGCGAGCCGCCCCGCATGCCGGGCGGCGTAGGCCATCGCGATAATGCCGCCCATCGAGGTTCCGATCAGGACAAACTTTTCGAGCTGGAGCCGGTCGGCAAACGCCGCCAGATCGCCGGCCTGGTCGGCGTATCGGTAGGCTTCGGCCGGGGACCAGGCGCTCTCGCCGTGACCGCGGACGTCGAGGGCAAGGATGCGAAAGCGATCTTGCAGGTAACGGCCGAGCGCGTTGAACGCCTCGGCACTCCCGGTGTAGCCGTGGACGCAGACGATCGGCGGAGCAGCGGGCTCGCCCCATTCGAGGTAGCGCAAAGCCAGATTGTTGACCGTCACCATCCTGCTCGCCGGTTCTGTCGGGGTCGTCATCGGGACCGCCTCCTCAATTCGCGCGCCCCCCGGCAATCTTGCCAAAGACCGGGGCCGGCCGTACCTACTGTTTACCGTATGAGGGAGGTGTGCGCGATGAAGCTTTCGGATCCAAAGCTGTTCCGTCAGCAATGCTACATCGACGGCAAATGGCTCGACGCGATGTCGGGTGCAACGATCCGGGTCGAGGACCCGGCGACCGGCGAGGCCCTCGGCACCGTGCCGAAAATGGGCGCCGAGGAGACCCGCCGCGCGATCGAGGCGGCCGACCGGGCGCTGCCCGCCTGGCGCGCCAAGACCGCGAAGGAGCGCGCCCACATCCTGCGCCGCTGGTACGATCTGATGATGGCGAACCAGGAGGATCTCGCCACCCTGATGACCGCCGAGCAGGGCAAGCCCTTGAGCGAGTCGCGCGGCGAGATCGCCTATGCCGCCGCGTTTATCGAGTGGTTCGGCGAGGAGGGCAAGCGCATCTATGGCGACACGATCCCGGCGCACATGGCCGACAAGCGCATCGTCGTCACCAAGGAGCCGATCGGCGTCACCGCCGCGATCACCCCGTGGAATTTCCCGGCGGCGATGATCACCCGCAAATGCGGCCCGGCCTTGGCCGCGGGCTGCACGATGGTGCTGAAGCCGGCCTCCGCGACACCCTACTCGGCCTTGGCGCTGTGCGAGCTGGCCGAGCGCGCCGGGGTGCCTAAGGGCGTCTTTTCGTGCGTGACCGGCGGCGCCAAGGAGATCGGCGGCGAGATGACCTCAAACCCGATCGTCCGCAAACTGACCTTTACCGGCTCGACCGAGATCGGCAAGTTGCTGATGGAGCAGTGTGCCGCGACGGTCAAGAAGACCTCGATGGAATTGGGCGGCAACGCGCCGTTCATCGTCTTTGACGACGCCGACATCGAAATGGCGGTCAAGGGTGCGATCGCGTCCAAATATAGGAATGCCGGCCAGACCTGCGTCTGCGCCAACCGCATCCTGGTGCAGGACGGCGTCTATGACGCCTTTACGAAGCGGCTCGCCGAGACCGCCGGGGCGATGAAGGTCGCCGCCGGTTTCGAGCCGGGTGCGGTGATCGGCCCGCTGATCGACATGAAGGC
>DATMKU010000088.1:0-2223 GCA_035570935.1 Allostellaceae bacterium
CCGGCCTCGGCAAGGCGCGCGTCGGGTTCGGTCAGCGAGATGCGCAGATGCCCGGCGGCACTCGGCCCGAACGCGTCGCACGGCAACACCGCGACATCCTCGCTTTCGAGCAGGCCGGCGGCGAATTGCCGAGCGGATATCCCGGCGCCGCGAATGTCGAGCAATACGAACATCCCGCCCTCGGGCGGGATCGGCCGGCAATTCGGCGCGCCGGCGAGGATGCCCGTCATCAGCCGGGCGCGCCGGCGATAGTCCTGGCGCAACGCCGCGACCTCCGGCAGTTCGCCGCCGAGCGCCGCCAGCGCCCCCAATTGGATGAAAGGCGGGCTGCCGTAGGTCATCGACAGCAGCAGCGCGAACAGGTGCCGCGACAAAGCCGGCGGGCCGATGATCCAGCCGAGCCGAAAGCCCGGCATCGCATGCGATTTCGACAGGCTGGAGACGACGATCGTGCGCTCCGCCATGCCTGGCAACGACCATGGGCTGACATGCGGCCGGGTGAAGGCGAGGTCTTCGTAGACTTCGTCGGACACCAGCCACAGATCGCGCCGGCGGCAGATTTCGGCGATGCCGGCGATCTCTTCGGGCGTGAAGACGGCCCCGGTCGGGTTGTGCGGGCTGTTGATCCAGACGAGCCGCGTGCGCGGCGTAACCGCACCGGCGATATTGTCGAGATCGGGATGAAACCCGCGCTCGGCCGAGAGCGGCACCGTCACGATCTCGGCACCGCTCGCGGCGACGACACCCTCGTAGGTGGCGTAGAGCGGCTCGGGCACGATAACCTCGTCGCCGGGGCCGGCGACGCATTGCAATGCGCAATAAAGCCCGCCCTGGGCGCCCGGCGTCACGACGACATTCTCGGCGGCACAGGGTTGGTGGGAGCGATCGGCGAAGCGCTTGGCGATCGCCGCGCGCAATTGCGGATAGCCGACCGTCGGGGCGTAGCCTGTGCGGCCGCGGCGCAGCGCGTCGATTGTCGCCTCGATCACCGGCGCCGGGGTCGGTTGATCGGGATCGCCGATGGTCAGGAAGATCACATCGTGGCCGCTATCGCGCAGCAGCGCTGCTTCCTGCTGGATGCTCCAGGCGCCCGATCCTGGCCCTGAGAAATTGTCGACGCGCGGCGAGAAACGCATGCCCCGGCTTTCTGCTCAATACCCGATTGCGGCGCCGTCCGGGCGGCGGCCGTCGTTAACACCCAAAAACCGCCCTTTATCCTTCGCGATCAGTTCGACCGCGCCCCACGGCTTTTGCGCGGCAAGCGCATAGCCGTTGTCGACGAGCGTCGCGATCGTTTCCGGCGAGAGGCCGCCGCGCTCGTAAATCAGCTTGTCCGGCTGGCCCTGGTAATGGAGCCGCGGGGCCGCGACCGCCTGCGCCGGGGACATGCCGTAATCGACGATGTTCGAGAGCGTTTCGAGCACCGTCGTGATGATGCGCGAGCCGCCGGGGCTGCCTAGCGCCAAGACGACATGGCCGTCCCTTTCGACCACGGTCGGCGCCATCGAGGAAAGCGGCCGCTTGCCGGGCGCGACCGCATCGGCCGCACCCTGCGCCAGGCCATAGAGGTTCGGCGAGCCGGGTTTGGCGGTGAAGTCGTCCATCTCGTTATTTAGCAAAAAGCCGGTGCCGGGTGCGACTACGCCAGCGCCGAAATAGCCGTTGATCGTATAGGTCACGGCGACCGCATCGCCAGCCCCGTCGACAACCGAATAATGCGTGGTTTCGGCCCTCTCCTGCGGGCCGGCCGGCGCCGAGGAGGGGGTTTCGAGGCTGGTGTCGATCGCAGCGCGGACGCCGGCGGCGTAGCCTTTCGACAACAGACGGTCGAGCGGATTTTTGACAAAGGCCGGGTCGCCGAGAAAGGCGTTGCGGTCGGCATAGCCGCGCCCCATGGCTGCGACCATCAGCTCGATCGAACGCGCCGAATGGCAGCCGAGCCGCTTCAGATCGTAGCCTTCGAGAATGTTCAGGATTTCGCAGATCGTCGTCCCGCCGGAGCTCGGCGGCGGCGCGGACACCAGCAAATAGCCCCGATAAGTGCAGGTGAGCGGTGCACCCTCGGTCGCGGTGTAATCCGCAAAATCGCGCGCGGTCAGGATGCCGCCATTCGCCCGGCTCGCCGTTTCGACGGCAGCCGGGACGCGGCCCTGGTAAAACCCGTTCGGGCCATTTTCGGCGATCGCTTCGAGCGTCGCGGCGAGGTCCTTTTGCACGAGCCGA
>DATMKU010000089.1:0-2953 GCA_035570935.1 Allostellaceae bacterium
TAGGAATCGGCAGCAAGTTGGCCGGGCAGCATGATGTCGCGGTCGGCCCACCATGCCGGCGTCGTCACCTCGTCGGTCTCGCAGACATGGCGGAATTCGATCAGCATCGTGTTGGTGCCGTCGATCGGAACCGCCCAGCGGGTCATCATCGGGCCGCTGAATGTGCGCTCCTCGCGGCCGGTCTCCCAGATCGGTGCCACTTGCTGTAGATTGGGCAATACAACTTCCACCATGCGCGTCCAGATGTTGTCGCCGATCCGGCGGGTCCCGACATAGACCATACCGATCGGCGTCTCGACATATTCGAGCTCGGGCAACACGCCGAACTCCTCGGTGAACACCGCCCCGGCGACGATCGTATGCAAAAACGCGGTGTGGACCGGGTCCATCGTGTTTTCATGGATTTGCAGCCAGTTCGCCGGAAAACAGTATTTCCGGCCCGGGATCATGCGGTAGCCTGGCCGGTCATAGGTGTCGTAGACTGGGAAGGACGGCTTCAGTTCGGGCGGGCCCATATAGGCAAAGACGATGCCGCTCGCCTCGTGGACCGGGTAGGCGCCGTGAAACAGCCGGTCCTTCAAGGTGCTGTCGGCAGGCTCGCCGGGGGTTTCGAGAATCGTCCCGTCGACCCCGAACAACCAGCCGTGGTAGCAGCAGCGGATCCCCCGATCGCCGACCAGCCCGAATTCCAAGGACGTGCCGCGGTGCGGGCAATGCAATTCCAAGAGCCCCGCGGCCCCGCTCCGGTCGCGAAACGCGACCAGATCTTCACTCAGGATCTTGAGCCGTAGCGGCAGGTCTTTCAGCTCGTCCGAGAAACACACCGGCTGCCAAAATCGGCGCAGATATTCGCCGCAGGGCGTGCCCGGGCCGACATGGGTCAATTCGGCGTCTTCTTCCGGAATTTCGCGGTGAAAATAGCCGCCATACCGCGTCTTCAAAAACGGAGCCCGAACCGCCATCGACAACCTCCTGCTCACGTCGTAGCCGACGAGCGCTTTCTTTTCGAACCGGATCCACAGGTCAATGCTGCGTGACCCGCCATCCGGCCGCTCCGCCCGCGATCGAGGATACCTCAAACCCGCCCAGCGGCTCAACCCAGGGCGACGTGCGTGAAGACTGTCGGCCGCACCCCCCCGACCATCGTTTCGTGTCGCGGTATTGCACTGCTGCCTGAAGCTATCTATTTGCGATATCATGACGCGATGAACCGCCGCCACCGCCGAACGTTGGGTCGCGTCTTTGCCGAACCGACCCCGGCAGACCTTCGCTGGACCGAGATCGAGGCGCTACTGCGGGCCGCGGGAGCCGAGATCAGCGAAGGAGCCGGAAGCCGTGTTCGGATCGCGCTGAGCGATGTGCGAGCCGTGTTCCACAGACCGCATCCCAGTCCGGTGACCGGGCGCGGATTGGTGCGTGCCGTCCGGGATTTCCTCGCATCCGCGGGCGTGACACCCGAGGAGGAGTGACGCCGATGCTCGAATACAAAGGATATTTTGGCACTGTCGAAGCCGATGAAGGCGTTTTCCTCGGTCGTGTCGGCGGGCTTCGCGACGTAATCACCTTCCAGGGTGCATCCTTCGCTGAAGTCGAACAAGCCTTCCGCGACAGCATCGACGATTACCTCGACTTCTGCGCCGAACGCGGCGAGCCGCCGGACCGGCCGCACAGCGGCAAGATACTGCTTCGCCTGACCCCCGAGGCGCACCGACGCGCGGCACTGCGCGCTCAGGCAGAGGGGATCAGCCTCAATCAGTGGATCGCCCGCCGGATCGAAACCGCAACGTGAAGAGCGATTATCCCTCCGAGGTCGAGCTGTCCTTGACCTGATGATGGCTACTCCGCGGCGGCGGCGCGGGCGGCGCGCTTGCGGACGTTGGGATCGAGGAGACGCTTGCGCAGCCGGATCGATTTTGGCGTCACCTCGACGAGTTCGTCGTCGCCGACATAGGCGATCGCCTGTTCGAGGGTCATCACTTGCGGTGGGGTCAGCCGCACCGCCTCGTCCTTGGACGTGGTGCGGATATTGGTCAATTGCTTGCCCTTGGCCGGGTTCACGTCGAGGTCGTTGCCGCGGGTATGGGCGCCGATGATCATCCCCTCATAGATCGGCACCCCCGGCTCGATAAACATGGGGCCGCGCTCTTCGAGGTTCCACAGCGCATAGGCGATCGCGGCCCCGTCGGCGGTCGACACCAGGACCCCGTTGCGCCGGCCCTCGAGCGGCCCCTTGTGCGGGGCGTAGCCATGGAACAGCCGGCTCATCGCCCCGGTGCCGCGAGTGTCGGTCAGAAACTCGCCCTGGTAGCCGATCAGACCGCGGGTGGGGCCAAAAAAGGTCAGCCGCAACTTGCCGCCGCCCGAGGGCCGCATCTCCTGCATCTCGGCCTTGCGGCGGGCAAGCTTGTCGACGACTATCCCGGCGAATTCCTCGTCGACATCGATGACGACCTCCTCGATCGGCTCGAGCCGCCGGCCGGTCGCGGGATCGGTCGTGAACAATACCCGCGGGCGTGAGATCGCCAGCTCGTAGCCCTCGCGGCGCATCGTCTCGATCAGCACGCCCAATTGCAATTCGCCGCGGCCGGCGACCTCGAATGCCTCCTTCTGGGCGCTCTGGGTGACCCGGATCGCGACATTGCCCTCGGCTTCGCGGAACAGGCGCTCGCCGATCACCCGCGAGGTGACTTTCGACCCCTCGCGCCCGGCGAGCGGGCTGTCGTTCACTGAAAAGGTCATCGCCAGGGTCGGCGGGTCGATCGGGTCGGCCGGCAAGGGGCGCTCGACCTCGGGCGCGCAGATCGTGTCAGCGACGGTAGTCAGCGCCAGCCCGGCGACGGCGATGATGTCGCCCGCCTGCGCTTCCTCGATCGGGCGCCGGTCGAGGCCGCGAAAGGCCTGCAATTTGGTCAGCCGCGCTTGCTCGATCACGCGGCCGTCGCGGGCCAACGAC
>DATMKU010000090.1:0-2374 GCA_035570935.1 Allostellaceae bacterium
ATCGTCGGCTTGACCCAGCTCGCATCGTCGAGCGTGCCGGTCAGCACCATGACGACGCCGGGCATAATCTCGGCCTCGTCGATCAGCGGCGACCCGCATTCCGGGCAGAAGCGCCGATAAGTTTCCTTGCCGCTGTCGCCGCGACCGGTGAAGGTTTTGAGATCGCCCACGACGCTGAGCGCCGGCTTGGGCAGCGCCACCACCGCGGCAAACGCCGTGCCGGTGCCCTTCTGGCAATTCTTGCAATGGCATACGCCGACAAACGCCGGCTCGGCATCGGCCGAATAGCGCACCTTGCCGCACAGGCACCCGCCCTCAATTTTCATTCAGCCCTCCTGTTCCGGAACCCCGGCGGTTTCCGCCGGGACGGCATCCTAGCCCTCGCGGCGACCCCGATCGAGATCAAACCGCAAGACGCCGCCCGGCGCCGTGTGCTAGCGTTGTCCACGCGACGCGACAGGGAAGTCCGGTGCAATGCCGGCGCTGCCCCCGCAACTGTAAGCGGCGAGACCGCGGCAAAGACCACTGGCCGGGCGACCGGCTGGGAAGGCGCCGCGGCCGACGACCCCGAGCCAGGAGACCTCCGCATCGCGCGATCTGGGACGATTCCTCGGGCGGAGGAGGAGAGACCATTGGCGAAGGCGAATGAAGGCCGAATGCGCGCCGGGTTGCCGGCGGCGAGCTTGGTGCTGGGCGGCGCCCGCTCGGGCAAGAGCCGCCATGCCGAGCGCATGATCGAAGCAGCCGCCGAGGGCGGCACCTATTGCGCGACGGCGGAGGCGCGCGACGCCGAGATGACGGCGCGGATCGCCGCGCACCGGGCGCGGCGCGGCGCGTTCTGGCATACGGTCGAGGAGCCGCTGGCGCTCGCCGCAGCGGTCGCCCAACACGCCCGCGCCGACCGGCCGCTGCTGGTGGATTGCCTGACCTTGTGGCTGTCGAATGTGATGCTCGCCGGACGCCCGGTCGAGGACGAGACCGCGGCATTGTGCGCGGCGTTGCGCCTCGCCGCCGGGCCGGTCGTGTTGGTCGCCAACGAAGTCGGCATGGGGCTCGTGCCCGAGACGCCGCTCGGGCGCCGCTTTCGCGACGCCGCCGGGCATCTCAACCAGGCGGTCGCGGCAGTCGCCGACCGCGTCATCTTTGTCGCCGCCGGCCTGCCGCTAATGTTGAAGGATAATTGAACCATGCGGCGGGTTCCGGCGACGGTCATCACCGGCTTTCTCGGCGCCGGCAAGACGAGCCTGGTGCGCCATCTGCTGGCGCAGGCGCAAGGGCGGCGGCTCGCCGTTGTCGTCAACGAATTCGGAGAACTCGGCATCGACCGCGAGTTGCTGCTCGGCTGCGGCGACGAGACCTGTGCCGAGAACGACATCGTCGAACTCGCCAATGGCTGCTTGTGCTGCACCGTCGCCGGCGATTTTCTGCCGAGCCTGACGCGGCTGCTGGACCGCGCGGCACCCCCCGAACATATCCTGATCGAGACCTCGGGGCTGGCATTGCCCAAGCCGCTGGTGCAGGCCTTTGCCTGGCCCGAGATCCGCGCCCGCACAACCGTCGACGGGGTGTTGACGGTGATCGACGCCGCCGCACTCGCCGCCGGCCGGTTTGCCGACGACCCGGCGGCGGTGGCGCGCCAGCGCGCCGACGACCCGGCGCTCGCGCACGACAACCCGCTCGAAGAGGTATTCGGCGACCAGCTCGCCTGTGCCGATCTGGTGATCATGAACAAGACCGACCTGATTGGCCCGGACTGTTTGGCGGGCCTGCGCCGCGAGGTTCAAAAGCGGCTGCGCCCAGGGGTGCGGGTAGTCGCCGCCCGCAATGCGGCGGTGCCGCCAAATGTGGCGCTCGGCCTTGCCGCTGCGGCCGAGGACGATCTCGCCGCGCGGCCGTCCGTGCACGATATCGCCGAGACGCATGACCATGACGATTTTGAGAGCTTTGTCGTGACCCTCGGCGCCGTCGCCGACGAGCCCGCGTTCCTCGCCCGGCTGCGCGCCGCGATCGCCGCGCACGAATTGTTGCGGGTCAAAGGCTTTGTTGACATACCCGGCCGCGAGCGGCGGCAAATCGTGCAGGCGGCCGGCGACCGGGTGCAACACTATTTCGACCGGCCGTGGCAGCCCGGCGAAGCGCGCGCGACGCGCCTGGTCGTGATCGGCGAAAAGGGCCTCGACCGCGCCGCGATCACGGCGGCGCTGGGCGGCTGATGCATCTGCTGGCGACGATTCCGGGGACGATCGCCGACGGTGCGGCGGCGGTCGATCTCGCCCAGACGCCGGGCGACATTGTCGTGCTGTCGAGCGCCGACACCGAACTGGCGCTGCTGGCGGCGGCGCAACAACGCCGGCGCGCGACGGATACGGCGGCG
>DATMKU010000091.1:0-2671 GCA_035570935.1 Allostellaceae bacterium
AGTTGCTCCGGATCGCTGGCGCTATCGCGCAACGACAGCAAGGCGCCGTAGAGGGCGTTGGGTTCGAGCTCGAGGAGGCCGGCCTTGTCGATAAGGCCGCCGGCCTGGATCAGTTGGCGGGTGCGGGCTTTGCGCTCATCGGCTTTGAGCTTGGCTTCCTGCTCGGCGAGCCGGGCTTTTTGCTGTTCGTGGGCGCGCAGGCGCTCGGCCAGAGAACGGGCCATCGGGTCCCCCTTTTTGTGTTTGGATCAGAGAATGGCGGTCAGCGCCAGACGGCCCGGCCGTTTGCTGGTGAATTGCCGATTCGCCCGGTGTCGGCCGAGCGATCGGTTCCCGGATCCCGTGAATGGCGATACTCTTCGGGCCGCATCGGCAGTCGCGAATGCGGCGGCGGGTGGTCTCGGCAGCATGATTGTCCCCCCAGGCTGTCGATCGCGGCGGAGGCTAGCCGCGGGTCCCGATCTTAGGCGAGGGGCAAAAAGGCGGCAGCGAGCGGGCCGTGTGAAAGGGTTCAGTCTCCCCGCGCAGCGGGTTCTGGACGAACGGAGCCTTGTGGGCGGAGTGTCACGTCCAGACGCAATATGCATTCTGGCGAATGCGCTTCCGGACCTGCCGCATAAATGCCCCGGCCGGCCGGCTTGGCACTGCCGGCACGGCGGGCATGATCACCGGCATGGCGATCCAGTTTGCCCGCGCCCGTTATGTCTCGCGCGCTTCCGGCGGCAACGCGGTGCGCTCGGCCGCCTACAACGCCCGCGAGGCGATCGAGGCCGAGCGCACCGGCGAGGTGTTTTACTTCCGCCATCGCGATGCCCCCGAGTACCACGAGGTGCTGTTGCCGGAGGGTGCCGCCATGCAATTCCGCGACGCCGCGATGCTGTGGAACATGGCGGAATTGGCCGAGAAGCGGCGGGACGCGCAGGTCGCGCGCGAGATCGTCGTGGCGCTGCCGGCCGATGCCGGGATCACGAGCGAGGACCGTATCGAAATGGTGCGGTCGTTTGCCGAGCAGCATTTTGTCATCAAGGGCCTCGCGGTGCAGCTCGACGTGCACGCCCCACACGAGGGCGAGGCCGAATCGGAACATGCGAACTGGCACGCGCATCTGCTGATCACGACCAGGCGGCTCGACGGCGACCGGTTTGCCGCGAAGAAGGCGAGGGACCTCGACCCCGAGGTGCGGCGGTCAGGCGGGCGGGCGATCGTCGCCGATGGCGAGGCCTGGGGCGAATTGTGGCGGGACCACCAGAATCGCTATTTCCGCGAACACGGGATCGACCTAGAGGTCGACCCGACCGCGGTCCACCCGGCGCCGCACATCGGCCCGGTGCGGATGCGGGTGGCCGGCTCCGAGATCGCCGAGCGCGCCGAGCAGATCCGCCAGGCCAACGAGGCCGCCGCGCGTGACCCCGGCCAGGTGTTGACCGCGCTGACCCGGCACAACGCAACCTTTACAGCGCGCGATCTCGACCGGTTTCTGGCAAAGCACCTCGCCGACGACACCGAACGCACTGAGGTCAAAAAGCAGGTGCTCGAGCACCGCGAATTGATCCCGCTCTACGACCATGACACCGGCGAGCGGGCAGGGCGGTTTACGATTCGGGCGGTGCGCGAACAGGAACAGAACGCACTCGCCGATGCCGCGGCTCTCGCCGATACGCGCGGTGCCGCGGTGCCGCTGGCACTGACCCTCGATGTGCTGGAGGGAGGCGGGCTGCGCGATGACCAGCAGCGAGCGTTGGTGCATGCGGTTGCTACCGGCGGGTTGAAATTGATCGAAGGGCGGGCGGGCACCGGCAAGAGCCATGCGCTCGGGGTGATCCGCGAGGCCCACGAAGCGGCCGGGTATCGCGTCGTCGGCCTGGCGCCGACCAATGCCGTGGCACAGGACATGAAGGCCTCCGGGTTCCAAGAGGCCGGCACCGTGCATGCGGCGTTGTTCGCGCTGAAGAACGGCCGCACCGAGTGGGGCCGGGGCACCGTCGTCATCGTCGACGAGGCGGCGATGCTCGATGCCCGCATCACCGGCGAATTGTTGGCCGTGGCATGCCAATCGAGGTCCAAACTGATCCTCGCCGGCGACGACCGGCAGCTGGCGTCGATCGAGCGCGGCGGCCTGTTCACCGAGTTGAAAGCCCGTCATGGCTCGGCGGAAATCACCGAGGTCACGCGGCAGCGCGTCGATTGGCAGCGCCAGGCGGCCCACGACCTGGCCGAGGGCCGCTTTGCCGAGGCGGTGACGGCCTATGACGAGGCCGGGGCGATCACCTGGACCCCAGACCAGGACGAGGCGCGCTCGGCGCTGGTCGAGGCCTGGAAATGCGACACCATGGCGGAGCCATCGGCAAAACGCTTTGTGTTCGCCTACGCCAATCGCGACGTCGACGCGCTAAACGCCGAATTGCGCCAGGTCCGCCGCGAGCGCGGTGAACTGCCGGGGCCGGAAGTCGCGTTCGAGACCAAACACGGGCCCGCCCTCTTTGCGGTCGGCGACCGGGTGCAGTTCACCGACACCGCCAAAAGGGCCGGCATCTACAACGGCAAGGCCGGCACGATCACCGCGATCGACGAGCGCAGCGGCGAATTGCGCGCGGTGCTCGACGCGCCGGCCGGCAAGGGCCGGGAAGTGTCGTGGTCGGCAGAGGAATTCCCCGGCTTCCGCCACGGCTAT
>DATMKU010000092.1:0-45634 GCA_035570935.1 Allostellaceae bacterium
CGATGGCGACGCGCTGCTGCTGGCCGCCCGACAGCTGGCCGGGGAATTTATCGGCCTGCTCGGGGATCCGCACCCGGCCGAGGTAATAGCGGGCGGTCTCCTCGGCCTCGCGTTTCGGCATCCGGCGCACCCAGATCGGCGCCAGCGTCAGGTTCTCGAGGATGGTGAGGTGCGGAAAGAGGTTGAACGACTGGAACACCATGCCGACCTCGCGGCGGATCGCCTCGATGTTTTTGAGGTCCGAGGTCAGCTCGATGCCGGCGACGATGATCTGGCCGCGCTGGTGCTCCTCGAGCCGGTTGACGCAGCGGATGACAGTCGATTTGCCGGACCCCGACGGCCCGCAGACGACGACGCGCTCGCCCTTTTTGACCGCGAGGTTGATGTCCTTCAGCACGTGGAATTCGCCATACCACTTATCGACATGCCGCAATTCGATGATCGGCTGTCCGGTCGGTGTTTCTCCCGTTGCGTCCGTCATCCCGCCCTCCGCCCTGATCAGCGCCGCCGGCCGCGATTGAACTCGCGCTCGAGCATCTGGCTGTAGCGCGACATGAAAAAGCAAAAGGTGAAGTAGATTGCCGCGACAAAGACATAGGCTTCGGCGTAGAAGCCGCGCCAATTGGCGTCGGTCAAAGCCGCGTTCGCCGTGCCGAGCAGGTCGAAGAGGCCGATGACGATGACGAGCGAGGTGTCCTTGAAGGTGCCGATAAAGGTGTTGACCAGGGGTGGGATCACCAAGGCCAGCGCCTGTGGGAGCACGATCAGCCGGGTGCGCTGCGAATAGGAGAGCCCGAGAGCGTCGGCGGCCTCGATCTGGCCCTTTGGGATCGCTTGCAATCCGCCGCGCACGACCTCGGCGAGATAGGCGGCGGCGAACAGGATGAAGGCAACCTGCGCGCGCAACAGTTTGTCGATGGTCATGCCGGTCGGCAGAAACAGCGGCAGCATCACCGAGGCCATGAACAGCACGGTGATCAGCGGCACGCCGCGGATCAGTTCGATATAGGCGACGCAGATCGCGCGCATCGCCGGCAATTGCGAGCGCCGGCCGAGCGCAAGCAGGATCGCCAGCGGAAAGGCGAAGGCCATGCCGACAACCGCGAGGATCAGGGTCAAGGGCAACCCGTTCCATAGATCGGTCGGGACATAGCTCATGCCGAGGATCCCGCCCCACATCAGCATTCCGACCACCGCCAGCCCCGCGAGCCACAGCAGGATCAGCCGGCGCCCCGACAATCGACGGTCGCAGCTCGCCAAGAGCAGCCCGATAAAGACCACGACGACCAAGAGCGGCCGCCATTGCTCGGCATAAGGAAAACGGCCGAACAGGATGAAGCGCAGCTTCTCGCCGATGAACGCCCAGCAGGCCCCGTCGCCGCGGCAGGCGCGCCCGCTGTCGGCGCGCCAGACCGCGTCGATCAGCGCCCAGCGGATCACCGGCGGGATCGCAACCGCGAGCAGACTTGCCGCCGCGAGGGTCAAGATCGTGCTGGCGATGCCGCCGAACAGATTGGCGCGCACCCACGCGACCGGGCCGGCGGCGACCGGCGGTGGCCGCCCGGCGGGCAGCGGGAGGTCTTGGGTCGTGTCGGTCATCGGCTAGCGCTCGACCAGCGCCACGGCGCGGTTATAGAGGTTCATCGCCAACGCGATCGTCAGGCTGATCGCCAGGTAGACCGCCATGATCAGCGCGATCCCTTCGACCGCTTGCCCGGTCTGGTTCATCGTCGTGTTGGCGATGGACACCAGGTCGGGGTAGCCGATGATGACCGCGAGCGAACTGTTCTTGGTGAGGTTCAGATATTGGCTGGTGATCGGCGGGATGATGACCCGCAGCGCCTGCGGCAATACGACGAGGCGTATCGTCAGCCCCGGTTTCAGGCCGAGCGCCGAGGCCGCCTCGGTCTGGCCCCAGCTCACCGACAGAATCCCGGCGCGGACAATCTCGGCGATAAAGCTCGCGGTGTAGATGATCAGCCCGAGCAGAAGTGCGGTGAATTCCGGCGAGACCGCGCTGCCGCCGGCAAAGTTGAAACCCTTTAGTGCCGGCCAGTCGAGCGCCATCGGGGCGCCGGCCGCGACAAAGACCAGCAATGGCAGGCCAACAATCAGCCCGGCGCCAACCCGGCCCGAGGGGAATTGCGCGCCGGTCGCGATCTGCCGCCGCTTGGCCCAGCGGCTCACTCCGACGGCGCCGGCGAGCCCCACGACAAAGGCGAGAAACATCCAGAGATGCGCCGGATTGCTCTGCGGCACCGGAAATTCGACGCCGCGATTGCTCACGAAGAACCCCGGCAATGGCTGCCAGGCCTGGCGCGGCGCCGGCGCACCCGCGCGCAAAAGGCTCCACCAGAACAACAGCTGCAACGCGAGCGGGATGTTGCGGAAGGTCTCGACATATACGAGCGACAGGTTGGCGACGAGCCAGTTGCGCGACAGCCGGGCGATGCCGATCAAGGTGCCGAAGATCGTCGCCAGCACGATGCCGAGGATCGCGACATAAAGCGTGTTGACCAGCCCGACCAGAAAAGCCCGCGCATAGGTGTCCGACGGCGCATAGGCGATCAGTGACTCGCCGATTGCGAACGATGCCTCTCGGCCGAGAAAACCGAACCCGGTCGCGATGTTTTGGCGGCCGAGATTGACGAGCGTGTTGTGCACGAGGAACCACCCCGCCGCGACGACGATCGCGACGAACAAGACCTGATAGGCGATGCCGCGGACGGCCGGGTCGCGCCAGAACGCCGGCCGGCTCGGCCGCGGCATCGCGTCGATCGGCGGGCTCGTCATTCCCCTCCCCTAATGGATCGACCCGCGCCCCGGCTCAGCGGATCGGCATCGCATACATCAGCCCACCCTTGGTCCACAAATTGTTGAGCCCGCGTTCGAGCTTGAGCGGCGAGCCCTGGCCGACATTGCGCTCGAAAATCTCGCCGTAATTGCCGACCTGCTTGATTTCGTTGTAGGCCCATTTTTCGTCGATCCCGAGCGATTTGCCGGCGCCGGGGGTGACCCCGAGCAGCCGCTTGATGGTGGGATCGTCCGATTTCAGCATGTCGTCGACGTTCTTCGAGGTGATCCCCGACTCCTCGGCCTGGATCAGGGCAAAGATCACCCAGCGGACGAGGTGGTCCCACGGGTCGTCGCCCTGGCGCACCGCCGGCGACAGCGGCTCCTTCGAGATCACATCGGGCAGGATGACGTAGTCGTCGGGGTTCGTCGCCCGCGCCGCGCGGGTCGCCGCCAAGCCCGAGCGGTCGGTGGTATAGGCATCGCAGCGGCCCGAGAAAAACGCGCTCTCGACCTCGTCGAGTTTCTCGATGACGACCGGCTTGAAGTCTAGCTTGTTGGCGCGGAAATAGTCGGCGAGGTTGAGCTCGGTCGTCGTTCCCGGCTGCACGCAGATGGTCGCGCCGTTCAACTCCTTGACGCTTTTGACCCCGAGCTTTTTCGCGACCATGAAACCTTGGCCGTCATAGTACACGACCGCGGTGAAATCGAGCCCAAGGTCGGTGTCGCGCTGCAACGTCCAGGTGGTGTTGCGCGACAGCACGTCGACCTCGCCCGATTGCAGCGCCGTGAAGCGCTGCTGCGCCGTCAGCGGCACGTATTTGACTTTGGTCGAGTCGCCGAACAGGGCGGCGGCGAGCGCGCGGCAGATGTCGACGTCGAGCCCGGTGTAATGGCCCTGACTGTCCGGCATCGCGAACCCGGCAAGTCCCGTGTGGACGCCGCAGACGACCTGCCCGGCCTGCTTGACCTTGTCGAAAGTCGCCCCGGCATGCGCGGCCCGGTTGAAGCCCACCGCGACCGCGATCACCCCCAACAGCGCTGCCCATTGCGCGATCTTCATCGCCCCGTCCCCGTCGCTTATGTTCGGTCGCGCTCGCCTCTACCACAACCGTGCCGTTCCCGGCAATGTGACGCTCTTTTTACGACGCGGAGCCGTACCCGGCCATAGTTGGATGGCGACGGTTCCGTTGGTGGCTGGATAGATCCCGCGACGGCAAGGGATCGCCGACCCGGTCACCGAGGCTGTCTGGGGATCGTTCGGCGCCGGCGCCTTGGACCGAAATGCGGCTACGGCAATGTCTCCGCCCGGGTGTAGCGGCGCCAGGCGCTCATCTGGAGCTGCGACGTGCGGCAGTGGACGACGACCGGCTTGGTCTTGACCGCGAAAGCGCGGGCGATGCCGTCGGCGATCTCGGCCTCGCTCGTGATCGTGACGGCCTCGGCGCCAAACGATCGCGCCCATTGCGCGAAATCGGGGTTGGTCAGCCGCACCCCGTCCATCAACGGGCGCTCGGGATAGCGCATATAGGAATGCATACCGATCGTGCCGTACATGCCGTTGTCGGAAATGACCATGATCGGGTTGGCGCCGTATTGCACGGCGGTGGCGATCTCGTTTCCGGTCATCAAGGCGCCGCCGTCGCCGACAAACGCGACGACCTGCGTGTTTGGCCGGCGCAGGGCGGCGGCGACCGCCATCGGCATGCCCGACCCCATCGCACCAACGACCGAGGCAAGAAACACCTGCCCCTGGCGGAAACCGATATAGCGATGCACAAAGCTCGCGAAATTGCCCGCGTCGGTGGTGATTGTGGCGTCGGACGCCAGATGCTTGTCGACCTCGCAGACGACCGCCGCGAAATTGACCCCGTCCGAGGTCGGGTCCCATTCCTTGGCCAATAACCGGCGGTGGATCGCGTTGAGCCCGGCGACCCAGCCGCGCCGCTTGGCGGCGTCGGCGGGCGCCCCGCGGCGCAGCAATCCCCTGATCACTTCATAGGGGCTGCACGGCAGGCCGAGATCGGGCCGCCACACCCGGCCCACCTCGTTGGGGTCGGGCCAGACATGGACAAACGGCAGTTGCGGCTTGGGGGCGGTCGGAAAGGTGTAGGACTGGCTGACCGAGTCGGTCATGCGCTCGCCCAATGCCACCATCAGATCGGCGCGCTTCATCTCGCCGAGCAGATCGGGGGGCACTCGGATCCCCATATAGCCGCCGAAATTGGGATGGGTCGCGTCGAACAATTGCGGCCGGCGATGGGTCGGGTTGATCGGCAACACCCATTGCTCGGCAAGGCGGTTGAGGTCGGCGAAGACGGCATGATCGTGCACCGCATCGGCCAACAGCGCCCCGCCGACCAAAATCAGCGGCCGTTCGGCGGCTTCGAGCATCACCGCCAGCCGGTCGAGGTCGTTGGGCCGGGGTGCCGCGACGACGCGCGGCCGCGCCCGGTCGGTGGCGGCGTCGGTCTCGGCGTCGAAGAGGTCCTCGGGCAGGATCACCGCGACCGGGCCGGGAGTGCCGCTTTCGGCGAGATGAAAGGCGCGGGCGATCGCCTCCGAGGCCTGCTCCGGCTCGCCCACCTCGATGACCTCCTTGGTCACGTCGGACAAGAGGCGCGAGTAGTTCTGTTCCTGCAAAGCGAGCCGGCCGAAATCCTTGCGCTCGACCTGGCCGACCAGCATCACCACCGGGGTCGCGTCGTGATGGGCCGAGTGCAACGCCACCATCGCGTTCGATAATCCCGGCCCGCGCGACACGATCGCGACCCCGGCGCGGTCGCGTAGCCTGCCGTCGGCCACCGCCATAAACCCGGCGCCGCCCTCGTGGCGGCAGACGACGACGCGGATCGAGTTTTTCTCGATCAGGGCGCTGGTCAGCCCGACATAGCTTTCGCCGGGGACGCAATAGACCTGATCGACATCATGCGCTTCGAGGCTCTCCGCCAGCAGGCGGGCGACGGTCTGGGTCATCGGCGGCGCTTTCCTATGAATGGCGTGCGGAGGCATAGCGAAACTTCCGCCGCCCCGGAAGAGCGATTGTTGGCCGGTCGGGTAGGCGCGGAGCCGGATCGAACCGGCGCGAGAGGCTCGCGATCAGGAGATATCGAGGCCGAGGTCGAGGATCGGGGCGCTGTGGGTGATCCAGCCCGACGAGATCAGATCGACCCCAGTGGCGGCGACGGCGGCGACGGTTTCGGGGCTGATCCGGCCCGACGCCTCGGTCACCGCGCGGCCCTCGACCATCGCCACCGCGCGGCGCAGGGTTTCGGGGCTCATATTGTCGAGCAGCACGGCATCGACGCCGATCTCAAGCGCCTCGGCCAGCTGGTCGAGGGTGTCGACCTCGAGCTCGATCTTGACGAGATGCCCCGCATGCGCGCGGGCGCGTTCGAGCGCCGGCTTGACCCCGCCCGCCAATGCCAGATGGTTGTCCTTGATCAGCATCGCGTCGTCGAGCCCAAAGCGGTGGTTGGCGCCGCCGCCGAGGCGAACCGCCTCCTTCTCCAAGGTCCGCAGCCCAGGGGTCGTCTTGCGGGTACAGACGATCTTGGCCTTGCAGCCGGCAATGGCGTCGGCCAAAGCCCGCGTCGCGGTCGCGACCCCGGACATCCGGCTCAACAGGTTGAGTGCGGTCCGTTCGGCGGCGAGCACGCCGCGCGCCGGCCCGGAGATATGAGCGACCCTGTCGCCGCGCGCGACCCGCGCGCCGTCCGCGCATAAGCGCTCGACGCGCAGCCCCGGCTCGACCAATTCGAAGGCCAGCAACGCCGCTTCGAGCCCGGCGACGACCCCCGGCTGGCGCGCGGCGATCACCGCCTCGACCTCAGCATCAGCCGGCACAATCGCGTCGCTCGTAATGTCACCGGCGCGGCCGAGATCCTCGAGCAACGCCGCGCGCACAAGCGGTTCGATGAGCAGCCGCAGGGTCATTTTCTTCCTCCGCCCCTCACCCTCCTCCCCGGACCTGATCCGGGGATCCGCGGACCCCTCTCTCTCCGCTTGCGGGGAAAGGAAGGGGGTGAGGGGCCGGCGGCGGCGGGCGTCTTGCAGGGCATGGGTCAGCCGAAGGCCAGCATGCGCTCGACCGCCTGGCGCGCGCGGGCGGCGATCGCCGGGTCGACGGTGACCTCGTGGGTCATGGTTTCGAGCGCCCGGCGGATCTTGGGTAGGGTGATGCGCTTCATGTGCGGGCACAGATTGCACGGCCGGACAAAATCGAGATCGGGGTATTGCAGCGCGACATTGTCGCTCATCGAGCATTCGGTCAGCAGCACGACGCGGGCCGGCCGCTCCCTGCCGACATAATCCGCCATCGCCGCGGTCGAGCCGGTGAAGTCGCATTCGGCGACGACGTCGGGCGGGCATTCGGGATGAGCCAGCACGACGACGCCCGGATGGCTTTCACGCACGCTGCGCACATCTTCGGCAGTAAACCGCTCATGGACTTCGCAATGGCCCTTCCAGGCGATGATCTCGACCTTGGTCTGGGCCGCGACGTTGCGCGCTAAATACTCGTCGGGCAGCATGATCACGCGCGGGGCGCCCAGCCCCTCGACGATTTTCTTGGCATTACCCGACGTGCAGCAGATGTCGGATTCGGCCTTCACCGCGGCCGAGGTGTTGACGTAAGTCACGATCGGCACGCCCGGATGGCGCTCGCGCATCAACCGGATATCGGCCGCGGTGATCGAGGCGGCGAGCGAGCAGCCGGCTCGAAGATCGGGGATCAGCACCGTCTTTTCGGGGTTCAGCAATTTGGCGGTTTCGGCCATGAAATGGACGCCGGCGAGCACGATCACGTCGGCGTCGGTGCGCGCCGCCTCGCGCGCCAATGCCAGGCTGTCGCCGACGATGTCGGCCACCGTGTGGAAGATCTCGGGGGTCTGGTAGTTGTGCGCCAAGACGACCGCGTTGCGCTCGCGCTTGAGCTTCAGGATCGCAGCGATGTCGTCGGCCAGGATCGGCCATTCGAAGGCAGGAATGTGCCGCTCGACACGCGCATAGATTTCGGGCAGCGGCATTGCGGGCGCGGGGTTGGCGGAGGTGGTTTCCAGCACGTCCTTCTCCTTATGCTCATAATGAGCATTTGACAGTTCCGGAAAAGCCGGGCAAAACCGCCCGGCCACCGCTTATGCTGGATATGAGGATAAGCCCCGTAATCGAACTGTCAAGATCCCGATCGACGGATCAGTCGCGCGTCGGTGGGAAATCCATCATGCGCGCCCGCCCCAGCCGATGATGACGAGCGCCTCGGCGGCGTCAGCGGAGGGACGGCGCCATCGGCCGTTATCTCCTGTGCGCAGTCGTAGACGATAGGCAGCCGACGGGCGGCAGCGATGGCGGAACATCTGGAGTGGAGCGACATTGCCATTCGTCTGGCCCTCAGCCTGTTTGCCGAGGCGGTGGTAGGCATCAACCGCGGCGAGCGCGGCAGGCGAGCCGGATTGCGGACAACGATCCTGGTCTGCCTCGCCGCTGCCATCGCGATGATCGAGGTGAATATTCTACTGCCGACGGCGGGCAAACCCGCGGGCTCTTTTGTCGTGCTCGATTTGATGCGGCTGCCGCTCGGCATCCTGTCGGGCATGGGTTTTATCGGCGCCGGCGCCATCGTCCGCCGCGGCGATCTGGTCGAAGGGATCACCACCGCGGCGACGCTCTGGTATGTGACCGTAATGGGGCTGTGTTTCGGCGGCGGTCAACTCGCACTCGGCCTCGCGGCGCTGGCCCTCGGTGCGTTCATCCTGTGGTGCCTCAAATGGGCCGAGCATCGCATCGGAATTCCGCGGCGGGCGAGCCTCGCGGTGGCGTTCGCCACGGGCAGCCCGGTCGAGCAGCAGGTATATGCCGCGCTCGCCGCCGCGGGTTACGAAGTTGCCGGGCAATCGCGGTCGCTTTCGCGCCACGGAGAGTGCTGCGAGGTCCGCTATGACCTGCGTTGGCGCGACTTCGGCCGAGCTTCCGACACGCCCGACTTCGCCGACGAACTCGCGCGCCGGGACGATGTTGACCGGCTGGAATGGCGTCAGCACTCGGCCGACTGACAGCCCGCGAGCTCGTTGAGGGGATTTCGGTCAGTTGGCGATCCATTCGCGCATAAAGCGCGCATGGCAATCGCGCTCGCCCGGCATCTTGAGCCAACCGGCCAGCAGCCGCGGCGTCGCCAGCAACAGCCGGTCGCGCAGATGGGTCGAGTTGAGCCCGTATTCCTCAAAGGTCGAGATCGTGATCTTTTGGTTGTGCGGGTCGTCCTGGAAGCGGCAGGCGCACAATGCCACGGTTTCCTGGTAAGCCCGGCGGTCGGCGCCCGATTTCAGATAGGCGTTGGCGATGGCGGTGGCGCGCGGGTAGTCCAATGCCATGATCGCCTCGTCGAGCTCGCCCAGCAATGCCTGCGGCGTGCGCCCGTCGGTGTCGAACCCAGCGCATTCCTCTTCGATGACCGAATGGTAGAGCTTGTTCTCGTGCGCCACGTCGTTGATAAAGCTCGCCATCAGATAAAGGATGCGCGGCTGATAGGGGTTGTCGCGTGTCCGCATCCAGTTGTTCGCGACATTGCAATAGTCGAACGGGTGCTGGCCATTGGTGAACTGGCGCGGCACCGTCGTGCGCAGGATCAGTTCGGCCGCACCCAACTGGATCGTGTCGCCAAGGCTGCGGATCGACTTGCCGTTTTTGAGATGGCCGGTCAAGAGCTCCCAGACCGCGTCGCTGTCGGCGGTCATCAGCGTCTCGACCATCGCCTCGACCTCGACCGAGCTTAGCGGCGCCGTGTTGGCGTGCACCAGGCTCTTGCCGGCGTCGCCGGGGAACTCGGCGGCAAGCCGCACGCAGACCGAGTCGTAAAGCGAGTAATAGAGCGGCCCGACCGCCATGTCGGGCACCCCCATGTAATAGACGCCGTGCGCCTGCTCCCAGCCGATCACATCGGCGAGGTCGGCAATGGCGCGCGCCCGGATCGCCTTGTGCCCGGTGTTGCGCGCCTTGCGCCCGACGACGGTGTCCTGCAAGTCGATGAGACCGAGAAATTCGAGCTGGTCGCGCAGCAGCGGGCGCAACTGCTCGTCCTCGGCCATGCCGAGGAACAGCCCGTAGGACCGCCGCGAATCGCCGCTAACCGTCGCGATCATATGCGAATGCAGCCGCTCCTCGACCGTAC
This sequence comes from Allostellaceae bacterium, assembly GCA_035570935.1. GTDB lineage: Bacteria > Pseudomonadota > Alphaproteobacteria > ATCC43930 > CGMCC-115725 > AP-15. Next base: position 9,959 of record DATMKU010000092.1, read on the forward strand.
CGTCCTCGTGGATCGGCTCGTGGTCGTCCTGCCACACGACCGGGCCGTAATCGGGCGGCGGCACGTTGATACCCTTCATCGTCGCGTAGCGGCCGGGATATTTGCCCGCCAGCTGGTTCCAGATGTCGAGCCCGGCGGGGATGTACCACACGCTCTGCAATAGCGGCAGCAGCCGGTATTTCTCCGGCAGATACGGCATCAGGCAGGCCGAGGCGCGCAGCCCCAAGATCGTGTGGTCATTGTTGATCAGCGAAACCTGGCCGTCCTTGATGTTGATGTGGCTCGGCACCTGGACAAACGGCGCCTCGGCCGCGGTCACGACGGCGAGCGCGTCGCCGACCGGGCGCCCGTCCTTCGCCACCATTTGGAAAAACAGGTCGGCGGTGCGCGGCTGGTCGCGTTCCAAGATAGCGTCGGTCAGGGGCCCGAAATATTTGTCCTGGCTGATCTCGGCTCGGCTCCGTAGCATCGCTGGCACTCCGTTGGTCCTGGCGGGTGAATTTTGCAGCGTAGGGCTCCGCTGATCCGCCGGTAAACCAGCCATGCAGCATTGGTGCCATGCTCCGCGCGCGCTCAAGCGCGCCCAGCGCACCATCGCGGTCCGGCGAGCGGGTTCTTCGCTCTTTATGGTCGAGAGCACCGCCGCAGCCAGTCCTCGTCGCGGGTCGACGGCCGGCGCGCAAGGCGCGCGCGCAGCAACCGCGCCGCGTTTTCGGGCCTGCCCGATTTGAGATCGGCGATGATCAGCGCATCCTCGAATACTTCGCGTTGCGCGTGGCTGCCGCCGACCCGCGGCAGATCGGCGAGCGCTGCTTCAAGCACTGCGGCGGCTTTGGCGGGATCGGCGCGGGCCAGCGCTGCTGCGGCGGCGCACAGCGCGGGCGCCACCTCGCCCGATGGCAGCTTTCCCTCGGCGGCCAGCTGGTTCAGACCGGCGATCCGGCTCTCTACAGCCGCGTCGTCGCCGGTCGCCGCTTCGGCCAAGGCGGCATGCAGATCGGCAAAAGCGAGGCTCGCCCGCGGAAAGTGGCGCCGGGCATGCACCGCGACCTCTTTCCATTCGTCGGCCAGCGCCGGCCTCGTGCCGTAAATCTGCCAGCGCCACAGGAACGACGCCGAATCCGCGAGGCTCAACATCGGAACCGACAGCGCCACCGCCGGCCGGATCGCGTCGCGATAGACTGCCATCGCCCGGTCGCTGTCGCCGCGGGCCAATTCGAACAATGCGAGATGCCACGACAGGTGGCAGTGCAGATGGCCGGCGCGCTCGTAGCCCGGCAGCCAATCCGCGATAAAGCGGGCGCCGCCCTCGGCATCGCCCGCTTCGAAATAGCCGTGCGCCCGCTGATGCGCGCCATGCGCGTTGCGCGGGTTGAGTTCGAGCGAGCGTTCGACGCGCCGCGTGCCCGTCGCCACGGCACCGGTCTCGATCTCTGCCCACCCGAGATATCCCAAGAACCACCAGTCTTCGGGCCAATGCGGCGCCAGTCCTTCGAGCAAGGCCAATTGCGCCTCGTGATGGTCGCGCCGGCCGCTAAATCCCAACAGCCCGAAAACACCGAGCGCCAATGACAATGGCAACGCGTCGCGTGGGTATTCCGCCGCATGCTCTTGGACCAGCGCCAGCGCTCCCGGCGCGTCGCCCGCGATCGCGCGGGCGATCGCCTCGACATGACGAATTTCGCGCGTCGAAGTCCGCACCGCCAGCGCCGTCGCGCTTTCAGCCGCCGCCCTCGCCTCCCCGATCCGCGCCTGCAATTGCAAGAGCCGGGCGCGCGCGATCTGCGCCAGCGCGAAATCGGGGTCGGCGGCGAGCGCCCGCTCCAGCCGGGCATCGGCCCCGGGGGTGGCCGACAGCAGCAGATCGACCGCCGCGACGTAATCGGCGACCGCCTCGGCCGAGGCTGCGGTCACCGGGAGCTCGAAACGGTCGGTCATCCTCATTTGCACGACTCTCCCTCCTGATGCCTCAAACCACGGGCGAAGGGTCGCCGGGGCAAGAATGAGGCTTACGCACGCCGCCTGTCGCCTGTCCCCTACGCCATGCTAGGCTCGCACAAAAGGAGCGACCACCGATGAACGAAATCGGCTTTGCTGTGCCGGCAGCCGCCGTATCGCGGCCCGAAAGCGTCTCGCCCGCCGAAAGCCGGTTGTGGCCGCTGCTGCGCGCCGAGGCGGCGCGCGCGGCGATGCGCGAGGAAATGCTGCGCGGATTGCTCGAGCGAACGGTGCTGCGCCAGGGCAGCTTTGCTGCGGCGCTCGGCGAGCTGCTGGCCCATAAGCTCGCCGACCGGTCGCTCGGGGTGGAGCGGCTTGTCGATCTCGCGCACTCGGCGATGGCGCGCGATAAGACGATCGTCGCCGCGGCCGCGGCCGATCTCGACGCGATCCGCGCCCGCGACCCCGCCGCCGAGAGCTATCTGACGCCGTTTCTCTATTACAAGGGCTTTTATGCGCTGCAATGGCACCGCATCGGCCACTGGCTGTGGCAAGCCGGCCGGCGCGACCTCGCCCATTTCCTGCAAAGCCGCGTGTCCGAGGTTTTTGCGGTCGATATCCATCCCGCCGTGCCGGTCGGCTGCGGTGTGTTTATCGACCACGGCACCGGACTCGTCGTCGGCGAGACCGCGGTCATCGGCAACGACGTCTCGATCCTGCACGAGGTGACCTTGGGCGGCACCGGCAAGGAGCGGGGCGACCGCCACCCAAAGGTCCGCGACGGGGTATTGCTGTGCGCCGGCGCCAAGGTGCTGGGCAATGTCGAGATCGGGCCCGAGGCCAAGGTCGGCGCCGGCAGCGTCGTGTTGAGCGACGTGCCGCCGCGGGCGACGGTCGCCGGGGTGCCGGCGCGCATCGTCGCTTGGTCGCACGGTGCGGTGCCTGCGCTGGAGATGGACCAGAGCCTGCCCGACTACGAGATCTGACCCCCGGCACGCGAACCGCCGCGGCGAATGGCGCCATGCTCCCCGACCGCTTCGCGACCGAGCGCCTGGTCCTGCGGCCGATCGCGCGCGGCGACGGGCTCGCGGTCTTCGCCGGCTATGCCCAGGACATCGAGGTTCTGCGCTATCTGAGCTGGCGGCCGCATCGCCGGCTCGCCGAGACCGAGTCCTACATCGACCGCTGCCTGACGGCGCCGGCAACGCGCTCGCGCACCTATGCGCTCGTCGGCCGCGCCGAAGGCCGCCTTCTCGGCGCCTTCGAGCTGCGCCGGCCCGAGCCGCACCGGCTCGATTGCGGCTATGTGCTGGCCCGCCCGTTTTGGGGCCGCGGACTGATGACCGAAGCCTTGGCCGAGGCCGCCCGCTGGGCGATGGAGCAGAGCGACATCTGGCGGATCGGCGCCGTCTGCGACATCGACAATGCCGCCTCGGCGCGGGTCATGGAAAAAGCCGGCCTCGTCCGCGAAGGCATCCTGCGCCGCTGGCTCGTTCACCCCAACCTCGGCCCCGACCCCCGCGACTGCTGCAGCTACGCCCTCGCCCGCTAACCCGCATGCGGTCCTCTTTCCATGTCCAATCGGCGTGACAGCTGGTGGTACATTTCTGACGCTTGGCACACCTCCTTCGTCATGCCCGCGAAAGCGGGTATCCAGAGCTTGCCCCTGGCTGGAACAGGGGGCCGGCAGCGCGAGTAACTTGCCCCTGGACCCCCGCTTTCGCGGGGGCGACGGATTGAGAGGCGGCGGGAGTCACCTATCAGGTTCGTACCACTAAGAGGATCTTGCCGTGGTCGCGGTCAGGATATCGGCCTTGCGGTTAAGCGCCGCGATCAGGCCGTCGATGCCGTCCTGTTTGAGGATGGCGGCAAACTCGGAGCGGCGGGTCGCCACTTCGCTGATCGTGCCGTCGAGATAAATGTCGGAGATCAGCCAGCCGTCGCCGCTGCTGCGCATCATATAGTCGACCTCGACCGGCTCGCCATCGGCTTTGATGATTTGACTGCGCACCATGACCCCGAACGGGGCGGGCTGCTGACCAGTCACCTCGAGCTTCTGTCCGGCGTAGCTGTCGAAGCGGTCGGCATAGATTGCCGAGATGTAACGTCCGAAACTTGCGGCCATCTGCTGGCGTTGCGCCCCGCTGAGCGAAGCCCAGGACGGGCCGACCGCCAACCGCGCCATCGAGGCAATGTCGAAGCTTCGGAGAATGACCGGCTCCAGTTGCGTAAAACGACCGCTTTGACCCAGTATCGGGCCGTTTTTCATCGTGAAGAGCAGCGCGTTGTAGAGGCCCTGCACAGTGTCGGCGCCGCTCGCCGGTGCGGCATGGGTGGGACTGGAAAAAATGCTGAGGCCAAGCCCAGCGGCAAAAGCCACGGCTGTCCACAATGGCTTTTTTGGCGCGATCGGTTGGCCAATGGGCCGATCAAGGATCACCGGAAAAGACTGTATTGTCACGTTTCGCCTCCTTTCGCACGGGCTGAGCTAAACCAGTTCCGGCAGTACGCGACGCCCTCGGCGCGAGCTAGAACGATGCGTCTGCCGGAGCGACCTCGGGGCGGGACCAATTGCGCTGGTCACCAAGAAACGCCTTGGCGAATGAGCTTGTGACTTGATCGGCGCCGCCCCCATGGCGCAGGCCCGCACGCATCCCGAGCGACGATCGAGCGGACTGCGGCAGTGAACCGATAGCCGCGGCCGGACTCGGTGCGGATAAGGTCGCGGTCTTTGCCAAAAGCCCTGCGCAACGCGCAAATCTGAACCTTCAAGTTCTCGTCCGAGACGACGATGCCTGGCCACACGCGGCTTAAAAGCTGTTCTTTGGTGACCAACGATCCGTCGGCCTCCAGCAGGACCAGGAGAAGGTCGAGGGCGCGCGTCCCCAACCCTATCGGGACGCCATCGGCGACCAATTGACGCTGGCGCAGCAGCACGCGGAAGCGGCCAAACTCGAGCGCCGCGTCGAATGCTGCCCGACTTCTTCCCGAGAGATACGCGTCTGTCGCAGAAGCGGCTTGGTCGGCGCCAATCTCGCTCATTTCATCGGGCCGCGCGCGAGCCCTATGAAGGCAGACACCCCAATGACGAGCAAGCGGATCATTCGGTCCGCAGGCGGTTCCGTTGCTTTCGTGTGCGTGTTTGAACGGCAATAAATTGCCGGGACGAGGCTCGCCATGGATTCCCTGTTTGCTCATAATCGCCACCCCTTCTATCGGTTCGTTTGGAAGCGGTTCGACTTTGTGAATTGGGGTCAGGACCCAATCGAGCTCAGGCTAACCAGACGTTTCAGGGCGTGCCATTACACCAGCGGGTGAATGGATGCCGCTTGAGAATCACCCCTATTACACTTTGGTTTAAGAGGGCCCTAAGAACGCCCTCGGGCGCGAGGGCTTCAGGTGGGCCGGACCTTTTCGCGGGTCTAACCGCTTTGAGAGCTGTCTGCCGCGAAATTCAGCTTGTCGGCCATCCGGGCCAGGTCCGGCAGAGAAGCCGCCTGCATCTTTCGCATCACCTGGCCGCGATGGACTTTTACGGTAATCTCGCTGATGCCGATGTCGTAGGCGATCTGCTTGTTGAGGCGGCCGGTCACCACCAAAGCCATCACCTCGCGCTCGCGGGGGGTGAGAGTCTCGAAGCGCGCCCGCAGCGCGCCGATCGCCTTTTCGTTCTCCAGCCATGCGCGATCTCGCGCGAGGCCCAGCTGGATCGCGTCCAGCAGGTCTTGATCGCGGAACGGCTTGGTCAGGAATTCGATCGCTCCGCCCTTTATCGCCTGGACGGACATCGGGATGTCGCCGTATCCGGTGATGAAAATGATCGGAACGTGAATGTTCGCCGCCGAGAGCTCGCGCTGAAAATCAAGACCGCTTCGGCCGGGCAACCTGACATCGAGCACCAGGCAAGCGGGTCCTTCCGGGCGCCCTTCGTTGACGAATTCGGGCACCGAAGCTAACGCCTTGACTTGCAAGCCCACGGAGCGGAGCAAGCCTTCGAGCGACTCACGAATCCCCGGGTCGTCATCGACGATAATGATGGTTGGCTGCGTGGTCATCGCTCGCGAATCTGGAAAGACGCACCGTAACGCTCTGGGCAGCGGCAAATCCCGCGGCAGAAACATCCTAAAATCGTGGGCGTGGCGGAGAAAGGATTTTTAGCTTCGCCGCCACTCGCGGACGCTCGACCTCATTCGCTCTCGCAGCAATTCTGTTTAAACCAAAGTATAATCGCGGGCGGTTTGGTTTTGTCTTATGTTCTCAAAATGCTGTCGAATATCCTCGCCAAATGGCCCTGGATCGCAGCGCGCTCATACCCGCGGAAACCCGCATGAAGGAGGTGACGTGCCAAAAACCAAGCCCCTGATCTCGGTCATCGACGATGATGAGTCGATGCGCGAGGCAATGAGGGGGCTCATGAAGTCGTTGGGGTATACGGCCGAGGCCTTTGCGTCTGCGGAAGAGTTCTTGACCTCCCGCCAGGCCCCCCGCACCTCCTGCCTGATCGCGGACGTGCATATGCCCGGGATGACGGGGCTCGAGCTGCATCGCCACCTAGTGGCTTCGGGAAATACCATACCGACCATTTTGATTACGGCTTACCCTGACGACAGCGTGCGGGAGCGCGCGTTGGGGGATGGGGTGGTTTGTTATCTGAGCAAGCCGTTCGACGAGAACGACCTGCTCGCTTGTATCCGCTCGTCGCTGAACAATTGACCGGAGTGAAAGCGCTCACGACCGTCGCCGGCTCGATCAACCGGCGGCGAGCCGATCGTCCAGTCCCCGTATTGGAACGGGTCTAACGTCGCTCCCCCCGGCGAATATGATTGGGGAGTACCCCGCGGTGTGGCAGAATCGGCTGCTGGTAGGAGATCGATCCGGCTAAAGGGTTGACGTCTCCAGCGCCGGTCACGGGGGGTGTGGCGCCTGTGCCAGTGGGGCCGCCTGGTATGCCGATCAACCGTCACCAGATTTCCAAATTCTGGCATCCAGCAGCGGAGATATTGCTCGGCGCCGCCGCTCTGGCGTTCCTGACCTTGGTTGGCCTCTGGCTCGACCTCAATCTCGCCACAGCCAGCCTCGCCTACGTGATCGTTGTCGTGCTGCTGTGCCTCAGGGGCAGCCTTGTTCCTGCGGTCGCTCTCTCCATCATCGCGGCCGTGTGCCTCGATTACTTTTTTACTGTGCCGCGTTTCAGCATCCGGATCGACGCCCCCGAGGATGCCATGGCGGTGGCCGCCTTTGCGACGACCTCATTCGTCATCACCGGTCTTGTGAGGCGGGCGCGCAGGCTGGGAGAAGCGGCGGCGTTGAAAGATCGGCTGCAAGTCATCATCGACACGATTCCGGCGGTGGTGTGGAGCCATTCGCCCGACGGCGCGGCCAATTTTTTGAATAAACGGTTCCGCGACTATGCCGGGTTATCTGCGGAGGAGGGTCGCGGCTGGGCCTGGATGAATGCACTACATCCCGAAGACGGCGCAATGGACGACTGGCGTGCGGCGCTCGCCCTTGGGGAGCCGTTCGAGAGGGAAGCGCGTCTGCGGCGGGCCGACGGAGAATATCGCCGGTTTCTGTTGCGCTTTGTGCCGCTGCGCGACGAGCGGGGAAGCGTCGTCGAATGGTACGCAACGAGCACCGACATCGAGGACCTGAAGCGCACCGAGGAAGAATTGCGTCGGCGAGAGGCCCGCTTGCGCGATGCGCAGATGCAGCTCGCCCACGCTAATCGCGTGACCGCTACCGGCCAGCTCGCGGCTTCGATCGCCCATGAAGTCAGTCAGCCGATCGCCGCGGCGCTGACCAACGCCAATGCAGCGTGGCGCTGGCTTGGCGCCGAGCCGCCCGATCTGGAGGAGGTCAGGCAGGCTCTTGGCCGGATCATCAGGGACGGCAGACGAGCCAGCGACATCATCGGCCGGATTCGCGCGCTCGTCAGGAAAGCGCCGCCGCGGAACGAAGAGGTGGACATCAACGAGGCGATGCTCGAAGTCATCGCGCTGACGCGCAGCGAACTGCGCAGCAACCGGACCTCGCTGCAGACTCAGGTGGCGGACGGTCTGCCGGTCATACTAGGGGATCGGATCCAGCTCCAACAAGTGATGCTGAACCTGATCCTCAATGCTCTGGAAGCCATGAGCGGATCGAGCGCGGCGGCGCGGGAGCTGGTGATCAGAACCGGGCAAGATGGATCCGGCGGCGTGCTCGTCGCGGTGCAGGATTCCGGCCCAGGCCTGAAGCCGGAGAACCGAGACCGGCTCTTCGACGCATTCTACACGACCAAACCCGGCGGCCTGGGCATGGGACTGTCGATTTGCCGTTCGATCATCGAGGCCCATGGCGGACGCCTTTGGGCGACGACAAACCTCCCTCAGGGCGCTGTCTTTCAGTTCGCCCTTCCTCAGCAGGGGCAGACCGCGTCGTAGGCTTGGCGCGCCGCAAGGCCGATGAATGCCTCGGTGAAAATGCCCGATCCGGTGTCTCGGAGCCATTCGACGCGCTACAACGGTCTCCAACCGAGTCGAAATTCAAGACCTGGGCAGCGGCGGTTGACCCCGCGACTGCCTCGCTGACGCGCGGGTCGCTGACCGCATGTTCAGCAAACGAGAGATCAGGCAGGCGAAGAGCGGGGGCTGGTCGATTTATTAGATTTCGCTACGCCGCAGCGATACCGCACATCCGAGCCTCTCTCTGCTGACAGAACGCTGTCAGTGCGACGCCGCTAAGGTCGGAGCGCATGATGATCACGCGCACTACCCTGGGTTCGCCGACAGCGAAGGCTAGGCTCGCCTATTGAGACTATTCTAGCCAGCCGCGGCGCTCTAGCCTCGCTAAGTACACAAACTTGGAGCCGGCGATCGTGGGTGCCGCCATGCCAAGCGAGGATATTGCTGTTTGGCGCGCGGTCTTTGCCGGCTTGTGCGCGAGCCTGGTCGGGGTGGGGTTGGCACGCTTCGCCTATACCCCGCTGCTGCCGGCGCTGATCGCCGCGCACTGGTTCTCGCCCTCGGCCGCGGTCTATCTCGCCGCGGCGAATTTGGCCGGGTATCTCGGCGGCGCGCTGCTCGCCCGGCCGATCGCAGCGCGGATCGGTACCGCCGCGGCGCTGCGGCTCATGATGATTGCGGCGACGGCCGCCTTCTTTGGCTGTGCCGCACCTTTGTCGTTCGCTTGGTATTTCACGTGCCGGTTCGCGGCCGGGATATCGGGCGGGGCGCTGATGGCGCTGGCGGCACCGGCGGTATTGAAGCAGGTGCCGCCGGCCCGGCGCGGGCTGGCCGGTGGCGTGATCTTCACCGGGGTCGGGCTCGGCATCGCCGCCTCGGGCACGCTGGTGCCGCTCCTGATGCGTGCCGGTCTCGTCACGGCCTGGCTCGGTCTCGGCGCCGTCTCGCTGGGGCTGACGCTGCTGTCGTGGAATGCGTGGCCGGGCCGGCCGCCGACCGGGGCAGCAGCGCGCGGCCGCGAGCCGCATCCTGGGCTGAACGCACTCTATATCGTGTATGGGTTGAACGCGGTCGGCCTCGTCCCGCACATGATCCTGCTGGTCGATTTTGTTGCGCGCGGGCTCGGCCGCGGCCTCGCCGCCGGCGCGCAATGCTGGGTGCTGTTTGGGATCGGGGCCATGGCCGGGCCGCTGGTCGCCGGCCGGCTCGGTGACCGGATTTCCTTTGGCGCGGCGATGCGGCTCGCCTTGTTGGTTCAGGCGGTGGCGGTCGGCATGCTCGCGGTCAGCGCCGGCCCAGCGTCGTTGGCGCTGTCCAGCATTGTGGTCGGCGCCTTCGTACCAGGCGTCGTCCCGCTGGCGCTGGGCCGGGTGCATGAGCTGGTCCCGCACAACGCCGAATTGCAGCGCCGCGCCTGGGTGTGGTGCACGATCGCCTTCGCGCTCGGCCAGGCGGTCGCGGCCTACGGCTTTTCCGCTCTCTTCGCCCGCACCGCCGGGTCTTATCCGCTGCTGTTCGCGGTCGGCGCCACAGCCCTGCTCCTCGCCCTGGCGATCGATCTCGCGGCGGCTACCAGGCGGCGTCGAGCAATTTGCGGATGATCCCGGGGCCGTCGATCTTGCGCGGGTTGGTGTGGATCCAGCGGTCGTGCATCGAGTTTTCGGCGATCAGGTCGAGCTGGTCCTCCTTGACACCGACATCGCGCAATCGGGTCGGCAAGCCGAGCCCTGAGATCAGTGCTGAGACGGCGTCGGCGGCGGGCTCGCCCTGACGGCCCAACGCCTCGCTGACCCGCGCCTGCTGGCCGGCGTTCACCTGATGGTTAAAGCGCAATACGTGCGGCAGCATGATACACGAGGTGTAGCCGTGCGGCACATCGGCGGTGCCCCCGAGCACATGGCCGATGCCGTGGCTCGCCCCTTTGCTGACCCCGGTCTGCGAGCCGACCATCGACATCCAGGCGCCGATCTGGCAATCGAGCCGCGCGTCGAGATCGGCGGGGTCGGCCTTGACCGCCGGCAGCCCTTTCCCCAACAGGCGCAGCGCGTGAAACGCCGCACCTTCGGAAATGGGTTGGCCGTTGACCGAGCAGATGTCCTCGACCGCATGATCGACGGCGCGGATGCCGGTCGACAGAAACAGCCATTCGGGCGTCGGCCGGCTCGCCGCCGGGTCGAGAATGACCGTGCGCGGGACCATCTGCGGATGGCTGAAGCTCTCCTTGACGTGACGCTGGGTGTCGGTGCAGCCCGCGCCGGCCGAGAACTCGCCCGCTGACAACGTCGTCGGGATCGCGATCATGCGCACCCCGGGCGGCTTGACCGCGGGGCGCCGGCTCGTGCCGTCGGGGGCGATCGTGGCGCGGAAATCGTCGAGCTGCCCGGGCGCGGTCACATCATTGCCGAGGCAGAGACCCACCATCTTCGCCGCATCGGTGACCGAGCCGCCACCCAAGGTTACGATCAAATCGGCGCCGGCCTCGCGCGCCATGTTGGCGGCGGCAACGACATCGGTGCGCGGCGTGTGCGCGCCGATCTTGGCGCAAAGCCCGGCAAAGCGGTTGCCGAGCCTCTGCCGCAGCTGCTCGACGAGATCGGTCTCGCGCGCCAAGGTGCCGCTCGCCAGCACAAAAACGGCGCGGGCGTCGAGCCGGTTGACCTCCTGCATCAGCGCGTCGGCATAGGGCGTCCCAAAAACGACGCTCTCCATCAGCGGAAAGCGATAGGCGCCGCTCAGCATCGTGGTTCCTCCTCGAAGCTCGACCTGTCCACGAGACTACCACGGAATTGCTGGTGGCGCGGACAACCCCCGCATCGCCTCGCGCGTACCAGTCCGGTTGCGGACCACTCGGCGGCGGCTATATTCCGGCGCATGGATTTCACTCTTTCGCCCGAGCAGCGGGCGTTTCAGGAGACGGCCCGCGCCTTTGCGCGCGAGGACTGGCTGCCGCAGGCGCCGGGCTGGGACGAGCGCCAGGAGTTTCCGGTCGCGGCATTGCGGCGGGCGGCGGCGCTGGGTTTTGCCGGAATCTATGTCGGCGAGGAATTCGGCGGCAGCGGGCTCGGCCGGGTCGATGCCGCGATCATTTTCGAGGAGCTGGCCGCCGCCTGCGTCTCGACCGCCGCCTATATGTCGATCCACAACATGGCGTCGTGGATGATCGACCGCTTTGGCGATCGCGATCAGCGCGCCCGGTTTCTGCCAAAGCTGACCCCAATGGACCATCTCGCCAGCTATTGCCTGACCGAGCCCGGCAGCGGCTCGGACGCGGCGGCGTTGGCGACCCGCGCCCGCCGCGACGGTGACGAGTATGTGCTGAACGGCGCCAAGGCGTTCATCTCGGGCGGTGGGGCCAGCGACATCTATGTCGCGATGGTGCGAACCGGAGCCGATGGCCCGCACGGCATATCCTGCCTCGTCGTCGAAAACGGCACACCCGGCCTGTCCTTTGGCAAAAAGGAAAAAAAGCTCGGCTGGAACAGCCAGCCGACGGCGATGGTGATGTTCGAGGATTGCCGGGTGCCGGTCGCCAACCGCCTCGGCGCCGAGGGCGACGGCTTTAAGATCGCGATGATGGGGCTCGACGGCGGCAGGCTCAACATCGCAGCGTGTTCATTGGGCGGGGCGCGGGCCTGCTTCGAGGCGGCGCGGGCATATCTGCTCGAACGGCGCCAGTTCGGCCATCCGCTCGCCGATTTCCAGGCATTGCAATTCAAGCTCGCCGACATGGCGACGGAGCTCGACGCGGCGCGGCTTTTGGTATGGCGCGGGGCCGCCAGCCTCGACAATGCCGATCCGCAGGCGGTCACCCATTGCGCGATGGCCAAACGGCTGGCGACCGATGCCGGGTTTCATGTCTGCAACGAGGCGTTGCAGCTGTTCGGCGGCTACGGCTACCTGAAGGACTTCCCTATCGAGCGCTATCTGCGCGACGTGCGCGTCCACCAGATCCTCGAGGGCACCAACGAGATCATGCGGGTGATCATCGCCCGGCGCCTGCTCGGCCCGTCGAATGCGTGACCGCGGCCGAGCCGAACCACCGGGCATTGCTCCAATCCGCCTTCGCCCAATGACCGGCGAGGAAATCGCGGACAGCGTGCCATTCTACGTTCGTGGCCGGGCTCGGCCCGGCCAAAACGGGGAAGGGAAACTCTTATCAAGAAACTCTTATCAATATGTCTGACACTTGCGAAATCCTGCTCGGCCGCGCGGGGGGGGTCGCGACCCTGACAATCAACCGGCCGCAGGCGTTGAACGCGCTGACCTTGGCGAATTACCGGCATATCGCCCCGGCGCTCGCCGCCTGGGCAGCGGACCCGGCGGTGCATGCGGTCGTGGTACGCGGCGCCGGCGGACGCGCCTTTTGCGCCGGCGGCGACGTGCGTGCGGTCTACGAGGCCGGGCGCGGAACTGGCGCCGCACACGAGCTGACCAGCGTCTTCTTTGCCGAGGAATACCGGCTGATCTGCGGCATCCACCGTTTTCCCAAACCCTATATCGCGATCATCGACGGCATCACGATGGGCGGCGGCGCCGGGATCTCGGTCAACGGCGCCTACAGGGTCGCGACTGAGCGCACCTTGTTCGCGATGCCGGAGACCGCGATCGGCCTCTTTCCCGATGTCGGCGCGACCCGGTTTCTGAATCGCTGCCCGGGGCGGATCGGCCATTATCTCGGCCTCGCCGGCGCGCGGTTGCAGGCGGCCGATGCGCTTTATTGTGGCTTTGCGACGCATTTTATGGCGCAGGAGCGGATCGAAGCATTGCTGGCGGCGCTCGCCGGGGTCGCGTGGAAGACAGGCGGCGAGTTCGCGCAGGTCGATGCGGTCCTCGCCGAATTAGCCGGCGATCCCGGCACCGCACCGCTCGCGGCGGTGCGGCCGGCGATCGACCGCTCATTTGCGGGCGATACGATCGAGGCGGTCCTCGATGCGCTCGCGGCCGAGGCATATGCGGGCGCCGCCGACGCTGGATGGGCGGCGCAAACCCGAGCCGGCCTCCTGACCAAATCGCCGACCAGCCTCAAGGTCACGCTGCGCCAGCTGATCCTCGGTCGCGGTTTCGACGTCGAACAGGCATTGGCACTCGAATACCGGCTGACCCAGCATTTCGTGATGGCGCACGATTTTTACGAGGGCGTGCGCGCGGTCTTGATCGACAAGGACCAAAACCCGCATTGGCAACCGGCCGCGCTCGCCGAAATCGACGACGCGACGGTCGAAGCCTATTTCGCCCCGCTCGGCGACGGCGAACTGCGCCTTGACCCGTAGGACGGGTTGAGCAAGGAGACTGGGCAGAACTGCCGTAGGACCGGAAGAATGCCGTGCGTCCCCCGCCTTCGGGAGGGCAGGCTCTTCGCGGCCCTGTTTCGCGAGGCATCTCGGGATGAGGCATTTTCCTCAGTGCCATCAAGAATCGACCCTCATGCTGAGGAGCGTCCACAGGACGCATCTCGCGAACCCCGTCATCGCATCAAGGAACGCCGAAAATCGCATCAGCCCGCGCGCGCGATAATCGATGTTTTGGAGAATCGCCGCCATCTGAGATTCGGGGCGGGCGCGTCCGGATTAAACGGCTAATCGCCGCGGTAAGCTGCGGGCAACACTGCCAATTTTTCGCCGCTATTTGGTGTAAGCGATGATCCGTCGCTGACGGGGCTCCCGGTCGCCGGATCGCATGGGGGTGCGAAAGGTCGAGGTCTCGCCCCGTCAGCCACTACTAATAGATACCGGTTGCGGCATGGCCACTAGCCTGGTACTCTATTTTGTGGGGCTGGATCGATGATCCACAGAATGCGGGGGAACCGATGGAAATCACCTGGACCGAGGAGCGGGTCGAGCGGCTGACGCAGTTATTCGAGGAGGGCTTGCCGACCGCCGAGATCGGCCGCCGCCTCGGCCTGACCAAAAATGCCGTCATCGGGCGGCTTTATCGCAGCGCGATGACGCGGCGCGACACGTCGCCAAAACTGCCGCCGCGGCGCAACGTCTTCGAATTCAGCGGCCCGAGCTGCCTGTGGCCCTATGGCCATCCGAACGATCCGAACTTTCATTTTTGCGGCGCCCGGCCGGCGCCCGGCAAGCCCTATTGCGCCGAGCACGCCGCACTTGCCTATATCCGCCCCAAGGACTCGAACGCCGCCTGACCCACCCTCAACAGCGACGCCGGCCCGGCGGCCGGCGAGGGTGTTTCCGGAGCGGCCGGCGGGCCGGGAGTTCGAAGGGCGCTGGAAGCGGGTCGCGATTCGCTTAAGCGGCGATGGCCGCGCGGCTACGGCTCACGGTTGACTCTTGTGCTCCTCTCGTGCACCGATCCGCGCGACAGGCACCATCTTGCCAGGGAGGAGTTCATGGCGTCACCAAAGAAGCTGTCGCATATCGTGCTGCAGACCAATCGCCGGCGCGAGATGATCGATTGGTACTGCACCGTGCTCGGAGCGGAAATCCTTTACGAGGCCGAGCACATTTCGTTCGTCAGCTATGACGACGAGCATCACCGGGTCGCCTTTCTCGACCCCGGCCCGCTCGCTGAGCGCGAACCGGACGGGCCAAGAGCCGGGAAAGAAGCCGGGCTGCATCATGTCGCCTTCACCTTTGGCGGGCTCGACGATCTGATCGACAATTATCAGCGGCTGCAGCAGATCGGCATCCACCCGCATCGCTGCGTCAACCACGGGATCACGACCTCGATGTATTACCACGATCCCGACCATAACCAGGTTGAGCTATTGGTCGACAATTTTGCGACCGCGGCCGAAGGCCGGGCCTATATGCAGAGCCGATCGATCAATGACAAAAATCCGGTCGGCATCGTCTATGAACCCGAGGAGCTGGTCGATCGCGTTCGCGCTGGTCTGCGGATCGAGGAACTCGCCTCGATCAACTGAACCGGGCGCAGTCACCTAAGATGGGTTGAGCCCAGCCCAACCCATCGCCTTTGGCGGGCCTGTGCGGAAGCTGTATTCGTCGGGAACCGGGCGGCGGTGTCGGTATAGTCGCGGCGCACCGCCCCGACATCGGGATCGCAAACCGATGGCGCCGCCGATGCAAGGCTCGAATTGCCGCCGCTCTACCGGCTTGATCGAGAGCCATCGAATCCTCCGTTAACAAGAACCTGGCGTCTGGCGAATTTGCTGGGTTCCGAACAGCTATGGATGGTTGCCTCGTTGTTTGCAGCGCGGCAATGGCCCTCCGCTTGCCAGATACACGCCGGCCGAGATAAGGGCGAGTTGGCGCTTTGTTCGGGGAGCTGGTCTGGAGCAGTTCCCGATCAGGTCGGATCGCCAGTCTCGTACTCGGTCATTGCGAGCGCAGCGAAGCAATCTCGGGACCGCTGTCCGTCGTCTGCTCGGGATTGCTTCGTCGCTCCGCTCCTCGCAATGACCGCGTGTAACTCGGCCGGAAACTGCTCTAGCTAATCGTAGAGCACTACGTTGAGCAGAGAAGAGTGCACCTCCAGGGTTCCGTTGTAGGAGATGAAACCCAACTTGCGGAATTTGTTCATAAAGAAGCTGAACCGCGAACGAGTTGTCCCGATCATCTCGGCCAGCATTTCCTGTGTGATATCCGGGATGACCGGTATGGGTTTGCCCTCCTTGCCGTAGTTGGATAGCAGCAAGAGCATCCGTGCCAACCGCTTTTCGCTGGAATTGAACAGTTGATCGACGAGATCCTCCTCGATCCGCAGGTTGCGCGACAGCAGATGGGTGATAAAAAACCCGGAGAAGCTCGGCTCCTCGTTGAGCACGCGGGTCATTTCTGTTGCGGAGAGCCGGACGATCAGGCACTTGCCCATTGCCGTGGCGATCGACGTCCGCACCTGCTGGCCGGTCAGCACGGCTTCTCCAAAGAAATTACCAGCCTCCAGGATCCCCACCACAGCTTCTTTGCCGCGTCGCGAGATCACTGCGATCTTCACTTTTCCTTGCCGAACAAAGAACACTGCGTCGGCAGGGTCTCCCTGGCCAAACACCACCTCCGCATCGCCGTATTCGGTGATACTGTGGCCGCGGCCGGCTTTAGCTAAGAATGCCTCGGGATCGAACCCCGCAGTGTTAACGGATTGCATATCTACCTCCGCGCACGCGTCGATCACGTCGAAGGGTGTTCTCCGAGAGGCCGCTCGTTTGGTTGAAGTCAGCGGCCCGGGTGACGGGCGATCAGCACAGCCGGCCGTTGCGGCACCATACCAGACCCGAAAGTCGTCCGCGAGCGCCGCAAACCAACTCGACGGCGCTAATTCGAAATGTCTGCCGCCGCTCTAGCGGATCCGTTCTGACGTTTAGCACCCATCCCTGACCTCCTCGTCATTCCCGCGAAAGCGGGAACCCTGGGCGGTGGGCACCGGGCGCTTGCCCTGGACCCCCGCCTGCGCGGGGGCGACGGATAGGAGGCGATCGCAGTCATTTGTCAGGTTAGCACCACTAGGAAGATAGATGGTCACCGAGGTGCCGCGCCCGACCTCGCTGCTTATGCGCGCAGTCCCGCCCGACTGCTTGGCAAAGCCGGCAACCATGCTGAGGCCGAGGCCCGTCCCGAGACCGTCCTGCTTTGTCGTAAAGAACGGCTCGAATGCGCGCGCCAGGGTTTCGGCGGACATCCCGCCGCCGGTATCGGAAATCGCGATCGCGACAAAGTCGCCGTTGAGTCCGTCATCGTCGGGGGCGTTCCGCAAAACCGCGTTGCGCACATCGATCGTCAGGACGCCGCCTTTCGGCATCGCATCTCTAGCGTTGAGGGCAATGTTGAGGATCGCCAGCCCCAATTGATCCTGATCGGCGCGCAGCGGCCACAAATCATCGGCGATCTGTCTCTTCACGCTCAGCGAACCGGCCATCTGACGCAACATATCGACGATGTTGTCCGCGACTTTCTCAACGTCGATCAAATCGAGACGGAGGGGCTGCCGCCGGGCAAAAGACAGAATCTGCTGAACCAGCCTCTCACCGCGAAACGCCGTGTTGAGACCGCGATCGGCCAGCTGCTTGATCTGATCGTCTTGGGTTCGCTCTCTGATCAGTTCGAGTTGGCCGCCGACCACGGTGAGGAGATTATTAAAGTCGTGCGCTATCTCCGCGGCGCGGTGCCCCAAGGCGGCCAGTTTGAACGATTGATGCAACGCCGCCTCGGCTTGGCCGAGCGCGGCGTCCTTGTCCGCCGCGTCGGTAATCATGTTCAGGGCAATGCCAAGCAAGGTCGCCAGTTGGCTCAGCAGCAGAGCGTCGCCCCGGTCGAACCGCTTGTCGTCGTGCGACATCAGCCACAGCGTTCCGAACGGTTTGCCGCCGGCGACGAACAATGGCACCAGAAGAGCCTCGACAACCGGCAAGTCCGGGAGATTGAACCAATCGTAGTAGCGGCCCGGCCGATCCATCAGGATCGTTTCGGCTAAATCGAGACACATGCCGCAGGGGCTGAAGTCTCGCGGCGTCGTTTCCCCGCTGAAGGGCGCGGCCTTGCCGGTCAGCGAATTCCACCGAAAAATACCGGCGCTGTCGGGCCGCGGCTCGTAAACGCTGATCCCGGCGGAACCCGCCCCGCAATGCTCCCTCGCCAGTTCGACAAGGCGGGGCAGCACGTCCGAGGGACGCTTTTCAACCTGTTGGGCGAGCTCATGCAAGGCTGACGCCGCCCGGTGCAGGTGCGATCGGCGCTGGCCGCGCTTGCGCAGCTCCGATGTGATTAGGACATCATCGAGACTGATCGACGGCATGACCGCCCCCCGCTCACCCGGATCGCCAGCGTCGACCACTGCCGCGTTGTCCTCGCCGGCCATCTTTTTTCCGCCTATCTGCTGTTGGTTTCTCTCCCCCGCCGCGTGGAGCGGGCAGCTTGCCGATTCCGAAAGGATACTGCTTGCCCGTCGGACGGCTTGTCTGGTCAAAATTGCTCATCCCGCCGCGCAATGTCGAAGCGTCGCTCGCTGCGGGATAGACCTCGGTGCGGTCAGTCCGCACCTGCGTTTAGCGTCGAGAGCTGGCTAGCCCATCCGCCTGCCGACGCACTGAAGGCCGGCCGATAAGTGATGACCGCAGCGCTCCGGCCGGGTTGGGTGGGGGGCTCGGACGGGACCTCCTCAAATCGAGGCGCGGCGGATGTTAGCGCTTTGTTCGGGGAGGCCGGTTTCCTCGTAGCAGACGCGCGCCAAGGTCGCCACACCGCTGCGGATCACATCTTTTGACGGCAGCGCAAAGCACAGCCGCAGATGCGACTTGGTCTCGGCCGGGTTGCACGACCATTCAGGGCCCGGGTTGAAGACGAGCCCTTCCTTGGCGGCCGGGGCGACGAGCTTGGTCACGTCGACCTTGTCGGGCAGTTTGATCCACAAAAAGATGCCGCCCTTTGGCCGCCACATCTTTTCGACCGTGGTGCCGAACTCGCGTTCGAGCGCGTCGATCATCGTGTCGAGCTTTTCTTTCAACACGCCGGTCAGTTCGCCGACATGCTCGCTGAACTTGCGCGAGAAATACTCGGCGACGACCATCTGCTCGAGGGCGCCGGTGCCACTGTCGGTCTCGCGCTTCAAGCCGACGAGCCGGCTCATCACCGCCCAATCGGCAACGACGTACCCGAGCCGCAGGGCCGGCGACAGGGTCTTCGAGAACGATCCGACATGGATCACCTGGCTCGGATCCATCGAGTAGATTGCCGCCGGCGCGTCGGCACTCCAGGTCAAATCGGCATAGCATTCGTCCTCGAAGATCGCGACACCGTGCTTTTTGGCGAGAGCGAGCAATGCCTGGCGGCGTTCGACCGGCAGGATCGAGCCGGTCGGGTTCTGCACGGTCGGGATCGTGTAGATAAATTTGGGCACGATCCCTTTTCGCTTGAGATCGTCGAGGATCTGCTCGAGTGCGTCGATCTTCAGCCCGTCATCGTCGAGCGGCGCGCCGGCGACGTTGACCCCGAGCCGCTGCAATTTGGTCAAGGCGCCGCCATAGGTGAACTCCTCGAGGATCACCGTGTCGCCGCGATTGAGCAGTGTCCGGTTGACGAGGTCGAGCCCTTGCCCCGAACCGGAGGTGATCAGCACGTCGTCGGACGTGCAGCGGATGCCGCGGGCCGCGACCTTGTTTACGACAAAATCGCGGATGCCGCGGAAGCCCTGCGGGCCGTGCGGGTTATAGAGCGCCAAAGCGGCGCCGTCGCGGCGAAGCACCGCCTCGGCCGCCGCCGCCAATTCCGCCGCCGGCACATGCTCCGGGTCGTTGTGGCCGCCGATAAAATTGTATTTCGGAAAGCCGGTCCAGCGCGGCGCCGGCGCCGGCAGATCCTTGGCGAACAGATGGGTGTACGCAAATCCGTCGGCGGCCATGGCGTTTTCCTCGTTACCAAGTCACAAGGGCCGCTTGCCCGGACTTGATCCGGGCATCCGCGCCTTTGCTCGTTGAAGGCGTGGGTGGCCGGGTCGAGCCCGGCCACGGGGGATTGCTGGTCTCAGCCTGAGCTTAGCGCGCGGGGGCGTGCTTGCCCGAGGTTTGCGGCGTAATGTCGGGATAGGCACCCGGCGTCTTCTGCGCCGCCCGCTCGTGCATCTGCAGCCGCGTCACCCGTTCCCATTTGCGGTTCAGCTCGTCCTTGACGGTGACGGAGAGCTTGCCGACACCCTCGATGTCGAGATCGATCTTGTCGCCATCCATGAACGGATTGAGGCCGCGGTGATTGGTGCCGGTGGCGACGATGTCCCCCGGTTCCAGGGCGTGGATCGAGCTCAACCACTCGATGCAGCGCGGGATCTTGTGAGCCATGTCGCTAGTGTTGAAATCTTGCATCAAGGTGCCGTTGTTTGACAGCCGGATCTGCAACTTTTGTGGATCCGGGATTTCGTCCTTGGTGACGATCCACGGCCCGATCGGCGCAAAGGTGTCGCGCGACTTCATCGCGAAAAAGCCGGGTGCCGGCAGACCGCGCGCCGAGCCGTCGATAAAGCAGGTGTAGCCAAAGATATAGTCCATCGCATCGGCGGCCTTGACGTGGCTCGCCTTCTTGCCGATCACGAGCGCCAGTTCGGCTTCGCCCTCAAAGATCGTCGCCGGTGCGTCGGGCAATACCATCGTGTCGCCCGGTCCGCAGATGGCGTTCGCCGTTTTTTGGAAGGCGTTGATCGGTGCCGGCGCGCTGCGGGTGCCGTCTTCCATGTAATTGACGGCCATGCAGTCGATGTTGTCCGGCTTGGGCAGGGGCGGCCGGAGCTTGACCGAGGCCAGCGGCACGCCCTGGCCGCTCGCCGCGGCGTCTTCGAGCTTGCCTTTGTACTGCGCGAAATTGCCGATCAGACCGTTCATCAGGTCGCCCGGCCCGGTGTGCCGGATGTCGCGCACGGCCGCCGACACGTCGACGACGCGGTCGCCTTTCACCACGCCGAGCTTCCAGTCGTCGAAATACACCAGCTTCATGTGAGCCTCCGTTATTCCACGGGTACAAAGATGCAGTTGCGGATCTTGCCGTCGAGCGCCTTCGACAAGTGGCCCTTGCCGGTGGTGTCCTCGACCAAGACCACCTCGCCGGCGCCGATCTTGCGGGCTTCGCCGTCGCTCGCGGTAATCTGCACGCCCGCGTCGAGATTGATGATGTACTGGCGACGCGGCGCGGGGTGCCAGTCGAGATCGTAGGTCGGCGGGACCTCGCGAAAGATGATGCCGGTGGCCGGCAGCCGCTTTGACAGCTTGCCTCCGGGCGTCTCCTCGACCCATTCGACCTCGACGTCGCGCCAATGCGACTGGCCGTTCGCATCGGCATAGAGATTGTGGACTCGCACAGCACTCCTCCCCTCGCAATTGCCTGGTGGCGCGCATACTAACGGCGGTGCGAGCCACGGCGCCAGCCCTTCGAAGCCGGTTGAAACGCTCAGGCGCCTTGCGCTGCCGCGGTCGACGGCGAGGCGAGAGCGCTGGACCGCCGGGCGCCGGGCTTTAGCTGCAGTACCGGGCGCTCGACCAGATGCCACGACAGAAAGGCAAGAGCCGCCGTCGCCGGCAGGGCGAGCGCAAAGACGTGCCACCACGGCGCGCTGCCGCCAAGAAGCCGGATCGTCCCCTCCTCGACCGGCCAGCCGTAAATGTAAAGGCCATAGGACAGGTCGCCGAACCGTGCCGCGCGGATCGCCGGCAGCCGTGGATTGAGCGCCAGCCACAGCGCCAGATAGCAGCCGAACAGCGGGAACAGCGGAATGAACTCATGCAACGGCACGCTGAGAACAAGGCCGGTGAGGGCGAGCACCGCGACGCGGCCGTCGAAGATGCGCGTCGCGCGCAGCTTGTAGAGGATCATGCCGATGGCGAAGAAAGCGAGCAGCCAGCCCCAGCCGCCGAGAAAAGCGAGCGCCTCGTCGAATTGCAAGCAGGCGATGCCGAGTACCAGCAGCGCGATCAGGACCGGCAGGGTCAGAAGCCGCAGCACGCCGAGCACCAACACCAGGACGTACATCATGAATTCAAAGCGCAAGGTCCACATCGAACCGTTGATTTCGAGCCCGACCGGGTTGTTGACGAACATGACCCCGGGCAATTCATGGACTGTCGGGCTCAGGAGAGTATTGCCAATCACATAGCGATAAGGTGTCGGCTGGCCGAAATAGGCGCCCGGCTCCAAGGTCGTCACGAGCGGCGCCAGAACAAATGCCGACAGCAAGGCCGCGACAAACAGACCGGGGAAGATACGCAGCGCGCGCTTCGTCATAAACCGCAGCGGGTGCCCGGTGTGCTCAAAGCTCTGCGTCACCAGAAAGCCGCTAATTGCAAAGAAGACAAAGACGCCGGTGAGGCCGAGGATCGATTGGTTGCCGGTCAGCCGGATCAGCCATTCGTTCCTTTGCGTGCCGTCGGCGATCAGGAACGCATGCGAAAACATCACCGATACGGCGGCGACAAGGCGCAGCGCGTCGAAATTGTTTTGCCGTCCGCGCAGGGTCGGCAATTCAGGCGCCGGCAGCAGCTGCCGCGCTCCGGCGGGCCGCGTCCGGGTAGCGGGCCGTGAATCGGAACGCGCAGAACAAGGCGGCGATCGTGACCGCGGTGCCGATCCAGGACGGGGTTCCGGGCACAAAGACGACCGCGGCATGCGCCGCCGCCATCGCCGCGAAGGCCGCCGCCCACACCCAGGTGATGCGGCGGTTGACCGACATGAACAATGGCGTGTTCCACACCTCCGGCGGCGCCCGCTTACGTGCATATTGCAGGCTGAACGGCCGATCGATGGCCAACGAGAACAGGACGACCGCGAGCAACCCGCTATCGACCGCGAGCCGCACCGCGATCAGCGCCCACGGCCAATGAAACGCGGCGGTAAAGGCGGCGAGTGCGGCGAACACGACGACGCTGCCGATTTCGAGGACCTCGGGCGAGCGGCTGCGCGCCCAGTTCCAACAAGCGATCAGCAGCGCGACGGCCGCCGCGATCCATAAGGCCGTCTCGACTGTGACGACGCTGATCGCGACGTAAAACGCGATGTAGGGCGCGAAACTGAGCAGCGTGTTCATTGGATCGCTTGTAGCGGGTACACTAATCCTGCGCGAGCGGGTTTACGGGTTGAGCAGCCGGGCGACGCGCTCGCGGTGCCAACTGGCGTCGCCGAACGCCACCTCGGAAGCTTGGCGCGCTTGAAATAGAGCTGCAGATCGTGCTCCCAGGTCATGCCGATGCCGCCATGCAACTGGATGCTGGTTCCGGCGACCTCGCGCGCCATGTCGGACGCCGCGGCCTTGGCCATCGCCACCGCGAACGGCGCCTCGCTGTCGCCCTGATCAACCGCCCAGGCGGCGACCAGGTTCTCCTTCGGCACCCCCACATCTTCGAAAAAGACGTCGTTGAAATGGCGGTGGCCGTTCAACAGGACGAGCGGGCGCGCGGTGATGCCCGGCGTCTTCATATCGACCAAGAGATAGCTGATGCCGTGATGCTTGGGCGCCTCGGGATCGGTGCGGACCAGCAAAAAGCACCAATCGGCGAAATGCGCACCCGAGGTCCACACCTTCTGGCCGTTGACGACGAAATGGCCGCCCTGCTGCCTGAAATTGGCGCCGCGCCCCCCGCCCCGCTATATTCCGTGGGCCAGGAAATCCCGACCCAGCCGGCAGGGTGCATTTTCTTCTGCCAGGCGACGCGTTTTTCCAAGGTCTCACGGTCCGGCGCCACGCGCTGGTCGGCGGCGTCGTCAACGCAAATTTCGGGCGGCAGATTGGTTTCGAGCCAGTGGCGGAACGCGGCGCGAAAAGCGGCAGTTCGGGGCTGTCGGCAAAATCCATGGCAACCCCTCCCCATTGCCGATTTCGACACGATACCTTCTACGGTGAAACGGCTCGGCTTAGTATTACCATCCCGACGAAGGTCGGGGCCCATTTTATTTGCAAAGTCGATGTTTTACGTCTATCTCCTCGCCAGCAAGCCCTATGGAACCCTATACATAGGCACAACCTCCGATCTCGTGCGGCGAGTTTGGGAGCACAAGGACAGGCTCGTTCCCGGCTTCACCAAGCGGTACGATGTGGAACGACTCGTGTGGTTTGAGGTTCACGAATCCCCGGCCGCCGCGCTTCAACGCGAGAAACAGATCAAGGAATGGAAACGCGACTGGAAAATCAATCTCCTCGAACGGGATAACCCCAGTGGCTCGACCTTTACCCAAGCCTCCGATTTTGAGCACTGCTCTCTGGAAGGGTAAAACCAGCTCGCCCGAATCTCTCGTCATTTGAACCCAAGAGCGCGGTCTTGGGGCGGCGGCTGTGGGGGTGTGAACCCGGTCCCGGAGTCACCCCACCATGGGCACCGGCCTCCGCCGGTGTGGGCCAATGGAGCAAGAATGTCGGGTAGAACCGCGCACTGGATTCCGCTCTACGCACCCGAAACGGGAGCTGCGATGGCCGAACCGAAGACGCTTTACCAGCGGGATTTGCTAGCTTGGTCGAGACAGCAGGCCGAGGCATTGCGCGCATCAGCTGCTCGATTGGGAGAACCTCGACGAGGAGATCGAGGATTTGGGGGCGTCGCAACGGTCGGCCGTTGGCAGTTATCTGATGCGGATCATCCAGCATCTCGTGAAGCTGGAGTATTCCCCGCCGGCCGAGCCGCGAAGCGGCTGGCGGCGTACAATTCGACTAGCGAGACTGCAGGTGCAGAAGCGGGTCGAAGATAACCCCAGTTTGAAACCCGAACTCGGCAGCCTTATCGAGGGAGAGACACGGCGGGGGATCGAGTACGCGATCGCCGACCTGGAAGAGCACGGCGAGATCGACGACGTCGATGCACAGGTTTTGAGGCGCGCGCAGTACACCGAGACACAAATCCTCAGCGACTGGTTCCCGAGGAAGTGCAGGATCGAGGGGCAGGAACGACGAAGATGGGATCGGACCTCTCCTGACAAATCGGCTATGGGTAGGACGGACGTGACATCGATTTACGACCTGGACTTCGTGGGGTGGACCGAGCAGCAGGCCGAGGCGCTGCGCACGGCTGCACGCGGCGGCTCGAACCAAGTAGTCGATTGGCAGAACCTCGCGGAGGAGATCGAGGGTTTGGGGATCTCGCAAAGATCGGCTTGGGGAGCCAGATTCGGCGTATTATTCGACATTTGCTGAAGCTGGAGTACTCCCGTGCGAGCGAGCCGCGACGGGGGCGGGGGGGTTCGATCGCGGACGCCAGGATCGAGATGGAGGATCTGCTGGAACGCAGCCCCAGTCTTAGGCGGGAAGTCGCTCGCGAGATTGAAAGGCAGACGAAACACTCGGCCAAGCTTGCTCTCCGGGATTTGGAGCAGCACGGCGAGATCGACGCCGCGACAGCGGCGCGGGTGCGAGGCGCCTCCTACACAGACGAGCAAATCCTTGGCGACTGGTTTCCGCCCGAGCCGATCGAGGCGCCACCGCGCGCGGGCTGACGTGAGGCGATCGGGGGCGACATTTGCGGCACGCGTCCCTATGTTCAATGAGAGGCGGGCGACGCCGCAAGTGAGCACAGCATGATTGATCCGTTTGGACGAAAAATCACCTATCTGCGCGTCTCGGTCACCGATCGATGCGATTTCCGCTGCGTCTATTGCATGGCGGAAGAGATGACTTTTTTGCCCAAGGCCGACCTTCTGACTCTCGAGGAACTCGACCGCGTCTGCAGCGCCTTTGTGGGGCTGGGCGTCAGAAAGCTGCGGCTGACCGGCGGCGAGCCATTGGTGCGGCGCGGCATTATGACCCTGTTCCGTTCACTCGGCCGCCACATCGGCACCGGCGCGCTCGACGAATTGACCCTGACGACCAATGGCAGCCAGCTCGCGCGCTACGCCGGCGAGCTGCGCGATTGCGGGGTGCGGCGCGTCAATGTCTCGCTCGACACGCTGGATTCGGCCAAGTTCACCGAGATTACCCGCCGCGGCCAGCTTGAAATCGTGCTCGACGGGTTGCGCGCGGCGAAGGCGGCCGGGCTCGCGGTCAAGATCAACACGGTGGCATTGCGCGGCGTCAACGACGACGAGTTCGACGATCTCGTCGGCTGGTGCGGCGACCAGGGTTTTGATCTCGTCTTTATCGAGGTCATGCCGATGGGCGATATCGGCGGCGAGAACCGCCTCGAACAATACTTGCCGTTGTCGCTGGTGCGCGCCAAGCTCGAGCGGCGCTGGACGCTCGACGATACCGACTACCGCACCGGCGGCCCGGCGCGCTATGCCACGGTGCGCGAGACCGGCGGTCGGCTCGGCTTTATCACGCCCTTGACCCACAATTTCTGCGAGAGCTGCAATCGCGTCCGGCTGACCTGCACCGGGACCCTCTATATGTGCCTCGGCCAGGAGGACGCGGCCGATTTGCGCACCCCGCTGCGCCAGTCGGAGGGCGACGAGGCGCTGGTCGCCGCGATTGCCGAGGCGATCGGCCGCAAGCCGAAGGGCCATGATTTCATCATCGACCGCCGCCACAACCGCCCGGCTGTCAGTCGGCACATGAGCGTCACCGGCGGGTGACCCCGACCGCCCCGGCCGGCGCGCCGCCGATCGCGGTTGTCGCGGCCGAAACCGAGGCCGCCCAGCAGGCGCTGACCGAACTTTCCCGCCTCTATCCCTGCGTCGCGCCCGAGCGGGCCGAAATCATCGTGTCATTGGGCGGCGACGGCTTCATGCTCGAGACGCTGCACCGCTTTCTGCCGCAGGGGGTGCCGATTTACGGCATGCATCGCGGCAGTGTCGGCTTTCTGATGAACCCCTACCAGCCAAACCGGCTCTTCGAGCGGCTGGCCGAGGCGCAACCGGTCGTGCTGCACCCGCTCGAAATGGTGGCGCGCGACGTGGACGGCCGCCGCCGCCGCGCGCTCGCGTTCAACGAGGTCTCGCTGCTGCGCGAAAGCCGCCAAGCGGCCAAGCTCAGGATCATCGTCGACGGTGTCGTCCGCATCGACGAACTGATGGCCGACGGGATTCTCCTCGCGACGCCGGTCGGCAGCACGGCCTACAACCTATCGGCGCACGGGCCGATCATCCCGCTCGGCGCCGGGGTTCTGGCGCTGACCCCGATCAGCGCGTTTCGCCCGCGGCGCTGGCGCGGCGCGCTGTTGCGGCACGAGGCGCAGGTCAGGATCGAGGCGCTCGAAACCGACAAACGCCCGGTCAGCGCCGACGCCGACTTCACCGAGGCGCGCGATGTCGTCAGCGTCGACATCCACGAAAACCGCGACATCGCGATGACCCTGCTCTTCGACCGCGAGGCCAATTTGGAAGAGCGCGTGTTCAAAGAACAATTCGCCACCTGAGTGGTGCGGCGGGTCCGCGCGGGAGCCCGCCGCACCAAGCGTCGGTTACGCGATGGTCAGGACGCTGCCGGTGCGATGAAACTCCTTGCCCAAATAGGTCGCAAATGCCGTCGAAGCAGCGCTGACGCTGCCGATCTCGCCGCCCGAATTGAAATCGTGCGAGCCCTGCACGACGATGTTCTGCGGCGGCATCTGCGGGGTGAAGAACACTTCGAGCGTCAGCATCGCGGTGTTTTGGGCGTCCGTCGCCCCGAAAATCACCCGCTTGGTACTGGCGTAATAGCCAACCTGGCGTTTTTCTTCGAAGACCGTGCCGCCTTCGTACTGCCACCGTCCGGCAGCGTCGTCGACATTGTTCAGCGTGGTGCGCTCCAGCATCAGAGTGAGTGCCAATTGAACCTCCTATACGCGGATGGTCGTACCCGCGCCGCCGTCATACCCGGAGGCTGGGACCACCGCCTGTGAAATACTTCACACCAAACCCGATATCGCTTGCATTGTTGATCAAATACTGTAGTGATTTCGATCACTATTAAGTACATCCACAAATATTATTATTAATCAGAGCATGGGAACCGCGGGGCCCGAGGGCCGTTCAGGTCGTACCGGGTCGTTGTCGCATTCGCCCGTGCCAGCCTTCGGAACCCGCCGCAACGCCCGCTGTCGTCGGAGCGGTATCTGGCCGTAAGAGTACACAGCGAAGTCGAGGGGTTTTGAGGTGTCGCAAAAGCACTACTCTTGGCTGCGCCTGTCGTTTGACGTCTGGCGGGCGAGCTTCGAGGCGCAGCAGGTGATCGCGTTGCGTCTGGCCATGCTAGCGGGCGGCGGCATCGCGGCCACGGCCGAGATGAACCGCATGGTATCGGAAAAGATGGCGGCGGCACTCGAGGCCCAGCGCATCGCCGCCACCGCGGCGCTGACCGGCAACGCCGCGCAGATTCCGTCGCGGACGGTGGCTCTCTACCGTCGAAAGATGCGCGCCAACCGCAGCCGCCTTACCGCCGCAAAGTCGCCATCCGGGCGTCCTCGTCGCGCTAAGAAGGCGAGGCCGACCTGACCGCGGCCGTCCGCCTCCCCTGGCGCCCGCCGCAGCCGGCGGAGCCGCTGGGATGGTTCTTGCATTGGCGATGTTGATCCGATCATCGGCGACCACGCGCGGGGGGATCACATGCACATCCGCATCGGCTACGACCTCGTCTACGATTGCCCGCAACCGGCGCCGATGCTGTTGGTGTTGAATGTCCATCCGAGCCGCATTCCGGACCTGGTCGTCCCCGACCGCATTGCGACCGCACCCAGAATCGGGGTCCGCCGGTACCGCGACGCCTTTGGCAACGAGTGCAGCCGAATTTTGGCGCCAAGCGGGCGGATCCGGCTGTCCGCCGAGGCGGTCGTCCGCGACAGCGGCAAGCCCGATGCCATCGCCCCCGAGGCGCCTCAGCATCCGGTCGAGGAACTGCCCGACGACGCCTTGGTGTTTCTGCTGGCAAGCCGCTATTGCGAGACCGACCATCTCTCCGACACGGCATGGCCGCTGTTCGGCCAGACCACGCCGGGCTGGCCCCGCGTCCAGGCGATCTGCGATTATGTTCATCGGCATTTGCGCTTCGGCTACGAGCACGCGCGCGCGACCCGCACCGCCCTTGAGGCCCACCATGAGCGCCTCGGCGTGTGCCGCGACTTTGCCCATCTCGCGATCACATTTTGCCGCTGCATGAACATCCCGGCGCGCTACTGCACCGGCTATCTGGGAGACATCGGCGTGCCGGCCGACCCGGCGCCGATGGATTTCTCGGCCTGGTTCGAGGTTTACCTCGGCGCCAGCTGGTACACCTTCGACGCCCGCCACAACATCCCGCGCATCGGCCGCGTCCTGATCGCGCGCGGCCGCGACGCCGCCGACGTCGCGATCAGCACGACGTTTGGCGCCAATACGCTCGTCGGCTTTACCGTCGTGACCGAGGAAATTCCGCCGCCTTGACCCCGTATACCGTGAGCATCGAAGGTATAGAACGTGTCGCGGTTGTAATCGTTGAGCCGCAATCCCCGCCTAATGCGTTCGGGCAGGGTGGGGATTCGAGACGAAATAGCGCCCAAACGTAACCAGATCGGCGTCACCCTTCTCGACGATCGACGGGGGCCATTACGACGCGGTGCTTCAGGGCGGCCAGTCCGATCTGCACCGGCGTGAATAATTTCGGGTGGGCAAGGTCAGTCATCGGACGGTCCCTCGGAGCGGTCACGAACGCGCGTGCACGCGGGTGCACGACACGTCGTTGACCAGGTCCGGGAGCCGCCGGCTAACAGCGGCTTCCCGGAAACGCTAAAGGAAAGGGTGCTCAGGCCTCCGACCGTTCCTCGATCGCGTCGACGCGGTTGGGGTAAAAGGCGAGATAATCCTTGATCGCCGCGACGGCCGCGTAGGGAGCCTCGTAGCTCCATACCGCATTCGTCGAACGCTCGCCGCCGAGCGGAATGCTGAAATAGCTGCAGTCGCCCTTGTATGGGCAGTAGGTGGCGTGATCGGTACGGGCGAGCAGCGCCATATCGACATCCTTGCGCGGGATGTATTGCACCGCCGGGTAGGCCGCTTCGCGCAGGGTCAACGCTTCGCGCGTGTCGGCGACGACCCGGCCGGCCAGCGAGATCACGATGCGAGCGGGGTTGCGTTCGACCGCGATCGGATGATCGGGTCCGGGGATTTTGACGGGCTTTGCTGCGGTTGCGGTGTTCGGTTCCATGGCTTCACCTCGCTGGTTTGTGGTGACGGGTGCCGAGTTTACCCCGCCGACATCCCGCCATCGACCGAAAGCACCAAGCCGATGGCGTAGGACGCCTTGTCGGAGCAAAGGAAAACGATGGCGTTGGCGATCTCGTCGGGCTCTCCGACCCGGCGCAGCGGCACCTCGGCGACGAGCCCGGCCTTTCCCTCGGCGGTGCCGGTAAAGCGATTGAGCATCCCGGTCTCGATCGGCCCCGGCGCGACAGCATTGACCCGCACACCGGTGTAGGCGACTTCGAGCGCCGCCGATTTGGTGAGGCCCTCGACCGCGTGCTTGCTCGCCGAATAGACCGATGCCCCGGCGACGCCGAGGTGGCCATAAGCCGACGAGACATTGACGATGCTGCCGCTGCGCTGGGCCTGCATCACCCGCAGCTCGTGCTTCATGCTGAGCAGAATGCCGAGCACATTGGTGTCAAAGGTCGCGGCGTAGCTGTCGGCGGTCTGCCGCGTCACCGGGCCGGGTCTGCCCTCGGTGCCGGCGCTGTTGACGGCCGCGTCCAGTCGGCCAAAGCGCGCGACGGTCTGATCGACCAGATTGCGTACATCGTCTTCGCGGCGGACGTCGGCACGGATGAATTCTGCTTCGCCGGCGAGCCCGCGCAACTCGGCGGCCAGGGCCTGGCCGGCCTCCTCATGGCGGCCGGAAACGACGACGCGGTTGCCTTCCCGCGCCAAAGCGAAGGCCGCTGCGCGCCCAATCCCGGTCAGCGCGCCGGTAATCAAGACAACGGCAGTGCTCATCGTGCCACTCCTCTAAAATCCATCGGCTCTCCGCCGGCGTCGCCCGCTCAGGAGGTAGAGGTCCGAGCGGATTTCGGTAAGCGGGTCGCCCGACGATTCAATGCCGTCGACCCGGGGGACAGGGTCGAAGATGACCTTCCGCCGCTCCGGCACCTGTTCGTCCAGGCGGGCCGTTACGATGACCGTGCCAAAGGGGACCTCCTCGCGGCTGGCGGGCCAGGTCACGCTGGCATCCGTCACGTCATCGCCCGGCTCCGCCATCTGCACAAAGACGCCGAGCCCAAACGGCCCACTGGCCAGCCTCGCGGCGATCTCCTCGAAGAGAAAGTTCCCGGATTTCGCGGCGGCCTCTTCGGTCGAAAGATATTCCGTCCCCGCCATGGGCCGGATGCGGAGCCGCCCGTGTCGGCTCAAGCCCTGGGCATTGGTGAACTTGAACGACGTTACCGCGAAAAATGCCTCCCGCGCGAAACTGGTCGGGACGGGCTTTGGCGTCGCAACGAACCGCTTTGCGTGCGGATGCGCGGCGAGAAAGGCGCCCAATGCTTCGGGCTTGCCGGCGCCGAACGCGGCCGCGGCGCGCACGAACTCGAGGAACTCCGCGCCATTGCGGACCGGAAAGCCGTCGAAGGAATGGGCGATGATATCTGTGTGGACGTGGTCGGCCAGGTGGAAGCGGACCGCGATTCCGCGGGGTCCGGATTGCGGGTCGTTATCGAGGCTCGCCGGCACGCCCGACGCGTTCGAGTAGCGTACCGTCACGGGGGTCGACGGCCGGCTCGCGTGAGGCGCACGGGTCAGCTGCACCGCTTCGGGTGCCGGCGTGAACGTGCCGGCGCACATCAGCCCCTTGGCGTGAACCGGTCGGGAGCCGGGATGCAACCCCGACAGCGCGTCGAGGGCGTCGAGCACCTGCTGAGGCAGCGCGGGATTGGCGGACATGCCTTCCTCCAGAAATCCGAAAGCCTTCAGCTGAAACTTACGCCTTCGATGTCAATCGCGACCAGCACCGGCTCGGGCACCTTGTGGCCCTGTGCGTCGTAGGAGTAGACCCGGCGGGTCGTCGGCACCTTGATGCCCTGGAAGTCTCGATAGCCGGCCGAGTAGTTCGCTCCCGTTGCGCCGCCGAGAACCTCGACCGTGTAATCGTGCCGACACATCAGGCCGTCGGGACCGAAATAGGTCACCTGTTCAGGTGCATGGCTGGCGACACCCTCGGGGAAAGTCGCCTTGAGCCGTCGCCACTCCTCGCCCGCCTCCGGCCACGGCGCGATCTCCTCAACCACAAAACCGGGATACGTGTAGAGGAAGGGCAGGTTCAGGTAGGTCCACAGCGCGTAGCTGCTGAAATAGCCGAGATGCAGCGCGTCCCAAGGCGAGTCGGCGGTGTGATCCTTGAAGGCGTCGCGCGGATTGTCGCGGGTCTCGATTATGTCGCCCTCGAACGATTCCAGCACCAGGCGGCTCGGCAGAAACCGCAGGCGGCGGTTGGATCCGCCAAACTGGTCCACCGTGACGCGCTCCTCGCGGAGCTGCACCTCATAGGTCACGTCGTCCTGAAGGCCGGCAATGCGTTTCGCCTCAAAGATCGCCCCACGGATCGCCATCTTCGCACGTAGCGCTCGAAACCGATTCCACCGGGCCAGGCCGCCATGCGCCGCAACAGCCAATTCCAGAAGGTCGCTCATCACGGTCCCGTCCTCATCGATTACGGCTTGCCGTCCTCACCGGGCTCCGTCGGGCGGAGGCCAGCCGTCTAAGAAATCGCCGCCGTCGGCTGGAATTTAGGTTTCGCTGGTGTCCCCGGGAAAGACTTTTTAGGGTCGAGGCCATACCCTTCAGGCACGGTGTCGGCATGGAGTTGCGGCATCTGCGTTATTTCATCGCCGTCGTCGAGGAAGGAGCGGCCGGCGAAGCGGCGCGCCGGGCCACCTATCCCGCCAAGGCGTCCTTTGTCATCGGCTTCCTGACCGGCACCGTGTTGCAATGGTTCCCCCGAGGCGTTGCGCATCTTGCGCGACGAACCACCCAACATCGATGTCGTCGTCACCAGCCACGTGGCCTTTCTTCGCCCGGAAAAACAGGTGCCGGACCTGGCGTTCAAGCTCTTGATCCGGGAACCGCTGGTCTTCGTCCTGGCCGCCGCGCGGTGGCGGCCCGTGGCGCCGCAACACCGCGGGCGCGGTTGGGAATGGGTAGGATGCGCTCGGGGAGGCGAGGCTTGCCCCTCGCTGCCGGGCGCGGTACTCCGTCGGGGGCGAGCGAGAGCGGAGGGAACGAGATGATTTCCGGCGAGTTCGATGTCGTCGTGGTCGGCGCTGGCAATGCCGGCATGTGCGCGGCGCTGGCGGCGCGCGGCGAGGGCGCGCGGGTGCTGGTGCTGGAGGCAGCGCCGTTCGACGAGCGCGGCGGCAACAGCCGCTACACTGCGGGCGCTTTGCGCTTTGTCTACAACGGCGTCGACGACCTCCTCAAGCTCTGCGACCTCAGCGAGACAGAGATTGCCACCAGCGATTTCGGCACCTACACGACCGACAAATATTACGACGACCTCGGCCGGCTGACCGACTACCGCAGCAATCCCGACATGGCCGAGCTGTTGATCACCAAGAGCCAGGAAACCCTGTTGTGGATGCGCGGCCAGGGCATCCGCTTTGCCCCGATGTATTCGCGCCAGGCCTTCAAGCACGACGGCAAGTTCGTGTTCTGGGGTGGGCTGGCGCTCGAGGCCTGGGGCGGCGGTCCCGGCCTCGTCGAGGGGCTGTTCAAGGCCGCCGAGGAGCGCCAGATCCAGGTCGCCTACGAGGCCCGGGGCGAAGCCTTGATCGCCGACGACAACGGCGTCCACGGCGTCATCGCCAAGGTCGAGGGCAAGACCACCCATATCCCGGCGAAATCGGTGGTGCTGGCGTCAGGCGGCTTCGAGGCCAACGCCGAGATGCGCACCCGCTATCTCGGGCCCGGCTGGGACCTCGCCAAGGTGCGCGGCACCCGCTTCAACACCGGCGCCGGCATCAAGATGGCGCTCGACATCGGCGCTATGCCCTACGGCAACTGGTCGGGCTGCCACGCGGTCGGCTGGGACTACGGCGCGCCCGAATTCGGCGACCTCGCGGTCGGCGACAACTTCCAGAAGCACAGCTACCCGTTCGCGATCATGGTCAACGCCGACGGTGTCCGGTTTTGCGACGAGGGCGCCGATTTCCGCAACTACACCTATGCCAAGTACGGAAGGCTGATCCTCGAGCAGCCGCACCAGTTTGTCTGGCAGATTTTCGACCAGCAGGTCGTGCAGTATCAGCGCGACGAATACCGCATCCGCCAGGTGACCAAGGTTACCGCTGCTACGTTCGACGAACTGGCCGACAAGATGGCCGAGACCGGTGCAGCGGTCGATAAAAGCCGGTTCTTGCAGACGATCCGCGAATACAACGCCGCGGTCGAGCGCGACATCCCGTACAATCCGACGGTCAAGGACGGGCGCACGACCAAGGGCCTCGCCATCGACAAGACCAATTGGGCGATGCCGATCGAAAAGCCGCCTTTCGAGGCCTATTGCACGACCTGCGGCGTCACCTTCACCTTTGGCGGGTTGCGCATCGACACGGACGGTAAGGTGCTCGATACCGCACAGCGGCCGATCCCCGGCCTTTACGCCGCCGGCGAACTGGTCGGCGGCTTGTTCTATTTCAACTATCCCGGCGGCACCGGGCTGGTCTCGGGCTCGGTCTTTGGCAAGATCGCCGGAACCTCGGCCGGCAAGCAGGTGCGTCAAACCGACGCCGCCTGAGTCGATACGAGAAAAGCGATCCCAGGGACAAGCCGTTGGGCATGCCAGCGGTCCGAGCCGAAATTGATGCTCTCCACGTTCGCGGACTGGGCCTCAGTCATTTCCCTTGGCGTAACCGTGGTGAACACATATCTGATTGTACGCATCAAGCAGGGAATTGTTCTAAATCTGACGCTGGAGCCGATCCTGTCGAGATTGAGAGAGAACTCCGAGAACATGAACCGGCATCTGTCCTATTATGAACTTCATTCCGACAACTTCCTCAAAGTTGTTAACGTATGCGAGGCGAATATCAAGACGATTCGACATAGGTTGGGGTACCGCCGAGGTTGGTTTCTACGGGGTGTTCTGAGATCAATGCGCAAATACCGGAAGGATCGCACCCAGCCGACTGCTCAAGAAGTGTACAGTAGCTTGCTGCATGTCTGCCAAGGTGTAGCAAACATGCTGGAAGAGAGAAGGATTACCGGGTGATGGCCCTGACGCAGGGCGACTTCGTCGGCGCGGTTGCGAGACTAAACGATCTTACTCGCCGCCAGCTAATAAAATGGTCACCCTGCGTACCGACACCCAGGTTGCACGCTGGAGTGAGCGCCGCCATCGCCGTAGAAATGTTCAAACAAAAATTTTCATTTGAGGCTACTTACGACGAAAGGATACTGCGGATTACGCAATTTGAGTCTTTGATAAACCCTCTGTTGCCAGGGTCATACAAATATACCCTGGACGTAAGAGATCAGGACGGCAGCTTGACGTTTCAGTTCCCTGACGTGGAGGGGATTTCTGATTTGTTTCGGTCGATTCAGACCCAGAAACTCGATATAGAGGGCTTCATCAAGAAATTGGCCACCGGGTGATTTGTCCGCCACGCGCGTCAGCTTAGCTTTCCATCAGGGGTTCGCACCTTGCCTTAGACCAGGACAGCGGGTGCGCATATCATCGATCCCCGGTGCTTACGCTATCGGCGAACTGATTGGTAGATTGTTCTACTCTGGGGCAGTACCGGGCTCGGTCTTTGGCAAGATCGCCGGCACGTCCGCCGCCAAAGTGGATCTTCTACAGTTACCGGCGGTCGACGGCCGGCAACCTGTTGATTTTGCTGGGGCAAGTTTGTAATTTGGCATTAACGTAGTGCCACAGAATGGGGCGTTGGCGCCTTGTAAAACCAGCACAGATGGCGGTAGACCGTGTGGGTTGAACCGAGGCCGCCATGTTCTTCCGTCACAAGCGCTCCGGGCGCACCGAATATCTGCAG
>DATMKU010000093.1:0-4965 GCA_035570935.1 Allostellaceae bacterium
AAGAGCGACCTAGATCGGGAGTGGTCGGACGTTGAACGGCGAATGCCGGATTATCTCGCCGACCGCGAGCGCGAGGAGCACGAGCATTTTGTCGGGCTCGCGTCCGACGGGCAAAGGTGGGCGGTGTTCGAGTTGGAGTCAGGTAAACTCGTCACCATCAAGCGCACTACGCTGGATGCCGAGCGACCCGACGAGTTCCTCGCCTGGCTCGACGGCGCGGTTGCGCTCAGATCCTCTCTCCCACCCGATCCTCTGACTATTCGTGCCGAGCTTGGAAAGGACTCGATTCCCTATCGCCGCGTCAACGCGCTGCTAAGGGCGCTGTGGGCGAAGCTGGAGGACAATCCCGACGTTTTGCTGAAACGGCAACTCTGGGCGCAGCTCCTCAAACTCGTCTATGGGCGCGAGGTGGAGAGCGAGGGATTGTGGTTCCAACACACCTTTCTCGTGATCGTCGCGAAAAGCATCGCGCTCGCCGTAATGCGCATGCCCGAAGACGACCCGAAAAGGCTCCTGTCGGGTGAAGCCTTCGCTTCGGCTGGAATCAACGGGGCGGTCGAAAGCGACTTTTTCGATTGGGTGGTGGCCAACGCCGAAGGCGAAGCACTGGTGCGGCGAGTCATGAACCATGTCCGCCGGTTTCGGTTAGGCGAGGTCGAAAGCGACGTTCTGAAAATACTCTATGAGTCGCTGATCGACCGCGACGAGCGCTTTAGGCTTGGCGAGTACTACACCCCCGATTGGCTCGCCGCGAAAATTGTTCGGCGGGCGGTAGATCGCCCACTGGAACAGCGCGTGTTCGACCCGGCCTGTGGCTCCGGGACGTTCTTGTTTCACGCGATCCGTAATTTCCTCGGGGAAGCCGCGGGTGCGGACATGCCACAAGGTCTGCGCGCTGCCGAGGTCTGCGCTCACATCGCCGGGACCGACATTCACCCTGTCGCGGTGATCATCGCCCGCGTGACCTATCTACTGGCGCTCGCGCCGGCGCTAGGGTCCCGCTCAGGGGCGTTGTCGATCCCCGTTTACCTCGGCGACGCCCTACAGCTCTCGATTTCCGAACTCATGGCGGGCAAGGAGCTAACGGTTCGCGTGCCGCCTCCGTCGGCGGGTGAGAGCAAAAGCGGGGAAAAGGATGCCAACGGGCGCGACCAGCTCGATTTTCCCGAGACTTTCTGCCGCGATCCCGCCCTGTTCGACAAAGCCATCGAGCGGATGCGCACAGGCTCATTGGAAGGTTTGACGCAATCGCAGATCGAAACTGCCCTCCACCGTATCACTGAGCAGCATTATCGCACGGAAGTGACCAAGGAACAGCAGTGCGCCATTCAGGACCTTGGCAAGACATACGTCACGTTCGACCGGCTGCGGCGCGAATACCGCGACACGATTTGGGCGTACGTCGCACGGAACCTGTCGCGCCCGTTGGCTTATTCGGCGTCCGGCGGATGGGCCAACGTGGTAGTTGGCAACCCGCCATGGCTCGCCTTCCGGCATATGAGTGCCGATCTGCAAAAGCGGTTTAAGGAGCTGGCAAGGCGCGAAAAAGTTTATGTCGGCCGCGTCCCGTCTCAAAATGACCTGAGTGCGCTCTTCACCGTGCGTTCCGCGCAACTTTACTTGCGTTCTGGCGGCAGCTCGCTTTTGTCTTGCCATTGGCGGCGCTGACGCGAAGCCAATTCGAGCTGTTGAGAACCGGTTCATTCAGCTCGGTGCGCGTCGCTTGGGACGAGGTATGGACAATGGACGATTCTGTTCATCCCTTGTTTCCGGTCCCGTCCTGCGCCGTATTTGGACGAAAACGCGCTACCTCGCAAGCGCTCCCCGATATCGTGCGCGCCTATTCGGGGTATTTGCCCTTCCGCGATGCCCCGGAATCAATCGCGGATAAGCGACTAAC
This sequence comes from Allostellaceae bacterium, assembly GCA_035570935.1. Taxonomy (GTDB): domain Bacteria; phylum Pseudomonadota; class Alphaproteobacteria; order ATCC43930; family CGMCC-115725; genus AP-15. The sequence goes on from DATMKU010000093.1 coordinate 1,901, forward strand.
GGTGGCCGAAGGTGCGCCAGCGTTGCAAGTCGCCGAGCACAGAGGGGGGTCGAGTTACCGGACAGCCTTCCGAAACGGGGCCACATTGTTTCCACGGATGCTCGTGTTCGTCGAGCGTAGGGCGATGGGGCGTTTGGGGCATGACCCTTCTGCTCCTCTAGTCGTCAGCCGTCGGACTAGGCAGGAGAAGGAGCCGTGGAAAGCACTGCCTAGCATCGAAAATCGCGTTGAAGCCGAGTTTCTGCGGTCTGTCCTTTTGGGAGAAAGCATTTTGCCGTTTCGCGTTTTTCGTCCGTTCGAAGCAGTAGTCCCAATAACGGCTCAGGGCGAAATTCTCGATTCCACGGCGGCTGCTAATCGCGGCTATGACGCCCTCTTCGGCTGGATGCGGAAGGCGGAAGCGACTTGGAACGCCAACAAGCGCTCTGAAAAGATGCAGCTCGCTCAGCTCTTCGATTATTTCGGGCAGCTCTCCGCGCAAATCCCCGTCGCCCCCGTGCGCGTCGTCTACGCGAAGGCGGGCTCTCTGCCCGCCGCGTGCATCATCCGTGGCGGAAATCTTCTTGTCGAAAATCTACTTTACTGGGCCCCGGTTGGTACCGAGGCAGAAGCGCTTTACCTCTCCGCTATCCTTAATAGTGAGACTACCCGGGCTCGCGTTGAAGCGATGCAGTCACGCGGCCAGTTCGGAGCGCGTCACTTCGACAAGGTCATGTTCAATCTTCCGATTCCGCGTTTTGACGCCAGGGAGAAGCTACACCTCGCTCTCGCCGAAGCTGCGGTCCGGGCCGAGAAGATCGCCGCGGCAGTGGAGTTCCCCGAGGGCGTCAAGTTCCAGCGCGCCCGCGGCCTTATCCGCGCCGCCCTCACAGATGCGGGAGCGTCACAACAAATCGACGGCCTCGTGGCGCAACTGATCGACACCGGCTCTTAGTGACGGCGATCGACCGCGGCGTCGGGCATGCCGGCTGGCGTCGAGGAGGTTGCCGCCCGGTTTGTCCGTGCGCGGCGCGAGCGGGTGGCGGAGGTTTTGGCGACGCTCGTTTCGCTCGGCCAGGCGCGCCGGGCCGGCCCCGGCCGCTATGCCGCATAGCAGTGCCGCAGCTTTTAGTCCCGGGCCTTTATCCGCCGGGATAAAGGGACCGGGGTTTTCCCTGCAGCATGGTCCACCACAGATCGTCATGCCCGGACGTGGTCCGGGCATCCACGGGGCCGCGACGTGCGATGAAGCGTGGATGGCCGGGACAAACCCACGGCTGTCCGGTTCCGAAAATTCGGTAGCAGCAGCAGCGCGACCCCATACAGCCGGAGGTCGCTTTGGCCGGGGATGTCCCGGCCATCCACGCCTTCCTAGGATTCAGTCCTCGGTTTCCAAGACATGGATGCCCGGATCAAGTCCGGGCAAAGCGTGCCTCAAGTTGAACAGCAGATTACATACCCATCCGGCGTTGTCGCAATTGCCGAACCGGACGGCCACGAGACGAGTTCGGCCGTGACGATAATAGTTTGCAGCCGGCAATCGATATGCAACCGGCTTGTTTTCCCCGGACAGCCCCGCGCGAAAGCGGGAACCCGGAGCCGGCTCTTGGCGTGAACAGGCGGCCGGACGTCGCGCCCCCCGGATTCCCGCTTTCGCGGGAACGACGGTTTTTTGTGATCGCGGGTGGCTGGGCGGTGTGAAGCCGCAGGCGCGGCTGACCGTCGGCGATGATGGGTTTCGCGGGCGCTCTGCCCATCCTGCGAAGCTGTGAGGGACGCCTCGGGCGGGGCTAGGCGAGGAGCTTGTCGAGGCGGATCGGCAGGTCGCGCACACGCTTGCCGGTGGCGTGCCAGACGGCGTTGGCGATCGCGGCGGCGACGCCGACGATCGGCAACTCGCCGAGCCCCTTGACCCCGATCGGGTTGACCAGCCGGTCTTCCTCCGCGATGAAGATCGTCTGGATCTCGGGAATGTCGGCGTTCACCGGCATCAGGTATTCGGCGACGTTGGGGTTGGTGACGCGGCCGACGTTGGGGTCGATCGCGGTCTCCTCGAGCAACGCCATGCCGATGCCGAAGACGATGCCGCCGATCGCCTGGCTGCGCGCGGTCTTGGCGTTGAGGATGCGGCCGGGGGCAAAGGCGCCGACACAGCGGCTGACGCGGATTTCGCGCAAGTCGGGGTCGATCCGCACCTCGACAAACTGCGCGCCGAAAGAGTGCATCGAATAGTGCTGCTTTTCGTCGCCCGGCGCCGCGGTACCGACCGCCTCGAACCGGTCGAGCTTGTTGCGGGCGAGGAGCCCCGGCACGCTGAGCCGGCGATAGGGCGCGTCGCGCATCTGGATAAAGCCGTCCGCCAGCGCGAGATCGGCGCCGGCGGCGCCCGCGAATGGCGAGCGGTTGTCGGCGAGCGCCATCGCGAACAGCTTTTGCCGCGCGGCGTCGACCGCGGCGAGCACCGCCGACCCGACGCTCGCCGCGGTTTGCGAGCCGCCCGAGACCGGCGCCGGCGGGAAGCGGCTGTCGCCAAGCTCGAAACGGACGCGGTGGATCGGCATCCGCAATGCATCGGCCGCGAGCTGGGCCATGACCGTATAGGTGCCGGTGCCGATATCCTGGGTCGCCGCCTGCACGACAACCCCGCCATCGGCCTCGAAAACCACCCGCGCGCTCGCTTTCGAGCGGTTCATCGGATACGTCGCGGTCGCCATGCCCCAGCCGATCAAGGCGTCGCCGTCGCGCATCGAGCCGGGCTCGGGCGTGCGCCGCGCCCAGCCAAACGCCGCGGCGCCGGCGGCGTAGCATTGACGCAGCGATTTGCTCGAAAACGGCTTGTCCTCGTGCGGGTTGGTTTCGGCGTAGTTGGCGAGCCGGACCGCGAGCGGGTCGCGCTTGACGGCGGCGGCCAATTCGTCGATCGCCGATTCGAGCGCGAAACTGCCGCTCGCCTCGCCCGGTGCGCGCATAAAGGTCGGCAGCGGCATGTTCAGCGGCACGAGGCGGTGGGTGACCGCGACGTTCGGGCAGGCGTAGAGCATCTCGCTGATCAGCCCGGCCGGCTCGGCGAACTCGCCGATCACGGG
>DATMKU010000094.1:0-3229 GCA_035570935.1 Allostellaceae bacterium
GCTGCGGCTGATCACCGACTATTTCCGCTCGACGCCCGACCCGGAGCGCGGCTGGGCGCTCGCGGCGCTGACCGGCACGCTGAGTTTCCCGCACGCCAAGGCCGGCCTCATCCGCAGCCTGATCGCCGAGCGCACCGACCCTGTGCTGTTCGAGCTGTCCTACGATTATGTCGGCGATCTTTCCGAGACCGTCGCGTTGATGTGGCCCTCTTCTCCCTCCCCCCTTGTGGGGGAGGGTGGGGGTCGGGAGGGGAAGTCGCAAGCGTTGACGGTTGTAAATGAGCAATCGTCTCCGCCTTCTCATCCCCTCCCGACCCCCACCCCTAACCCCTCCCCACAAGGGGGAGGGGAACTAACACTCACCACCGTCATCGAAACGCTTTCAACCCTCGGCAAGGCGCAACTGCCGAAACAGCTGGCGCGCTGGCTCGATGCGCTCGACGACACCGGCCGCTGGGCGTTGATCAAGCTGGTCACCGGCGGCTTGCGTATCGGCGTCTCGGCGCGGCTGGCCAAGACCGCGGTCGCGGCGCTGTCCGGCACCGACGCGCAGGACATCGAGCTGCTCTGGCCCGGCCTGGCGCCGCCCTATCTCGACCTGTTCGCCTGGCTCGAAGGCCGGGCGGCAAAACCGGCGAGCAGCGACCCGGCGCCGTTCCGGCCGCCGATGCTGGCGCACGCGCTCGATGACGCCGATCTTGCCGGGCTCGTGGCCGGCGATTTTTTGGCGGAATGGAAATGGGACGGCATCCGCGTTCAGGCCGTGGCCGCGCAACAAGATGGCGGAACGATCGCACGCCTTTATTCGCGCACCGGCGAGGACATTTCCAAAAGCTTTCCCGATCTCCTCGACGCGCTGCACCTGCCCGGCGCCGTCGATGGCGAGCTTCTCATCACGCGCGATCGCCGGGTGCAGTCGTTCAACGTCCTGCAACAGCGGCTCAATCGCAAAACCGTCACGCCGAAGCTGCTGACGGAATTCCCCGCCCATCTGCGCGCCTACGATCTGCTTGCCGACGGCACCGAGGATTTGCGCGAGCGGCCGTTTGCCGAGCGCCGCGCGCGATTGGAAAGCTTTGTCGCGCGGCTCAACGATGAGCGCGTCGACCTTTCTCCCCTCGTCCCGTTCACGACCTGGGACGACCTCGTCGCCGCGCGCAAGAATCCGGCGTCGGCCGGTGCCGGCGACGACGCCCTGGCGGTCGAAGGTGTCATGCTCAAGCGGCGCGATGCGCTTTACCTGCCCGGCCGGCCGAAAGGCCCGTGGTGGAAATGGAAGCGCGACCCCTTCATCATCGACGCGGTGCTGATGTATGCCCAGCGCGGCCATGGCAAGCGCTCGTCGTTTTATTCCGACTACACGTTCGGCGTCTGGACCCGTGGCGACGGCGGCGACGAGCTGGTGCCCGTGGGCAAGGCCTATTTCGGTTTCACCGACGAGGAGCTGTTGCAGATCGACCGTTTCGTCCGCCGCAACACCACCGACCGCTTCGGCCCGGTGCGCGAGGTGGTGCATGAGCCCGATCAGGGCCTGGTGCTCGAAGTCGCCTTCGAGGGCCTGCAGCGCTCCACGCGACATAAATCCGGGCTGGCGATGCGCTTCCCCCGCATCAACCGGCTGCGCTGGGATAAGCCGCCCGGCGAGGCCGACCGGTTGGAAAGGCTGGAGACCATGATTACGCGCATCGAGGAAGGGCGCGTCGCGTGAGCGCATCGCGGCACCCTGCTCCGCCGGCCAAAATCCGCCCCGGCCACTTGCGCGATATCGATGCGCTGGTCGCGCTCGAAAACGCCGTCTTCACCACCGACATTTTGTCGCGGCGGAGTTTTCGCCGCTTTCTCACCGCGCCGAACAGCTCGCTGATCGTTGCCGAAGACAGCGGCAAGCTCGCCGGCTACGCGCTGGTGCTTTACCCGCCGCGCTCAAAGCTCGCCCGGCTCTATTCCATCGCCGTCGCCCCGCACATCACCAGCCGCGGCATCGGGCCGCTGCTGCTCGCGGCGGCGGAAGCGGCAGCGGCGCGCCGGCGGCGCCACGCCATGCGGCTCGAAGTCCACGAGCACAACACCCGCGCCATCGGGCGTTACGAAAAGTCGGGCTACCGGCTGTTCGGCCGGCACCGCCACTATTATGACGATGGCGCCGACGCGCTGCGCTTCGAGAAGCCGCTCGGAGGCGCCAAAAGCCCCGCCTGACTGTGACAGGCGAATCGGTTTAGACGGTGGACATCGTCGCCGGTGCTGTCGCAAACGGATTTGAATCCGGTTATGACGAATCGTGCCGTGCCTGATTTCGAACGCATGATCGGCCTGACTTTGCACAACGCTGGCGACTGGAAAGGGACCCGCCCATGACCGGCTGGGTCATCCTTGTCGACCAAGGCCGCGACTTGCCCAACGCCGAGACCCCGCACAAGGTCATCTCCACGGGCGAGTATCTGGCGCGACCGCGCCTGTTCGACATGGGGCGGCCGAAGATCGTCAACCTCGCCCGCTCCTACGCCTATCAGTCCAAGGGCTACTACGCCTCGTTGTTGGCCGAGGCGCGCGGCCACCGCGTGGTGCCCACCGTCGAGACCATGCTGGAGCTGCGCGAGCAGAAGCTCTACGAGCACGCGCTGCCGGAACTCGAGGACGAGCTCAACCGCTGCGCCCGGCGCGCTGATTTCCGGCCGGAGAGCGAATTCAAGCTGCTGGTCTGTTTCGGCATCGCCCGCGACGACCGCTTCGAGCCGTTCGGCCGCCTGCTGTTCGACTGGTTCCGCTGCCCAGCGCTGGAAGTGATCGTCGAGCCGGGCGCCCGCCTGTCGATCGACCGCATCCGTCCCCGCGCCATCACCCGGCTCGCCAACGGCGAAGGCGAATTCTTCCGCGAGTCGCTGAACAATCACACCAAGCGGGAATGGCGCGACCCCAAGGCGCGCTCGATCGCCAAATACGATCTCGCCGTGTTGTACGATCCGAACGAGAACGAAAAAACGGCACCCTGCTCGTACGACTCGATCAAGTATTTGGCGCGCATTGCCGAGAAAATGTCGGTCGACGTCGAGCCGATCACCAAGCGCCAGCTTGCAGAGCTTGCCGAATACGACGGCCTGTTCATCCGCGAGACCACCTCGATCGACAATCACACCTACCGCTTCGCCCGCCGCGCCTGGCAGGAAGGCATGCCGGTCATCGACGATCCGATCTCGATGATCCGCTGCACCAACAAAGTCTTCCTGATGGA
>DATMKU010000095.1:0-3665 GCA_035570935.1 Allostellaceae bacterium
CGAACTGGGTGGTGACGACGCTTGGTGCGATGCAGTTGACGCGCACATTGTCCGGCCCCCATTCGGCGGCGAGGTTGCGGCAGAGCGCATAGTCGGCGGTCTTGGTGACGCTGTACATGCCGAGAATCGTGGTCGCGCGCAGAGCCGCCGTCGAGGTGATGAAGATGATCGCACCATCGCGCCGCTCGCGCATGTCGGGCGCCACCATCCGCGACAGCCACAAATTGCTTAAGACGTTGTTGACCATCATCCGCTCGAACACCTCGTCGGTCAGCTTGTCGAGCGATCCGTAATGCGGGTTGACCGCGGCGTTGCACACCAGGATGTCGACCCGGCCCCAGGCCTCGCGCGTCTTGGCGACGAGGTTTTCGAGTTGCGCCTTGTCCGAGATGCGCGCCGGAACCGCGATCGCCTCGCCGCCGGTGGTGCGGATCGCTGCCGCCGTCTCCTCGCATGGCGCCGCGTTGCGCGCGGAGATGACGACTTTGCCGCCGGCTTCGGCAAAGGCCTCGGCGATCGCCTGGCCGATGCCGCGGCTCGACCCGGTAACGATCGCGGTTTTGCCGGAGAGGTCGAACAGTTTCATGACGCGCTCCCGAACGCGGATTTCAAGTCAGGAAATATCCCATCCCGGCAAGAAGGATCACCAAGAAGACGAGCACGTACCTGATCAGCCGGGTGAAGCCGAGCCACGTCCGATAATGCTCCGTATACAGGGGATCCATCGCCGACGCCGCCATGCCATCCTCGTCCGTTGCAGTGCCGCCGCTCAGGTACAGCCTAACCGGGGGTCGAGACAAGGGGATCGAGCGGGCGCTCCGATGGGTTCAGCGCCGCGAATTCCGGCGCCCGCCAGCCGTCGATCTCGACCTTGCCGTCCATGATTCGGGTCCGGCCTTCGGCAACAAGCCGGACGGCGAGCGGATAGAGCCGATGCTCGGCGGTAAGAATGCGCGCCGACAGCCGCTCTTCGTCATCGCCCGGATGGACCGGCACGACCGCTTGGGCGATGATCGGACCGGTATCGACCTGCGGGCGGACGAAATGCACGGTGCAGCCGGCAAAACGCACCCCCGCCACCAACGCCCGGCGCTGCGCGTCGAGGCCGGGAAAGGCCGGCAGCAGCGACGGATGGATATTGACCATGTGGTCGCGCCAGGCTTCGACAAACCCGATGTCGAGCAGCCGCATGAAACCGGCGAGGCAAACGAGTTCGACCCCCGCGGCGCGCAGCCGCGCATCGGCCTCCGCGGCAAATTCGCCGCGGTCGCGGTGCGCGACGGTCGCGGCCGGGATGTGCGCCGCAGCCGCCCGCGCCAGGCCCGCCGCGTCGGCCCGGTTGCTGATGACGATGGCGATCTCGGCGGGATAGGCCGGGTCGGCGCGGGCGTCGATCAGGGCCTGCAAATTCGACCCGCGTCCCGAGATCAACACGCCCAGCCGCATCGCCGCCTCCCGGGCTCCCCAGATCGTCAAACCCGGGACGCCCGCCGGGTGCCGGCTCGTGATGGCGCGCCCGCCAGAATTGCGCTATGACCGCAAGCCATCGGGCATATGCCGAAAATATGGGATCGGAGGCGGTTTGCAATGACCCTGCGGCTGGTGTCCGCGGTCGCCGTCGAGCGGGCTGGACGGCGCGCCGTCGGGGCCGGTTTACTGTTGCTTATCGTGACATTCGGCGTGGTGGGCGCCTGGGCCGACGAACAGCAGGACCCCTATTCGGCAACGGTCAAGGTCGACGCCACCGCCGACAGCGCCGCCGCGGCGCGAACCATGGCGCGCGCCGACGGCCAGCGCCGCGCCCTGGACGACGTGATCCAGCAGCTGACGGGCTCAACAGATTTGTCAAAGCTGCCAAAGCTCGACGACCAGACCATCACCAACATGGTCGACAGCTTTGAAGTGGCGAACGAGAAGATGTCGAACGTCCGCTACCTTGCCGATTATACGTTTCATTTTCGCAAATCGCGAATCCGGCAGCTGCTGCGCAATTCCGGCATTGCCTTTTCCGAGAACCCGGACAAGCCGGTTGTCGTCGTCCCGGTTTTTCAGGACGGCGACAAGCTTGTGCTCTGGGATGACCCGAATCCTTGGCGCGACGCCTGGAGCCAGACCCCGGCTGCGTCGGGACCGGCCAAGCTCGCCCTGCCGCTCGGCGGGGTCGGCGACTTGACAGTCATCGATGCCGAGCAGGCGCGTTCGGGTGATGCTGAGGCGCTGACCGACATCGCGCAGCACAACGGCGGCGACGAAGCGCTCGTCGCCCTCGCCACGGCGCGGCGTCAGGGCGATCGGCTCGCCGGGCTCGACGTCCGCATCAGGCGCTACCGCCTCGGCCAGCAGACCGACAGCCGCACCGACAAGATTGACGCCAACCCTGGCGAAAGCGACGACGACTTCTTCAAGCGGGCTGTCGGCGTCGTTGTCGCCGACATCGAGCATGGGGGGCCGCCCGCGCCCGCCATCGACAAGGAGGCCAGCCTCGCCGCCACCGTGCCGATCGCCAGCCTCGGCGACTGGGTCGCGCTGCGGCGGCGGCTTGCCGCAGTGCCGGGCATCCACAAGGTCGACCTCCTGTCGCTGACCCGCCAGCAGGCAAAAGTAGAAATAAAATATGTAGGCAATACCGATCAGCTTAAATCGAATCTTTCCCAGGCTGACCTCGATCTCGAAGGCGGCGACCCCGACTGGCGCTTGGTCCCCGCCGACGCCTCGGGGCCGAACTGAGGCCCATCTCTTTGGAAATGCCGCTGATCCGTACGAGCGTTGCTTACCAGCGCATTGGGCTCAACCTCCCGAACCTGATCTCGCTGGGACGGCTGCTGTTGGTGCCGTTGGCCATCTGGCTGATCCTCGGCGGACGCTATGGGGCCGCATTCTGGGTGTTCATCGTCGCCGGGGTTTCGGATGCGCTCGACGGCTTTATCGCCAAGCGGTTCGACCGGCGAACCCGGCTTGGCGCCCTGCTCGACCCGGTCGCCGACAAGGCGCTGTTGGTCAGCGTCTTTGTAACCTTGGGCTTGGCTCACCAGCTATGGACGTCGCTGGTCATTCTCGTCGTCTTCCGTGACGTGATGATTGTCGGCGGCTTTTTGCTGATCCAGGCTTTTGCCGTGCCAAAGCACTACGATCCGCTCTACATCAGCAAGATCAACACCGGCCTCCAAATCGCGCTCGTCGCATTTGTTCTTGCGCGGCTGGGGCTTGGCGCCGACCCCGGCGGGATCGATGCCGGCTTGAGCTACGCCGTGATCGCGACGACGGTGCTGTCGGGATTGTCCTACCTCGTGAGATGGGCGCGGATCCTGGCGCGCTCCGAGCAGGCGTGGTGAACCTCCGCCCGCATCGGCCGATCGGCGGCGCCGCGCTCGCAAGCCCTCTCCGCCGGCACGAGGCGGGCGCATGAAGCAGCTTGTGCTCGACCTTTCTCACGGCGAGGCCTATGGCCGGGAAGACTTTTTCGTTTCGCACAGCAACGCCGCGGCGCTCGGCTGGGTCGAACGCTGGCCCGAATGGCCGTCGCAGGTCTTGCTGCTGCACGGGCCGCGGGGCGCCGGCAAGACCCATCTCGCCCATCTGTGGCGCGACCGGGCCGCGGCGATTTTGCTTGCCGGGGCGGCGCTCGACCAAACTCGGCTCCGAGAGGCGATCGATAGCGCCGGCCC
>DATMKU010000096.1:0-3388 GCA_035570935.1 Allostellaceae bacterium
CCATCGCCTCGCGGGTGATCCGCGGCCCGAGCCCGGTTGCCGGCGCCTTGGTGCCGCGATCGGCAACGAGCTCGACGCCGCACATCATGCCGAGCCCGCGCACATCGCCGACAACAGGCAAATCGCGCAGGCTCTCGAGGCCCGCGAGCAGTCGCTTGCCCATCACCGCGGCGCGCTCGACCAGCCCCTCGCTCTCGATAATCCCGACATTGCGCAAGCCCACGGCACAGCACACCGGATGGCCCGAATAGGTCGCGGCATGCATGAACTTGCGGTCGGCGGGCGCGCTCTCGATCGCGTCGTGCACCCGCTTTGACGCGATGACCCCGCCCAAGGGCAGATAGCCGCTCGTCACCCCCTTGGCAAAGGAGACGAGATCGGGCTCGACCCCCCAATGGCCGAGCGCGAACCATCTGCCGGTGCGGCCAAAGCCGGTAATCACCTCGTCGGCGATCAGCAATACATCGTGGCGGTCGCAGATCTCACGCAATTTGGGGAAATAGGAGGGCGGCGGCACGATGACCCCGCCCGCACCCATGACCGGCTCGGCGATGATGGCGGCGACGGTGTCGGCACCCTCGGCGAGGATCGCCTTTTCGACCGCCTCGGCCGCGCCGATACCCGGCTCCTCGTTGCCGGCCCAGCGATAGGCATAGGGCGGGGCGACCTGGATAAAACCCGGGACCAGCGGTCCGAACATCTTGTGGTAGGCCGCCATGCCGGTGGCGCTCATCGCCGCCATCGTCACTCCGTGGTAGGCGTGGACGCGGGAGATGATCTTGGTTTTGCTGGGTTTGTCTTTAACTTTCCAATAATAGCGCGCGAATTTGAACGCGGATTCATTGGATTCGGCGCCAGCGGTCGTGAAGTAAACCGCCGCCGAATTCGCATAGGCGTGATGCACGATCTTTTCGCTCAGCCGCACCGCCGACTCGTTGGTGGCGCCGATATAGGCCGAGGCAAAGGCGATGCGGCGCATCTGTGCCGCCGCCGCGTCGGCCAGTTCGCCCCTTCCGTGACCGATATTGACGTTCCACAAGCCGGACAGGCTGTCGATGTATTCGCGGCCGTCGGCGTCGTACAGCATCGCACCCTTGCCTTCGACCACGACCAGCGGCTGCCGGTGATCGTCGGGATGATGCAGCGGGTGAACCAGGTAGCGCCGATCGGCCTCGATCAGCTCCGCGGTGCCGTCCATGTCTTTCTCCTGCGATCCGGGCTCTTGACGACAACCTAACCGCGCCTGCCCCGCCGCGACAACTGCGCCGTTCGCCGGGCACGGCGCCCCAGAACAGCACCACAACGCGCACGCTCGAAGGCGTCGATATCGTTGATGGACCCAACGGCGGCGCCACCGATGTGGCCGAGGCGCTGGCCGACCAGACCGGGCAGGCATTGCTGCACTTGGTCGCCGCGGACCCCAGTCGCCCACCCAACGTCATCCTCTTCGGCAGCCCCGACTATTGTGCGACTGCACCAAAGCGTAAGATACTGTGCGGGTGCAATGCGGCGAGTGCGGCACTGGCTGTTCATGATGCGGAGCGACCGTTCAAACACGCCTATGACGCGGGGGATGCCGGGCAGCTCTTCGGCCTCGATGCCGATCTGCGGGCAACTCGCGATCGCGCGCCGGAACCGGGCTTTGCGAAGCTCCTCGTCGATCGTGAGCGGGAACTGCGCGTGGTCGTCGATCCCGGTGCCGCCGACAGGCTCGAGACATCCGACAAGGCGGTGCGCATCACCGCCTATGGCGGGCGTGAGGTGATCCGCAAGAACGCGGTGCGGGGCTTGGAGGGTTGATGTCACCGCCCCGAGCAGCTGACGATTTCAAGACAATCCGAAGCCGTATCGCGGAGATGCGGCGGGAGAGGCTGCCCGAGCAACCCGCTCCGACAACCGACATCAGCGTCGTGGGTCATCGTGGCCCTTGTGCCTGCGGCATGAGCCTATTCCCCGACGAGTGCGACGGGTCGTGCAAGGCGTTGTGAAGGGTGCCAGGTCGCCATTTGGCGACATTAGAGCACCGGCGAGGCCCGGCTAAAGAGGAGCTCGATGAGGCCGATCCGGCCCACCGGGGATTCTGATGGGCGCGGCAGAATCCACGTGCCGCCTGGTGCCATCGATCGATCTTGACAGTTGTTGTACTTTGCGCCGCGCCGCCGTGGGGTTAAGCTGCCGCATGTCCCATGGAGGAAACAGTCATGATGATCGACATGCATACGCATTGGCGCCCCGCCGAAGTAGCCGACGCCCTGCGCGCCCGCACCAGGGAACCGCGCATCCTGCGCAATTCGGACGGCGTCGAGGTGCTGAAGGCCCTGCGGATGGGTGAAGAGCCGGTCGCCGAGGCCTTCGACGACGTCGATGTTCATCTCGGTCGGATGGATCGTCAGGGGGTGGAGACCAGCGTATTGTCCCTCCTCGGCTCGTTCTGCTGGATCGAGTCGCAGCCGCTGGACGTGGCCGGGCCATTGTGCCGGCGCGTCAACGACGGGCTTTCCGCGCTGTGCCAGAAGCATCCCGGCCGCTTCGCCGCCTATGCGGCACTGCCCCTGACGGACATTTCCGCCGCTGCCGCCGAGCTCGAGCGGGCGCTCGGGCTGCCGGGCATGATCGGCGCGCAGATACCGGGCAACTACTTCCTGACGCGCAAGGACGCCGAGGCGGTACGGCCGCTGCTCGAAGTCGCAAACCGTCACGGCGCGGTGCTGTTCATCCACAACGGGCCGCGCCCCGGCGACGCCTACCCCAAGGTCGCGGGTGACACGGACAATGCGCGCCGCCGCAACGGCACGCTCGACATGCAGGCGAGCCTGTCCTCGGTAATGGTGACATTGTCTCTGACCGATTACCTCGCGGATTACCCCGACGCGATGGTCCATATCCACAATTTGGGCGGCAATATCCCGTACGAAGTCGAGCGGATGGACCACCGGTGCCTGCTCGACACGCCGGCCGAGGAGCTACCGTCGTCGCGCTTCCGCAAGGCGAAGGTGTATGTCGATTGCAACTCGTTCGGCCCGCGCGCGATCGAGGCGGCGGTGAGCCTCTACGGCGCCGAGCGTATCGTGTGCGGCACCGACGGCACCGAGTTCGGCTGCGACTGGACCCGGAAGGCGCTCGCGGACGCGCAGATCGGCGAGGACGCGCGCGAGCAAATCCTGCACCGCAACGCCGCTACGATGCTCGCCCGCGTCGCAAAGACGGCGCAGGGCGAAAGGGCCGCCGCCTAACCCTCCTGCGCCCCGCCGCAATCCTGGCGCGCAGCGCGGCGACGCCCGGAGTCGCGCCGGCGCTTGTCGCCGCGATCGCGGTCGGGTTTGCGGTTAGTACTCGGCAAGGTCGGTTAAGGGGTGGTGACCCTCATTCCCGCAGCATCGCCGCGACC
>DATMKU010000097.1:0-45298 GCA_035570935.1 Allostellaceae bacterium
CTGTGAGCTGGCTCACAGCGCCGCGATTCTGGGGACCCGGCGATCGCCTTCAGCGACCCGCCGGCGTTCCGACGCGTCCAATGGATTCCCGGTGCGAGGCGGGAACACCAGAAGCATATCGGGATATTGAGCGGGGACGGCCGCGCCGTTCGGGGGGATAATCCGCCGATTGGGAGTGCCCGCGGCAAGCAGGGAAGCCGATCGAATGAACGCATCGAACGCTGCGGCGAACGGCATCGGTCAGCCGGTGCGGCGCAAGGAGGATTTCCGCCTGCTGACCGGCAAGGGCTGCTTTGGCGACGATGTCGCGCCGCCAGGCCTGGCGCACGCGGTGATCCTGCGCTCGCCTCATGCGCATGCGCGCATCGCTTCGGTCGACACGGCGGCGGCTCTCGCTGCACCCGGCGTACTCGCGGTCTTGACTGGCGCCGATTACCGCGCCGCTGGGCTCGGTCCGATCCCGCACAATCCGGGGCTGAGCGCTCCCCCCGATGTGCAGGCGCGAACGCGGGGCTTCGCGCCGATCGCAACGGTCCATTTCCCGCTGCCGGCCGACACGGTTCGGTATGTCGGCGAGCCCGTCGCGATCGTCGTCGCCGAAACCATTGCCGCGGCCAAGGATGCGGCGGAATTGCTCGACACCGCCTATGAGCCATTGCCGGCGGTGGTGGGCGCGGCCGACGCGCTGATGCCCGGCGCACCCGTTCTGTGGGAGACGGTGCCGGGCAATCTCTGCCTCGACGTCGAAGTCGGCGACGAGGCCGCCATCGCCTCGGCATTCGCCCGCGCCGCGCATGTCGTGCGGCTCGAAACCCGCGCGCAGCGCGTCACCGGCGTGCCGATGGAGCCGCGCACCAACGTCGCCGAATACGACCCCGGCGCCGGCCGGTATACGCTTTATACCGGCAGCGGCCGCGGTGTGGCGAAAGTCCGGCTCGACCTCGCCCAGGTGCTCGGCGTCCCGCCGGAGCAAGTGCGCGTCCTGTGCCGGGACATGGGCGGCAATTTCGGCACCCGCAATCTCTTTTACCCGGAATACGCATTGCTCGCCTGGGCCGCGCGCCGGGTGGGCCGGCCGGTCAAATGGACCTGCGAGCGCCACGAATCCTTTCTCAGCGACTATCAAGGCCGCGATCTGACGGTCGAAGCCGAGCTCGCCCTTGACGAGCAGGGCAATTTCCTCGGACTCCGCGGCTCCAATCTGAGCAATCTCGGCGGCCACGCCGTCGCCTTCGGGCCATTGCAAAAAGGCCTCGGGCTGATGTCGAACGTCTACCGCGTGCCGGTCGGCTATTTCCGCGGGCGGGGCGCCGTCACCAACACGGTCTCGACAACCCCTTACCGCAGCGCCGGCCGGCCCGAGGCGATCTTTGTCATCGAGCGGCTGGTGGACTTGGCGGCCGACCGGCTCGGGCTCGACCCGGCGGCGCTGCGCCGACGGAACATGATCCCGCCCGCGGCGCAGCCTTATGCCAACCCGCTCGGCGTCACTTATGACAGCGGGCGTTACGAGGAAGCAATGCACACGGCGCTGGCGCTCGCCGGTTGGAGCGGGTTTGCGACCCGCCGCGCGGAGGCTCGGCAACGCGGCCGGTGGCGCGGCATCGGTGTGGCCAATTATGTCGAGATCACCTCGGGAGCGCCGCGCGAGCGCACCGAAATCACCGTACTTCCCGAAGGCAGGGTCGAGCTGGTCATGGGCACGATGTCCTCGGGCCAGGGCCACGAGACGAGTTTCGCGCAGCTCGTCACCGAATGGCTCGGCGTGCCGTTCGACAGTATCGTCTACATCGCCCACGACACCGCGCGGGTCGCGGCCGGCGGCGGCTCCCATTCCGGCCGCTCGATGAAATTGGCGGCGACGATCATCGGCCAGGCGACCGACGATATCATCGCCAAGGGCCGCAAGATCGCGAGCTTTCTGCTCGAAACCGGCGAGATCGACATCGAGTTCGAGCACGGCGGGTTCCGCGTCGCCGGCACTGATCGCGAGATCAGCCTGTTCGAGGTCGCGGCTGCGGCGACCGCGCGCACCGACCTGCCGGCGGCGTTGCAAGGGCCGCTTGCCGGCATTTCCGACCAGACCTTGCCGGTCGCGAGCTTTCCCTATGGCACGCAAATCTGTGAGGTCGAGGTCGATATCGAGACCGGTGCGGTCGAGATCGTCGGCTATGCCGCGGTCGACGACGTCGGCCGTGCGATCAACCCGATGATCCTGCACGGTCAAACGCATGGCGGCATCGCCCAGGGTGTGGGACAGGCGTTGCTCGAAAACTGCCATTACGACCGTGAGAGCGGGCAGCTGCTTTCGGCGAGCTTTATGGATTATGCGATGCCGCGCGCCGCGACCTTTCCGTTCTTGAAGACGGCGCTCAGCGAAGTGCCCGCACCCACCAACCGGCTCGGCGTCCGCTCCGGCGGCGAGGGCGGCACCACGCCGGCATTGGCGGCGGTGATCAACGCCATCGTCGATGCGGTCGCCGAGCTTGGCGTGCGCCATGTCGAAATGCCGGCGACCCCCGAGCGGGTATGGCGCGCCATCCAGGCGGCGCGTCGTGGCGCCGACCAAGCGCAGCCGGTATCGTAGTGGTCCGCTACGAACGCAATCTCAGCGTGCCCGGTACGGGATTGCTTCGCTTCGCTCGCAACGACAGAGCCCTTTGATCCAACGAACTTTTGATCCCGCACAGTGGGCGCTGATGGGATGAGCCAGGATATGAGTGACGAGGTACGGTCCGAAGACGATCCCGGACTTGCCGGCAAGGTGGCGATCGTCACCGGCGGCGGCGCGCCCGATTCCGGCATCGGCAACGGCCGGGCCGCGGCATTGCTGCTGGCGCGCTCGGGCGCCAAGGTGGTGGTTGTCGATATCCTGCGCGAGGCCGCCGAAGAGACCGCCTCGATGATCGCCGGCGAGGGCGGTGCGGCGATGCCGTTTGTCGCCGACGTTGCCGACGAAAGCCAGTGCAGGGCGCTGGTCGAGGCGGCGGTCAAAGAATTCGGCCGGCTCGACTTGCTTGACAACAATGTCGGCATCGGCGGGCGCGGCAGTGTCGTCGACACGCCGGTCGAGTTGTGGCATCGGGTCATGCGGGTCAATGTCGACAGCATGTTCTTTGTCTCGCGCTACGCGATCCCGGCAATGGTCGAGACCGCGGGCGGCGGCGCCATCGTCAACGTGTCGTCGATATCGGCATTGCGCCCGCGCGGGCTGACCGCCTATTCGACCTCAAAGGGTGCGGTGATCGCGCTGACCCGAGCGATGGCGGTCGATCACGGCCCGCAAAACGTCCGCGTCAATTGCGTGGCGCCGGGCCCGATCTACACCCCGCGGATGTATACCGGCCAGATGACCCCGGCCGGCCGCGAGGCGCGCCGCAAGGCCTCGGTGCTGGGCATCGAGGGGCTCGGCTGGGATATCGGGCATGCAGTGCGGTTTCTGCTGTCGGCGCAGGCGCGCTACATCACCGGGCAGACCTTGGTCGTCGATGGCGGCGCCAGCCTCGTCGGCCCCGCCCGTGCCCCCGGCACCTGACGCCGCGACGCTCTATTTGCCTCGGGGAGATGACGTAGGAGAGGGCGACGAGCGCACCGTCGCTGCAGTCGCCGATGCGGCGCCGGCGCTTGCGGCGTCACCGCTCGACACGGTGGTTGCGGCGTCGCGGCTGCGGCCGCCGGTTCAAGTTCGCGGCGGGGTGGTGCCCCCGTCACCAGCCAGTACGGAACCGTACTTTTTTGGTTTCGTTAACAGGTGATGGATCATGCAAGCAGGCTACGCACAGAGGCCGCTCAATGTTTCGAGAAAGCGGCATCCGCTACGACCGGTCGCGAGGCCGACAGGCTAAACGAATTAGGGGGCCAACTGGAGCTTTGGGCAGATGATTTGGAAACAGAGACGGGTCTGACGTGTCGAAATAGACGCTCCGACCTGCAGGATATAGATCCAGCGTAAAGCGCTATAACTCTTGTGCTATGTGAGCAGGCGCTCGTATTCATTCCGGACAGTGCGGTAGCACTCGCAACAAGCCGCTTCCAAGCCCGAAAGAGAGTCCGGGCTGAGCGACAACCGTTCGCTGTTGGCGCGGTCACGAGCCGTCAGCAACCAAGCCAGGTGCTCCGGCACCTGTGTCGATCGTTGCACGCCGCCGATAACGAGACCTGAACATGAAGCACCTGGACATCCCGAAGCAGCAGCCGCGAGAAATCGGTGCTCCGGCGCGCCTGCTGACGGAATGCATTTGCCGGCATCCGTAAGGCAGAACCGGGCATATGAACCATCGCTTCAAGGGGAGAGGTATCGGCCAGGACAGGCTCCAGGTGCGGTCTGAGGAGATCGAAGTCCTCCGGGACCAGCCCGAGGAGCAGCCGATACGACACAGGCAGCGTTGTCATCGGACGTGCTCCTCTCAAGAATTTCGGGCAAGGGCACGCGCATCTCTCAGCCGCCCACCCCAACGGGCTGTCGCGATTGCGAAATTGCGCAATCCGCGTGTGGTTTACCCCAAACCTAATCTAGGTGCGCTTTCGTATAGACATTGATCCACGGATTGTTACCATGGCTGCAACATAGGTCCATGAGAGGGGCCGGAATTGAGCCAGCCCAAACACATTCTCGTCGTCGACGACAATGACGACGTCCGCAACGTCATGATCGAAATGCTCCAGGATCGCGACTATCGCGTGACCGCCGTAGCCGACGGCGCCTCGATGCGCGACGTTCTGAAGATCGACGATGGTGTCGATTGCGTCGTCCTCGATGTTCTGTTGCCGGGAGAAGACGGTGTTTCGCTGGCACTCCAGCTGAAGGAATCCGGTGTTCCCGTCGTGATAATTTCCGGAGGCCTCGATGCCGTCGAGTACGCCGAAGAGAACAACCTGCAACTCCTCCAAAAACCATTCAACACGCATCAGCTTTACGCTGCCGTCAACTCGGCCCTCAGACACACTTAACGCAGTATCCGGCCGCCAAAATCAGCCGCCTACTGGCTCATTGGTTATATTGGTAAAGTAATGATCGCTCAGTCGGGGGACAAGGTAATAGAACCCTATTTGCCGCATCTAGTGTCTCGTCTAAAGCTAAGCATTCGCTCTCAAGGATAAATAACGCAAAAATCGGGCGAATTAAGATGCCGGTCAGCCTCGCTCGGGGGCCGAGGGCCGGTAGCGCTTAACATTGATTTCGCTCTCTCTCTTTGTCGCATCGTGTAGGCGTCGTGCCACGCCTGCATGTTCAACAGCGTCTCCATCCTCACCCCGAACGCCTTTTCGATCCGCAATGCCATTTCCGCCGACAACGCGGCGTTCCCGTGGATCAGGTCGGACAGCGTGGCGCGGCGTACGTCCAGCGCTTTCGCCGCCTCGCTCACCGACAAGCCGAGTTCGTCGAGAATTGCCTCGCGGATGAACATGCCGGGATGCGGCGGGGTCATCGCTATTCTGGCGGGCGCGCGGCTCATCAGTGATAGTCCTCCAAGTCGAGATCGCGGATTTCGTTCTGCCGAATGTCAAAGGTCAGCCGCCAATTGCCGCTGACTGAAATGCTCCACGTCCCGGCGCGGCCGCCCTGGAGTTGGTGGACGCGCCAGCCGGGCGGCCCGATAACGCCGCCGATGTCGGCCGCCGCCGCGATTAGCACCGCGAGGATGTTGCGCAGCCGAGGCACAAGATCGGTGCGGAGTTCCGGCTGTCGTCGTCTTCGATGAGGCGCAACAGGCCGCGGTGCCGGACGTCCGAATGTTCATGTTGCGTCTTGATGTACGCTGTCACCGTACATCGATCAAGTTGTGGGTGGCACGCGGACAGTGGCGGGGTCTGGCAGAAGGCGCAGGGCGGTGGCTGCTTTCGCCCGCGCCGCCGGTGAAACTGCCGGCGAGCTCAATGAGCGCCGCCTATTCCCGAGATTGCCATTGGAACGCAACCAAAGTGTCGCAGGAGTGTCATGCATGCCCCCTAGCATGCCCGCGCAATCGGCAAAAACGGAGCGGGGCAATGCCCATATTTTGGCGAAGTGCGGTGCTGGGCGCGGGGTTGCTGGCGGCCTCGGCGGGTCTCTCGGCGCGCGCTGATGGCGATTGGGGGGTTGGCGGCCAAGGCGTCAAGCACGTGCTGCTGATCAGCATCGACGGCATGCACGCGCTTGATTTCATCAACTGTTCGGCAGGTGTCAGCGGGGTCAACGGCGGCGCGCCTTATTGCCCGAATCTCGCCGAGCTCGGCGAGACGGGGGTGAATTATCTCGACACGTCCACATCGAAGCCGTCCGATTCGTTCCCCGGATTGATGGCGCTGATGACCGGCGGCTCGCCGCGCAGCGTCGGCGCATTTTATGACGTCGCCTACGACCGCTCGCTCGATCCGCCGGCGGCGACGACCGGCAACGGCGTCGCGGGAGCGCCGGGCCTGTGCACGCCCGGGGCGCCTCCGACAGGCACGACGACGGAATTCGACGAGGGCATCGACATCAACAAACTCGACCTCAACGGCGGGGCGCCATCGGGCCTCGACGGCGGCATCGCGTCCATCGATCCGAGCAAGCTCGAGCGCGATCCGGCGCATGGCTGCGCCCCGGTCTATCCGTGGAATTTCGTCCGCACGAACACGATTTTCGGCGTCGTGCACGCCGCCGGCGGCTACACCGCCTGGTCGGACAAGCATCCGTCCTACTTAGCGGTTTCGGGGCCGGGCAACGGGACCAACGTGGACGACTATTACGCGCCGGAAATCAATTCGATCCCGGTAGGATTGCCGACCGTGCCCGGTTGTAACCCGCTGCCGGATCAGACGGCGGTCGCCGCCTCGAACGCGTGGACCGACAGCTTTGCCAACATCGAGTGCTACGACAGCCTGAAGGTGCAGGCGATCCTCAACGAGATCGACGGCAAAGACCACACCGGCACAAAGCGAAAGCCGGTTCCGAACATCTTCGGGATGAACTTTCAAACGGTCAGCGTTGGTCAGAAGCTGATCGAAAAGTCCGTGGGGGTGACAGGCGGCTATCTCGACGGCCAAGGGCGGCCGACGCCCGCGCTGCTGGGTGAGATCGAATTCACCGACGCATCGATCGGCAAGATGGTAACCGCACTCAAGCATCGCGGTTTGTTCGACTCGACGCTGATCATCATCTCAGCCAAGCACGGCCAGAACCCGATCGACTCGGCGCGCTATCTGGGCATATCGACCACCCCTGGCGACCCGATAACGACCTCGCCCGCGACGATCCTCGAAAACCTGTTGCCGTTCTCCGAATCCCCGGCAAACGCCAACGGGATCGGGCCGACCGAAGACGACATCTCGCTCGTCTGGCTGTCGGATTCGACACAGACCACGAATGCCGTGGGCATGCTGGAGAGCCAGTCGCCGGCGACCAGCAACATCGCCGGGATCGGCGAGATTTTCTCCGGACCGGCGATCGGCCAATTGTTCAACCTGCCGGGGCTGGCGCCGAACGGCGACCCGCGCACGCCGGACATCGTCGTCACCCCGAATATCGGCGTGACCTATTCCGGCAGCGGCAAGAAGCTCGCCGAACACGGCGGCTTCTCGCATGACGACACGAACGTGATGATGCTGTTGTCAAATCCGGGCTATTCCGCGGCGACGGTGACGAGCCCGGTCGAGACCGCACAGATCGCGCCGACGATCCTCGCGGCGTTGGGCCTCGACTGGAACAAGCTGACCGCGGTGCAGCAGGAGGGCACCCAGGTGCTGCCGGGCCTCGGTCTCGACACCGGCAAATCGCGTTGGTGAGGGTCTAAAGGCATCGAGGCGCCCCATGACCGGGGCGCCTTGCCAGCCCGACGCGGTGGTCAGCCGTTGCGCAGGCGATCGACGAAATCGGCGAGGCCGGTCTGGCGGGCACGGCGCAGCCTTTCGGCGGTGACGACGGCCTGGGCCTCGGCAATGCTTTGCTCGACCGTGTCGTTGACGATCACATAGTCGTATTCGGGCCAGTGGCTCATTTCCTCTGCCGATTTCGCCATTCGCGCGGCAACGGTAGCGGCACTGTCCTGGGCGCGGGCGCGCAACCGTTTTTCGAGCGCGGCGAGGCTAGGCGGCAGGACAAAGACGGCAACGAGATCCGGCCGCACCTTCGTCGCGAGCTGCTGGCTTCCCTGCCAATCGAGATCACCGACGATGTCGGTTCCGGCGGCGAGCGCCTCGTCGATCGGCTGGCGCGGGGTGCCGTAGCAATGGCCGAACACCCGCGCGTGTTCGAGAAACTCGCCCTGCGCCGCCATCTCGTCAAACCGGGTCTGGTCGATGAACCAATAGTCGCGCCCGTCGACTTCGCCCGGCCGCGGCGGGCGGGTCGTCACCGATACCGACAGCGCCAGGCCGGGATCCTGCCCGACGAGCCGCCGCGCGATCGTCGTCTTGCCCGCGCCAGACGGCGAGGAGAAGACGAGCAGCAGCCCGCGCCGCCGGATCCGGGTGGAGGTCATTCGATGTTTTGCACCTGCTCGCGGAATTGCTCGATCACCGCCTTCAAGGCGAGCCCGGCGCGGGTCAGCTCGATATCGGCCGATTTCGAGCACAGGGTGTTGGCCTCGCGGTTCAATTCCTGGCACAGAAAGTCGAGCCGGCGGCCGACCGCTTCGCCCTCGTCGAGCAACTCGCCGGCCTGCTCGGCATGGGCCCGCAGCCGCTCGATTTCCTCGCGGATGTCGGCGCGCGCGGCGAGCAGCGCCACTTCCTGGGCCACCCTTTCTTCGGGCACCGCCGCGGCGCCGGCGCCGGTGAGGCTCGCCAGAACCGTCAGCAAACGCTGGCGGATCGCCGCCGGCTGGGCGGCCGCGCAATCGGCCGCGGCGGCGGCGAGGGCGGCCATTTCGTCGAGCTGGCCGCGCAGCAACATGCCGATGCGGGCGCCCTCTTCGGCGCGGGCCGCGGCCAGCCGGTCGAGTGCCCCCAACCAGCTGCGCAGGACCTCGCCGCAGCGCGCCTCGATCACGGTTTCGTCCTCGTCCTCGACGGTCTCGACGACGCCGCGCAATGCCAAAAGCCCGTCGAGCCGCGGTGGGGCTGCTTCGATCTCGCCGGTCAGCTCGTCGATCAGCGCCACCAGCTGAGCGAGCGCTTCGCGATTGATGCGCAGCACCGGCGGCGCCGTCCTGGTCACGGCAAGGTTGGCCGAAAAATTGCCGCGGCGAAAGCGCTGTGCCAGGCCGGCGCGCAACTCCGGCTCCAATCGGTCGAAACCCGCGCCAAGGCGCAGCCGCAGGTCGAGCGCGCGCCCGTTGACGCTTTTGATCTCCCACACCCAGGAGATGCCGTTGGCCTCGCCCTGTACCCGCGCGAAACCGGTCATGCTGGCCATGCCCACCCCGCCTCGCTCCTTTTTCCAAACCCGGCTTCTGGACCCTGCGGGCGTTATAGCGGCCATGTGCGGCGCCAACAACGCCGGCTGCACCGCTCGGGGCTAGCGCGCGGCAGCGCCCAGCGGGTCCGGCTCGATCAGCGCGCTGCGCCGGTATTGCGCAACATTGCGATTGTGTTCGGCGAGCGTCTTGGCAAAGACGTGCCCGCCGTTGCGGTCGGCGACAAAATAGAGGTCGTCGGTCGGCGCCGGCCGCGCCGCCGCGCGCAGCGCCGCCGTGCCCGGATTGTCGATCGGTCCCGGCGGCAGCCCTTTTGCCACATAGGTGTTGTACGGCGACGGCGTCTGCAAATCGACGCGGGTCAGCGGCCGGTCGAGCTTTTTGGTGCCGTCGTCGCTCAGCGCGTAGATCACGGTCGGGTCCGATTCGAGGCGCATGCCGAGGCGCAGCCGGTTGATGAACACGGCGGCGATGCGCGCCCGCTCGTCGGCGCGCGCGGCTTCGCGCTCGACCAGCGAGGCAAGGACCAGCAGCTGCTCGGGGTTTTCGAGCGGCAGATCGGGCCGTCGCTTGGCCCAGTCCAAATCGAGCGCGTGGGCCATCTCGCGCGCCATGCGCGCCAGCAGCTCCGCGCGCTTGTCGCCATAGCTGTAGAGGTAGGTGTCGGGCATCAGGCTGCCCTCCGGCGGCGGCGCGCCGACATTGCCGACAAGCGCCGGCGCCGCCTCTACGAGGGCGAGGACCTGCGCGCTCGTCAACCCTTCGGGGACGGTCAGCTTGTGCTCGACGGTTTTGCCGCCGGCGACGATCGCGATCGCCGCGAGCGCGCTGGTTTCGGCCGGGAACTCGTATTCCCCGGCCATCAGCGCGGAACCGTTCCCCGACAACAGCGCGGCGATCTCGAACGGCAAGGGATGGCGGATCACCCCCGCGCTCGCCAGCCTCTCGGCGATGCCGCCGAGCCCGGTATGCGGCGCGATCACGACGACGCGCGCCGCGGCCAGCGGCCCCGCCTCCGTTACCTCGCGGTAGACCCACCATCCGGCACCGCCCGCCACCGCGAGAACGGCCGAAACCGCCAGCAAAGCCCAGCCCAGCAGGCGAAGCGAACCGCGCATCGATCACCAACTTCCGACTGGCGCCGGCGGGGTCAGCCGCTCACGGCGGGCCGGTAAAGACGAGGGACGCGTTGGTGCCGCCAAAACCGAACGAGTTGGTCAGCGCGATGTCGACCCGACGCCCTTTGGCTTCCTTGGCGACGAGATCGATGTCGCAGGACGGCGACGGGTTGTCGAGATTGAGCGTCGGCGGGACGGCGTTGTCGCGAATAGCGAGGATCGAAAAGATTGCTTCGACGCTGCCGGCGGCGCCCAGCAGATGGCCGATCGCCGATTTTGTCGACGACATCGACAGCTCGTAGGCGTGCCGCCCGAACAGCCGCTTGACGGCGCCGAGCTCGATCTCGTCGCCGAGCGGGGTCGAGGTCCCGTGGGCGTTGATGTAGTCGATCGCTTCCGGGGGGATGCCGGCGCGGCGCAGCGCGTTGCGCATCGAGCGGAAGGCGCCGTTGCCGTCCTCGGCGGGTGCGGTCAGGTGATACGCGTCGCCCGACATGCCGTAGCCGATGATCTCAGCATGGATCCGGGCGCCGCGCCGCCGGGCGTGCTCCAGCTCTTCGAGCACCAGGATGCCGGCGCCCTCGCCCATCACGAAGCCGTCGCGCTCTTGGTCCCAGGGACGCGAGGCGCGCGGCGGATCGTCGTTGAACCCGGTGGATAACGCCCGCGCCGCGGCAAACCCGGCAAGGCCCAGCCGGCAGATCGCTGCCTCGGTACCGCCGCACACCATGACATCGGCATCGTCGAGCATGATCAGCCGCGCGGCGTCGCCGATTGCGTGGGCGCCGCTCGAACAGGCCGTGACCACGGCGTGGTTGGGACCGCTGAAGCCGTAGCGGATCGACACATGGCCGGAGGCGAGGTTGATCAGATTGGCCGGGATGAAAAACGGCGTCACCCGGCGCGGGCCGCGTTCGTGAAGGGTTAAGGCGCCCTCGGTGATCCCGCTGAGGCCTCCGATGCCGGAGCCGATCATGACCCCGGTTCGTTCGCGCTCGTCCTCGTCTTCCGGCATCCAGCCGGCGTCCTCGACCGCCTGGGCGGCGGCGGCCAGCGCAAAAACGATAAACCCGTCCATCTTGCGCTGGTCCTTGGGCGCGACCCAGTCATCGGCGTTGAAGAGGCCCGCGGCGGTGTCGCCGCGCGGCACCTGCGCGGCGATGCGTGCCGGCAAATCGGACACATCGAAGGACTGGATCGCGCCGATCCCGGAAACACCCGACAGCAGGCGCTGCCAGTTGCGCTCGAGCCCGATGCCGAGGGGCGTCACCAGCCCCATGCCGGTCACGACGACGCGGCGCATTGCCTTCTCATCGACGGCCCGACGGATCGGGGGTCACCGAAACTCCGGTCGAAGGAACTCCGGCCGCCGGCCGGATCGCGCGGCCGGATTTGGGAACCAGATGCGGGAAACAAGATGGAATCGGGCGGCTCAGCTGTGCGATTCGATAAAGCTGACCGCGTCCCTGACGGTCACGATCTTCTCGGCGGCGTCGTCGGGGATTTCGCAGCCGAACTCCTCCTCAAAGGCCATGACCAACTCGACCGTGTCGAGACTGTCGGCGCCGAGATCGTCGATGAAGCTGGCGTTCTCGGTCACCTTTGATTCATCGACGCCCAAATGCTCGACGACGATCTTTTTGACCCGCTCGGCGACATCGCTCATCGGTTATTCCCCTCAGTGGCTGGCGTGAGATTGGTTGCGACACATAAAGCCGGGCGCCATCCGCCGTCATCCTGTCGTCGTCGGGGGCCGCGATCAAGGCGTCGGTCACATAGCATAGTTTTCTCGACGGTGCCAATTCGGCTGATCGGTATGCCACGCGCGGGGCTATAGCATGGCCATGCCGCCGTTGACGTGCAAGGTTTGTCCGGTGACATAGGCGGCCTCCTCGCTCGCCAGATAGACGATCGCGGCGGCGACGTCGGCCGGGGCGCCGAAGCGCCCAGCGGGAATCGCCGCGCCGAGCCGGGCGCGCTGTTCCGCCGACAGCTTTTCGGTCATCGCCGTCTCGACGAACCCCGGGGCGACGCAGTTGACGGTGACACCGCGCCCCGCGACCTCGGCGGCGATTGATTTTGACATGCCGATCATCGCCGCCTTGGCCGCGGCGTAGTTCGCCTGGCCGGGGTTGCCGGTCAGCGCCACGACCGAGGTCACGCCGATGATCCTGCCGTGCCGCCGCCGCACCATGCCGCGCAATGCGGCACGGGTCAGCCGAAAGGCCGCGGTCAGATCGACCTCGATTACGGCTTGCCAGTCTTCGTCCTTCATCCGCAAGACCAGCCCGTCGCGGGTCAGACCGGCATTGTTGACGAGGATGTCGAGATGCCCCATCGCGGCCTCGGCCTGTTTGACGAGACGATCTGCGGCCTCGCGCTCCGAGAGGTCGGCAATCGCGATATGCGTGCGTTCGCCGAGTTCGCCCGCGAGCGCCGCCAGTGCCGCGCCGCGGGTTCCGGAGAGCATGATTTCTGCCCCCTGGGAGTGCAGCGCCTTGGCAACCGCCCCGCCGATGCCGCCCGAGGCGCCAGTCACCAGCGCCGTCCGACCGGTCAGCTCAAACATCTCGGTGTTCTACGCATGGCGGCTCCCGGCGCGCCAACCCATCGCGATCGTCTTGGCCAGGCGTGTTCCGCCCATCCACCCCATGCAGCAGTCGATGACGTAGGTCACTGGGCCAAGCCGGTGAAGACGGGGCCTTTCCCCGGCGCCGACGGCTAGGTGCATGCGCCCCTGCGTCTTGCCAACGCGGCTAAAGCGCGCCGATCAGCGCCTCGACTTCAGCCGGGGCGCCGACCGAACGTGTGGCGAGGGCGGGGGCGATACGCCTGACCAGCCCGGCGAGGACACGCCCCGCGCCGATCTCGACGACCTCCTCGACCCCGGCTTTGGCAAGAAACATCACGCTCTCGCGCCAGCGCACCATCGCGGTTACCTGCCGGACCAGCAGGCATTTGATTTCGGCGGGGTTTTTGACCGGGCGGGCGGTGACATTGGCGACCAGCGGCGCCCGCGGCGGGCGCAGCGCAACGTTGGCGAGCGCAACGGCCATCGCATCGGCGGCGGGGATCAGCAATGGCGAATGAAACGGCGCGCTGACCGGCAACATGACCGAGCGGCGCGCCCCGTGCCCGCGGGCGATCGCGATCGCGCGCTCGACCGCGCCGCGGTGGCCGCTGACCACGACTTGCCCCGGCGCGTTGTCGTTGGCCACAGCGCAAATCTCGTCGTGCTCGATCCCGGCGCGCGTCGCCTCGGCGGCGACCAACCGCGCCGCTTCTGCGTCGAGCCCGATCAGCGCCGCCATCGCCCCCGCGCCGACCGGCACCGCCCGCTGCATCGCCCGCCCGCGCAGTTTCAACAGCCGCGCCGCATCGCCGGGTGCCAGCGCTCCCGCCGCCGCCAATGCCGAATATTCGCCGAGCGAGTGCCCGGCGACAAAGGCGACATGCCGCGCGATGTCGAGGCCGCCTTCGGTTTCGAGCACGCGAATGACCGCGAGGCTCGCCGCCATCAGCGCGGGCTGGGCATTCTCGGTCAAGGTCAGCTCGCTCTCCGGCCCGTCGAACATCAGCCGCGACAGCGGTTGCGACAAAGCGTCGTCGACTTCGTCGAACAGTCGGCGGGCGGCAGGAAAGCCGTCGGCGAGGCTGCGCCCCATGCCGACCGCCTGCGAGCCCTGACCCGGGAATACGAATGCGCGTTTCATCGCGGACACACCCCCCTGAACCTCAAAAAGCCGTCTTTGTCCCCACCCCGGTGGCGCATCTTGTCGCGCCGAAAGGTTTCTGTATAGTGCATCGGCTCCCTTGCCGGCGGCGGCCGGCTCCGCCCGATTGGCGGCAACGCTCCGGGCTTTCATTATCCGAAAGGGATTAATTCGGTATGCCTCTCTACGAGAATGTGTTTATCGCGCGGCAGGACATCTCCGGCGCGCAGGCTGATGCCCTGGCCGACGGCTTTGTCCAGCTGATCGCCGACAATGGCGGCGAGGTCAAGAAGCGCGAGTACTGGGGCCTGCGCAACCTCAGCTACCGCATGCGAAAGAATCGCAAGGGCCATTACGTGCTGATGAACCTGGAGGCACCACCCGCCGCGATCGCCGAACTCGAACGCACCATGCGGATCAACGAGGACGTGCTGCGCTATTTGACGATCCGCGTCGAGGCGCTCGAAGAAGGGCCGTCGGCGGTCATGCAAAACCGCGGCAGCCGCGACGACCGCGGTCGTCGCGGGGATCGCGACCGCGACCGTTACGGCGATGGCCGCGAGGGGCGCGATGGCCGCGACGGGGGCGAGCGCCCCGAACGCGCCGAACGCGCCGCACCCGAGGCGGCGGTGCCCGAAGCAACGGTGCCCGAAGCGGTGGAGCCCTAAATGGAAAGCCCATCGGCGGGCGGCCCGGGACGCGGCGCGGCGGCCCGGCGGCCGTTTTTCCGCCGGCGCAAATCGTGCCCATTCTCGGGTCCGAACGCGCCCAAGATCGATTACAAAGACATCAAGCTGTTGCAGCGCTTCGTCTCGGAGCGCGGCAAGATCGTGCCGAGCCGCATCACCGCGGTCTCGACCAAGCGGCAGCGCGAGCTCGCCCAGGCGATCAAGCGGGCGCGGTTTCTCGGTCTCTTGCCCTATATGGTGAGATAAGGGCCGACGGGTTTGGCCGCCGGCAGCAGAGCATCGTCGTGGGTCGGTTCGCAGCTCTCGGCGCGGGCGCGGCCTTGGGCGCGCTCGGCGCCGCGCTCTACCTGGCGGTGCTGACCGGCTCGCCCGGTGCGCTGATCCTCGCTTATCTCGCCCAGTTGCCGCTCTTTGCCGCCGGCCTGTGGCTGGGCGTCGCCTCGGCGTCCGCGGCGGCAATCGCCGCGACGGCCGCTTTGCTGGCGGCCGGCGGGCTGCTCGCCGCGGGGTTGTTCGCCGGCCTCTACGCCGCACCGATCGTGCTCCTGGTGCGGCAGGCGCTGCTGGCCCGCACTCGGCCCGACGGGGCGCTCGAATGGTATCCGCCGGGGTTGCTGGCGACATGGCTGACCGGGCTTGGTCTCGTGGCGCTCGCCGCTGCGGTGCTGTTTCTCGGCGGCCCGGGCGGCATCGAAACAATACTGCGCGAGACCCTGGCGCCGGTGATCGACCGTTTTGTCGACGAGAGCGGATCGAGCCGCGAGGCGTTGACCGATCTTCTGGCGTTGGTCACCCCCGGGGCGATCGCCGCTTCCTGGATGGTGATGACGGCGAGCAACGCCATCCTGGCGCAAGGTGTATTGGCGCGGTTCGGGACGGCGTGGCGGCCATCGCCGGACCTTGCGGCGCTGACCCTGCCGATGTGGCTGTCGGGGCTTCTGGCCGCCGCCGCCATGCTGGCGATCCCCGGCGGCGCCGCGCGCTTTTTTGGCGTCAATATGCTGATCGTGCTGTCGGTGCCGTTTTGCCTCGCGGGTCTGGCGGTATTGCACAGCGCGGCGCGCCGGTTGGCGCGGCCGCAGATCCCGCTCGTCGCATTCTATGTGTTGGCCAGTCTGTTCGGCTGGCCGTTGCTGGTGGTTATCGCGTTGGGGGTGCTCGACGCGCCGCTTGGGTTGCGGCGGCGTTTCGCCCCGCCCGGGTCGATTGGAGGAAGAACCGATGATTGAACTGATCTTGCTCGAAAGGGTCGAAAAGCTCGGCCAAATGGGACAACGCGTCAAAGTCAAGCCCGGCTTTGCCCGCAATTATCTGCTGCCGCAAAAAAAGGCGCTGCGCGCGACCAAGGAGAACCTCGCCTATTTCGAGACCCAGCGCGCCCAGCTCGAAGCCAACAATCTAGAGCGCCGGTCCGAAGCCGCCGAGATCGGCGCCAAGCTCGAAGGCCTGACCGTGGTTCTGGTGCGCCAGGCAGGCGAAAGCGGTCAACTCTACGGTTCGGTCTCGGCGCGCGACATCGCCGACGCCGTCACCGCGGCGGGCTTTACGATCGAGCGCCGGCAGGTGGTGCTCGAACGGCCGATCAAGAATCTCGGCCTGCACCCGCTGCGCGTCGTATTGCATCCGGAGGTGTCGGCCACAGTCACGGCCAATGTCGCGCAATCGGCCGAGGAGGCGGCGATGCAGGCGCGCGGCATCGATCCGCTGCGCCGCGCCGACGATGACGAGATCGACGACGAGCTCCCCGCCCCGATCCCCGCCGCACCTGCCGAGGCGAACCCGCAATAACATCGAACCCCTTGTTTGTGCACCGCGACGTGACCGATATTACGAAGAGCTTACCTGTGCGGTCTCGTCGCGATGCTACTTGCGCGTTTGTTCGAGCGGATCGTCACCAAGGGCCGGCTGCGCGTCGTCGACGCGAGCGGCACCCCCCATGATTTCGCCGGAGCGCCCGGGCCGAGTGCGGCGATCCGCCTGCACGACCGGGCCCTGCACCGCAAGCTGGTTGTTCGGCCGCGCCTCTATCTCCCGGAGGCTTATGTCGACGGCAGCCTGACGATCGAGGAGGGCGGCCTTTACGACCTGATCGATTTGTTGCAGCTCAACATCGAGGCCATGCCCGAGGGCGTGCTGTCGCGGTTGCTCAACGGGTCGTACAAGTTTTTGCGCCGCGTCCATCAATTCAACCCGCTGACCCGCGCCCGGCAGAATGTCGCCCACCATTACGATCTGTCCGATCAGCTCTACGACCTCTTTCTCGACCGCGACCGGCAATATTCATGCGCCTATTTCCGGGGCGAAAACGAAGATCTCGAACAGGCTCAGCACGACAAAAAACGGCACATCGCGGCCAAGCTGATGATCGAGCCGGGGCAGAAGGTGCTCGACATCGGTTGCGGCTGGGGCGGGCTGGCGCTCTATCTCGCCGGCGAGTGCGGCGCCGACGTGACCGGCCTCACCTTGTCGGTCGAGCAGCACAAGGTGGCGACCCGGCGCGCCATCGCGGCCGGCCTGTCCGATCGCGTCCGCTTTTATCTGCGCGATTATCGCGAGGAAGAGGGGCACTACGACCGCATCGTTTCGGTCGGCATGTTCGAGCATGTCGGCGTCAATCATTACGCCGCGTTTTTCGCCAAGGTGAAGTCGCTGTTGGCGGCGGACGGGGTGGCGCTCTTGCACTCGATCGGCCGCATGGACGGGCCGGGCTCGACAGCGCCCTGGATCCGCAAATACATCTTTCCCGGCGGCTACGTGCCCGCTCTGTCCGAGGTCGTGCCGGTCGTCGAGCGGCAGCGGCTGTGGATTACCGACATCGAGATCCTGCGATTGCATTACGCCCGCACCCTGCGCGCCTGGCGGCGCCGTTTCGAGCAGAACCGCGATCGCATCAAGGCGATCTACGACGAGCGCTTCTGCCGGATGTGGGAGATGTATCTGGTGGGCTCGGAAATAGCATTCCGGCGCGGCGGGCACATGGTGTTCCAGATGCAGCTCGCCAAGACGATCGACGCGGTGCCGTTCGTTCGCGACTACATGCTCGATCGGGAGCGCGAGCCCGACACCGCCGCCGAACGCGCCGCCTGACGACCCCCGCGTTCCACAGGGTGTGCATCCTTCTGCGCGGGGCGGTCCGGCCCGGCTGGTGGTAGCCTTGGGTCATGGAAACAACGACGGCTTCGCGGGTCACGCCATTGCGCGACACCGACCTCGCGCTGATCCGCACCCCGCCCTTCAACACCGACGCCGAACAGGCGCTGCTCGGTGCGATCCTGATCAACAACGGCGCCTATGCCAGGGTCGCGGAATTTCTGCTGCCCGAGCATTTCGGCAACGCCGTCCACGGCCGGATTTACGCCGCGATCGGCAAGCTCGTCGAGCGCGGGCAGATCGCCAACCCGGTCACCTTGAAAAACCTGTTCGACCAGGACGGGGCGCTCGCCGACATCGGCGGCGCGCAATACCTGGCGCGGCTCGCAGGTGCGGCGGTCACCGTCATCAACGCCGAGGATTACGCCCGCCACATCCACGACCTTTACCTGCGCCGCCAGCTGATCGTGATCGGCGAGGACGTCGTCAACGACGCCTTCCGCCAGGATCTCGACGACCGCGCGCCCGGCCAGATCGAGCGCGCCGAGAAAAAGCTGTTCGACCTCGCGACGTCGGGGCAAAGCGAGGGCGGCTTTCGCGCCTTCAGCCTGGCGCTGGCCAACGCCATCGACATGGCCGAGTCGGCGTTCAAGAAGGGCGGCAAGACTGTCGGCGTCGCCACCGGCTTTGTCGACCTCGACAAAAAGCTCGGCGGACTGCACCCGTCCGATCTGGTGATCCTCGCCGGCCGGCCGTCGATGGGCAAGACCGCGCTCGCCACCAACATCGCCTTTAGCGCCGTGCGCGCGTACAAGCCGGGGCCCGGCCCCGACGGCCGCACGGTCGCCGAGGACGGCGCGGTCGTCGGCTTTTTCTCGCTCGAAATGTCGGCCGAGCAGCTCGCCGCGCGCATCCTTGCCGAGGAATCGGGGGTCAGCTCCGACCGCATCCGCCGCGGCGATGTCAGCCGCGAGGATTTCGACCGCTTTCTGCACGCGAGCCATCATCTGCAGGCACTGAAATTGTTTATCGACGACACCCCGGCATTGAGCGTCTCGGCGCTGCGCACCCGCGCGCGGCGGCTGATGCGCCAGCAGGGGCTGGGGTTGATCGTCGTCGACTACTTGCAATTGCTGCGCCCCTCGGTGCAGGTGCGCTCGCTCGAAAATCGGGTGCAGGAGATTTCCGACATCACCCGCGGGCTGAAGGCGCTCGCCAAGGAGCTGAACGTCCCGGTGCTGGCGCTGTCGCAATTGTCGCGCGCGGTCGAGGCGCGCGAGGACAAGCGCCCGATGCTCGCCGATCTGCGCGAATCGGGCTCGATCGAGCAGGACGCCGATGTCGTGATGTTCATCTTTCGCGAGGAATACTATTTATCGCGGGGGCAGCCGCTGCGCCGCCCCGACGAGAGCGACGACAAATACAACGACCGCTATGAGCGCTGGCAGAACCGCTACAACGAGGTCTACGGCACGGCCGAGATCCTTATCGCCAAGCAGCGGCATGGGCCGATCGGCACGATCCGGCTGCATTTCGAAGCCGAGACCACCAAGTTCGACAATTTCATCGGCCCCGAGTTCGTGCCCGAAGGGGCCTGAGCGGTCATCCCTCGCCCGCCGGGTCTCGCCGGGATGAGCGGCGCCGGCGTCCGCCAAATCTTTGCCCGGGTGCGCGGCGCCGACGCGGCGGAAGCGGTGTTGGCCCTGCTCGACGCCGCGGCGGCGGCCGTCTCCGCCTTTGAAATCGCACCGGAAGAGTGGCGCCTCGAAGCCTACTCGCAATCGCCGCTGCTGACCCCGGATCTGTCGGCGCGCCTGGCGCTCGCCGCCGCCGCATCTGGCGGCGAAGCGATTGAAATCGGCGAACAAAAGCTTCCCGACCGCGACTGGCTAGCCGATAACCAACTCACTTTTCCGCCATTGCAAATCGGCCGGTTCTTTGTCTACGGCTCGCATCACCGCGGCCCGGCGCCGGCCGGCGCCATCGGCATCATGCTCGACGCCGCGACCGCTTTCGGCACCGGCGAGCATCCTTCGACCCGCGGATGCCTGATGGCGCTCGCGGCACTGGCGCAGCGCAAACCGATCCGCCATCCGCTCGACATTGGCACCGGCACCGCGATTTTGGCGATCGCCGCCGCGAAATTGCTGCGCCGCCCGGTGCCGGCGAGCGACATCGACGCCGGCTCGGTCATGGTCGCTCGTCACAATGTCGCCTGCAACGGGGTCGCGAGCCTGGTGGAGGTCGGCCGCGCCTCCGGCTATCATGGCCGAAGGCTGCGCCGGCATGGCTACGATTTGATCCTCGCCAACATCCTGGCGCGGCCCTTGGCGGCGATGGCCGCCGATCTGGCGCGGCATCTGGCGCCCGGCGGGCATGCCGTGCTGTCGGGCTTGTTGCGACGGCAAGAGCCGATCGTGCTGAGGCCGCATCGCAGCCTCGGTTTGGCGCTCGAGCGGCGGATCGTCATCGACGGGTGGTCGACCCTAATTTTGCGTGCTGGAGCGGTCTCCCGAAATGAAGATGGGGGCCGGTAGCCCCCATCCAAATTCTCGAAATAACGATGGGGGCCGCGGCCCCCATCTATGAATCGGGATGTGAGTTGGGAATTGGACTATAGATTGGGCCGGGTCAAAAGCCCGTTCAACCGGCCTTGCGCCGACCAGAAATTGGTCGCTTCCACCGTGGGGGCGGGGCCGGCGCCACGGTCGCGCAGGTTCTCGCCCGCGATCACGGCGCGAATCTGCGAGCGGCAAACGCCGATATCGGCCAGCGAACGGTCGTCCAGGGCCATCAGTTCGGCGTAGGCGCGCTCGCGGCGCCGCCAGTCGGCGATGGCGCGGCCGGCAGACAGAAACAGGTTCAGGATGGACATCGCACACACTCCGTGCATCGTTTTTGCTGCACTGCACCTGATCTGGTATTGCGCCGCAGCACGTGCCAGCGAAGTTGTTGCAATTCAGCCATGTCGAGGTTCTGATTGAGTGCGTAGGCCGGATGAGGAGTAGGCGATGAATACCGATAAAGCGACCCCCGACCGGGACGAGCTTGCGCGGCTGTTGCGCGCGGCCGGCTCGGCCTATGACCCGGCCGGGGTCGAGGCGCTGATCGCCGGGGTATTAGGCGCGCCGGCCGAGATCGGGACGAGCTGGCACAATCTGGTCGCCGATCCGGTGCCGCCGGCCCTCGAAGAAGCGCTCGAAAAGCTGCGCGTACAGATGGCTGCCGGCTATCGCGACGGCTTGGCGCGCGAGGATTTCGCCCGGCTGTCGCGCGCCGACCGCACAGCGCGGCTGCGCCGCGAGCTCGCCGCGCGCGGTCTCGACGGCTTTATCGTGCCGCGCTCTGACGAGCATCAGGGCGAATATGTGCCGCCGCGCGGCCAGCGCCTCGCTTGGCTTACCGGGTTTACCGGCTCGGCCGGGCTTGCGGTCGTGTTGCGCGAGCGCGCCGCACTCTTCGTCGACGGCCGCTATACGTTGCAGGCCGCACAGCAGGCCGACGGCAATTTGTTCGAAATCCACCATTTGATCGACGAGCCGCCAGCGCGGTGGATCGGCGCCGCCCTCAAACCCGGCGCCGTGCTCGGCTACGACCCGTGGCTGCACACGCCGCACGAGGTCGAGCGCTTTGCCACCACCGCCGAAAAAGCCGGCGCCAGCCTTTGCCCGGTCGATGGCAACCCGCTGGATCGGGTCTGGACGGACCAGCCGGCCGCACCCTTGGCGCCGGTCGTGCCGCATGCCGACGGCTTTGCCGGCGAAAGCGCGCAATCGAAGCGCGAGCGGCTCGCCCGTGGCCTCGCCGAGGACGGGGTCGCGGCGGTGGTATTGACGATGCCCGAATCGGTCGCCTGGCTCCTCAACATCCGCGGCGGCGACGTGCCCCACACCCCGCTGCCGTTGTCGTTCGCGATCCTGCGTGACGACGCCAGCGTTTGCCTCTTTGTCGACCGTCGCAAGCTCGCGCCCGGCCTCGAACGCCATCTCGGCAATGCGGTGACGGTGTCGCCGTCCGAGCAATTGGGGCCGGCGCTCGATGCGCTCGCCGCCCAGTCGGCAGGCCAGAGCGGCGGGCGGGTGCAGGCCGACCCGGCGAGTGCCGCCGCCTGGATCTTCGACCGGCTCGAAGCCGCCGGGGCCAAGATCCACCGCGCCGCCGATCCGTGCGTGTTGCCAAAGGCGTGCAAGAACGCGGCCGAGGTCGCCGGCACCCGCGCCGCGCATCGCCGCGACGGGGCGGCGTTGACCCGCTTTTTGGCCTGGCTGGCGCGCGAGGCGCCCCAAGGGGACCTGTCCGAGATCGCCGCCAGCGATCGGCTGGAAGCCTTCCGCCGCGACGGCGAATATTTCCGCGATTTGAGCTTTCCGACAATTTCGGGCGCCGGGTCGAATGGTGCGATCGTCCATTACCGGGCAATGCCGGAAACCGAAAAACACCTGGAGCCCGGCTCCCTCTATCTGCTCGATTCGGGTGCGCAATATCTCGACGGCACGACCGACGTGACCCGCACCGTCGCGATTGGCGAGCCGACCGCGGAGATGCGCGACCGTTTTACCCGCGTGCTGAAGGGCCATATCGCGCTGGCATTGGCGCGTTTCCCGAAAGGCACCACCGGGACCCAGCTCGACGCCTTTGCTCGGCGTGGGCTCTGGCAGGCCGGGCTCGACTACGACCACGGCACCGGCCACGGGGTCGGCAGCTATCTCGGCGTGCATGAGGGGCCGCAGCGCATCTCAAAGGCGCCGAGCGCCCAACCCTTATTGCCGGGCATGATCATCTCGAACGAGCCCGGCTATTACAAAACCGGCGCCTACGGCATCCGCATCGAGAACCTGGTGCTGGTGCAGCACGCGGAGGCCAACGGCGGCGAGCGCGAGATGATGTGCTTCGAGACCCTGACCCTGGCGCCGATCGATCGCAATCTGGTCGAGCCGTCACTGCTCGACGACGAGGAGATCAACTGGCTCGACACCTACCACGCCGAGGTCCGCGCGACCCTGACCCCGCTAGTCGATCCCGACACCGGGCAATGGCTCGCCGCCGCGACCGAACCGATCAGGCGCCTCCCGCACCCCGCCGCGGTGCAGACCGTCACCTTCTCGGCCGAGACAGAGCGGCGACCCGGATAGCAGGTTAGAACGATTTCGCCGCGGTCGGTGTGCCTCGTCGCTGTGTCATCGATCACCCTTGCCCGGACTTGTTCCGGGCATCCACGTCTTTGCGACGTTTTGACTGCGCCCATGAAGCCGTGGACGGCCGGGCCAAGCCCGGCCGAGGGCCGAGTACTTCACCTCCCCGCGGCGGCGCGGCGGGCTTGCTGTGCCGCTTCCCAATTGCGCCCGTCGAAAAAGCTCGTTGGCCGCAATGCCGCCGGATCGACGCCGTCGAGGCAGCGGGCATTGACGCTGATCTTGTCCGGGTCGGAGCGCGGCACGTAAAACGGGTGCATCCCGCAATGGCGGCAAAAGGTGTGTCGCGCGGTGTTGGTGTTGAACTGATAGGTCGCAAGATCGTCGCCGCCCTGCACCAATTCGAAATCCTCGGGCGGCACGATCAGGTGTAGAATCCCCTTTTTCGTGCACACCGAACAATTGCATTCGAGCAAATCAGCCAAATCGGCTCGTACCCGAAACTTCACCCGCCCGCAATGGCAACTGCCTTCGTAGCTTTGGAGCATCGCCCACACCGACATCCTCTCATCTGCCGGCACTGTACCACGCCCCCACAGCCTTGGAGAGGGCTGGGGATCGCTTGCCAAAGATCCTGGAGGGAGCCGGGTGACGATGCGGCATTGCGCGGCATCGAGCTTTTGCCACCAGGCATGGTCGTAGTAGCCAAGATCAAAGACACAAAGCCTGTCCCCGCGAAAGCCGGGGTGGTGCCGGAGCGCTGCTGGCGCTCTCGTCGTCGATACTCGGCCGAGAACCCATTGATCGTCTCCTCGACGCCGGAGAGCTAGCCGACGCGGTCGAGCGCCTCCTTGGCGATCGGCGAGCCGGTGGTGGCATGGACGTCAAAGAACTTGCGCCGGACATGCGCCCAACACCCGGCTTTGGTGATCCGGTTGCCGGCAAACAACTCGTTAAAGCCGGGCTAAGTTGAGTGTCGCACTGCCCGTGACAGCTGCTCCCTCCCGCGCGAGCGGGTTCGTTGATCGGCACCTTTCGGTCTATGGCACTGCCTTAGCGCCAAATTTACTTCGCCGCCGTCGGGAGTTGCCCCTTATACCTCCCGTGTCAGCGACGCACGAGGCCTGAGCCCTCTGGACACGAACCTCCCGTAATAGCCAAACTCGCGTAACACAGAGGAGCTTCCCCGATGACGATCATCGATTCCCAGGTCCACGTGTATGAGGCGAACACGCCGAGGCGACCCTGGCACAGTGTGCCGAACTGGCCCGATCATGTTACGGGCGACGAGATGGTGGCGGCGATGGACAAGGTCGGCGTCGACGGCGTGATCTTCATCTCCGCCTTTTCGATGTACCAGTACGACGCCAGCTATGCGGTCGAAGTGCAACAGGCCCATCCCGGCCGGTTCGCCATCGTCAAGCCGGTCAACCCGGACGATCCGGCGGTGGCCGAAATCATCGCCGACTGGAAGAAGACGCCGGGCACGGTCGGCATCCGCATCATGCTGACGCGGGAGGCGAACCGCGCGCCGGACGACCCGGGCCTCGACCGTATCGCACGCGCGGCTGCGGCCCATGATTTTCCGGTCAACGTACTGTTTTGGGGCAACCTGGACGCGGGCACCGCGCTGATCGATCGGCATGCCGACACGCGATTCATCATCGACCATCTCGGCATCCTGCAGCCGCGCGTGCCGCCCGCGCCGCCGCAGCCCTGGGCCGACCTCCCGAAAGTGCTGGAACTCGCCAAGCGTCCGAACGCGGTGATCAAGGTCAGCGGCGCCTGCACGCTGTCCCGCGAGCCGTATCCTTTCCCGGATATTTGGGACCCGCTTGCCCGCGTGTTCGATGCCTGGGGTTTCGATCGCTGTTTGTGGGGCACGGACTGGACGCGCGCGTTCGCCGTCGTCAACTACGAGCAGGCGGTCGAGCCCTTTCTCAAGACTGACCGCCTGAGCGACGCCGAGCGGGCAATGCTGATGGGCGGCGCTTGTGCCAAGGCTTATGGCTGGTCGCCGAAGAAAGGTTAGATAGCCCCTTGTGG
The DNA here is from genome assembly GCA_035570935.1 of Allostellaceae bacterium. Classification (GTDB taxonomy): domain Bacteria; phylum Pseudomonadota; class Alphaproteobacteria; order ATCC43930; family CGMCC-115725; genus AP-15. The sequence continues at coordinate 25,106 of DATMKU010000097.1, forward strand.
GTCTGTCGGGGTGAGCCGGAGGGTCTCGGCGGAAGAAAAAAGGTCATTCCGTTCCGCGCTGCAACCTCGGCGATTAACCCTGGATCTGTTAGACGCCTGAGCATGTAGTACCAGATCCATTTGTTGTGGGAGCGTCAGGCACAGTACAATCTTTCCCGCTTGCAGGGCGCGCGGGGAGCAAGACGAGGGGAGACAGCGTATGGCGGCGGACTACAGTATATGCCTTGGAACGGCCGGCTGGGGCGTATGGCACAGCCCGGATGCCGGAGAGTCGTGGACACGGCATCGCGCCCCGTTTCCGCTCAATAGCCGCATACAGGCGCTGGTCGCCCATCCCAAAGAGGCGCATACCGTTCTCGCGGGTGGCGATACCGGTTTGTTCGTGAGCCACAACGGAGGGGCGCGGTGGGAGCGCGTCGGCGCCAATGGGGCTCTGCCGACCATCTGGTCGCTGTCCGTCGACCCGGTCGATCCCGATATTCTCTTTGCCGGCACCCGCCCGGCTGCGGTCTATCGCTCGCGGGATGGCGGACTGCGGTGGGAGAAATTGCCGGTAGACCTCGCCCGCGAGTGCTCGATTGGCACACCCTTCGTAACCGGCGTCATCGTGGACCCCGACGATCATCGTATGGTCTGGGCAGGGGTGGAAATCGACGGCGTCTTCCGTAGCCTGGATGGTGGGGACACTTGGACGCACCTTGAAGGGGGTTTGTATGACCCGGATATTCACGCCGTGACGATCGCGGCGACGCAGCCCAAGCGCGTATTTGCCAGCACGGCGCGCGAAATGTTTGTCAGCGACGATCTGGGCGAGACCTGGGAGCCCCTGGGCATCAAGCAGAAATGGCCGCTGCCCTATGCCCGCGGCATGGCGGTTAAGGCCGATGATCCTGGCGTGCTGTTCGCCGGGTGCGGCGAGACGACGACCGGCGAAAAGGGGCACGTGCTCCGCAGCACGAACTTCGGCGAGACTTGGGAGATCCTGCCGCTCCCGACCCAGCCCAATGCCACCGTGTGGGGCCTCGCCACCCATCCCGCCGACGCCAACCGCATCGTCGCGTTCAGCTTGTTCGGCGAGGTCTACGTCACCGAGGATGCCGGCACCTCCTGGCGCAAGATCGCGCGCGAATTCGGCGAGGTCCGAGCCGCAGTCTGGGTGCCAAATTAGAGCGGTTTCCGATTAAATTGCACCGCGCTCACCCCTCCCAAACCCTCTCCCATCAAGCGGGGAGGGCCTCTGTCAGCACTCCTATTTGTACTTCCACCCCTCGATGGGGGCGGGTGGGGGTGATGCGTGCCGAGTGCGTCGACGCGATCGAAACCCACGCTAGCAAGCGTATTGCCGCAAGGCGATGCCGATTTTCGGGTCGGTGGCGAGCGATCAAGACTGGTTCACGAAATCGCTGCCGATCGGCGAGCCGCAAACAGTGGTGATCTGCGGGGCGCGCTGTGAATTACCAACTGCTCGCGCCCCGTGCGCGAATCTCGGACGAGGAGGTGTCGACCCGAAAACGATGCTCGGGGATTTCGGTGAAGAGATCGGCATAGCGCCGCGGCACGGGGAGGTCGGCGAGCGCGCGTAGGCGCCCCGCCGCGTCGAGGCGCACCGCGACCAGAAAGCTGCCCCCCGAACTGGCGATTTCCTCGAGTGCGGCGTGCATTCGAGCCTCGTCGTCGCCATAATATTTCGGCCCAAACAGCCGCTCTGCCGTATCCGCGCCGACCACAAACGTGGTCCCCGGAAACAACCGCGCCTTTTCGACAAAGGTGGGCGCTCGGGTGAGCTCGACCGGCCACTTCCAGGCGAATTGCGCGAGCCGGCGTCGCACCGTCTCGCCCAGGAGCGGCGGCTTGTCGACGTTGGTGACAGAGATTTCGAATGCCACGGGCTGCTGCCTGAGCTCCTCGGCGACCCGCGCCAGCAATACATGCCCTTCGTGCATCGGGTTGAACGAACCTGGGAACAGCACCGACGGCTGCGGCGCCGACAGCATCATTTGGCCATCGGGCTGGACGGTGACGCGATCGAGTTCGCCCGCCAGGAGCCGATCGATCGGATCCACGGCCGCCCCGGCCGCCGCCACCGACTCCGCATAATGTTCGTCCGCATCGACGAGGCTCTGCGGCGAGGGTGCGGCAACCCCGCAGGCGCGGGCCAGCCACAGCACGATCGCGCGCGAAACGAGGTCTTCTTCGGCGGCTCGATCGCGTCGGCCCTTGGCCAGCACGCACGTGCAGTGCGCGATTTGGGCGGCGTTGGCGGATGCGATGTGAAAGCGATGCTCGCCTTTACGCGGGCGGTCGCTGACCAGTGCCGCCGTGGCGCCGAGGCCAACCAGATCGGCGCCCGCCGGCATCAGCCTGGCGGCGCGTGCCCGTGCGCTTTGCGCCATCGCGATTGCGGTGTCGGAGCTGCACGCCTGTGCCGGTGCGGCGCCGAGAAACGCCGCCAGCGCCTGTTCGTCGTAGGGAATTTGCGCCTCGATCAGCAGCCGAGAGCCGCCGGGAACACGCAGCAGCTCGCCGACCGCCCCGCTGCCGCCCCCGGTGATCGCGAGTGCTGCCTTGCGGCCGGACGCGTGCAACGCCGAGATCAATTGTGGCCACGCGGCATCCGACGAGCTCATGGTGCGTGTGTGCTCCGAAGCCGAAAATACCTCGCGAACGGTGAAAGACAGCTCGGACAGAGTCAAGAGAGTGCACCGGCGTGCCGGCAATGCTGCCGAGGCCAGTGATGCCCGGTCAGATGCCGCGCGGCGTGGCCCTAGCGGCGCGATCGCGACTGGGCGCGCCGGCCGGATGCGCTGTCCTGGGAATCGCACGCCGCCGCGACCCTTGCCGGCTGCTGCGCGAGCCGAGCCGTCCGGTCGATGCGCTGGCGCCTTCTCGATCCGATCTATGACCGGTTCAGCGAAGGGTTCGAGGCGGCCGACTTGAACTTGGCAAAACCCTTCTTGACGCCCTCGCCCATGCCCAATAAGTCAAAGCAGCCGGGGAGCGGCCGCTACGCGGATATCATGGACGATCTTAAAGACACGACCACTACGGAGGCCGTCGCGGCGGATTGGGCGAAAGTGAAGCTGCCGCCGCGCTTGACCGGCCTGCCGATGGCGGTTTGGATTACCGAAAACGACGGTTATCCGCACGATGTGCGGGTCAAGGTCAGCACTCTTCATGGCGGTCGCGGCTCCTGGCGCACCGCTCCGTCGATAGCGGTGCGACCGCAACCACATGAAATTGTGCCGGGCAGGTTGCCGGCCGCTGATGTGGCACTCGTCGGTCGCTGGATCGACCTCAACCGGGACGTGATCATTGATTATTGGAACGGTGTGATCGACTTCGATGAAGTCAAGCCGCGGCTGCAGCAGCTACAGCAAGCGTAGGGCGGAACAGCGCAGCGCATTCCGCCTTTTTCTGCGGTCGGGGATATTCGGTTCATGCCGGACTATCGCCGCAACCGGGTCCCTGGCGGGACCTTCTTTTTCACGGTCAATTTGCTGGACCGGCGTCGGTTCTGCTGGTGAGGCACGTCGATGCGCTCCGCGACGCCATTCGGCGGGTGCGAACCCGCGCGCCGTTTCGTGTCGATGCCTGGGTCGTGCTCCCCGACCACATGCATTGCCTGTGGAGCTTGCCGGAAGGCGACGCCGACTTCCCCGGCCGCTGGCGCGCGATCAAGATCGCGTTCGCCAAGTCGTTGCCGACCGTCGAACCGCGATCGGCGGCGATGACCAGCCGCGGCGAACGCGGTATTTCGCAGCGCTGCTATTGGGAGCACATAATCCGCGACCACCGAGACTTCGCCCGCCATTTCGATTACATCCATTTCAATCCGGTCAAGCGCGGTCTGGTCGAGCATCCAGCGGATTGGCTTTACTCGACGTTTCGCCGCTGCGTTGCCAGCGGAATGTATCCAAGCGACGGGGCGGGAGCTGTTGACGAACCGGCTCACGCCGGCGAGCGACCGTGACCGCCGAAGCCCACACCGATCAAAGGCGGAATGCGCTGCGCTGTTCCGCCCTACGCTTGCTATACACGGGGGACGCTAAGAGACTGGAGGCGAGCACATGCTAAGGCATTTGAGATTGTGGGCTGCGGTACTCGCTGGCTTCCCGATCGCGGCGATGGCGCAGACGCCGTCAGCGCCAATCACCAAATATGACGGCGCCTACGTATTTGTCTCATTGACGAAAGTAAACGAGACTTACTGGACGGATCGGACGAACCATCCCGGGCGATGTTCAAACATTCGCGTTGTGACATCACTCATAATCACGAATGGACACGCGCAGTATTCGAGCAGTCGCCTGTTTGGGAACCTAAACGAAGGTACGGTCGGAGCACATGGCGAGCTGACGATGCGATTGGAATCTACGCCATACCCTCGGGCAGCTGGGATCTCACCCGGCGTAGAGATCGTCACCTACGGCAGCATCGATGAAAACGGGACGGTCCGAGCGCGACGTACGGCAGAGTTGTGCAGATATGATTTGATATGGAAAAAGCAAATCCAATAGTAAGCAAGCGCGCGGCGGATGAGCGGAGCGTAATCCGCCGCGTCGCCCGACGGTTTGGCGGAATGCGCTTCGCTATCCCGCCCTACGTCCGCCGCGAAACACGACGAGGACGTCTACCGCCTTCACGCCCTGACCTGACGGCAGCACCATCAGCGGATTGCTGTCCGGCTCTGCCAAGTGTCCTTTCATGTGCATGGCGAGGTAGGACACGCGCACCAGGGTGTCCGCGAGCGCCTCGAGGTCCGCCGCCGGCCCGGTTCGAGGCCGGTGCGTCCGAAGCGCGGGTGGTTTGGCTCGCACTCAGCGCGAGCACGGCTTCCGGCACTCGGTCGATCACGCGCAGAAGGGCGCGGGCCGCACCCTGCGGCACGAGCTTCCCCTGTTCCCAACCGCGCACGGTCGCGACAGATATGCCGACCCGGCGCGCAAACTCGGCTTGTGACAGTCCGGCACGTCGGCGAACGCGCCGCACCCAAGCCGCCGCATCTTTGGCTCCTTCGGCATCGTCGGAGGCGGCCTGACGTTCGATCTCAGCCTCGGTGGTCGCATCGACCCGCGCCCAATCGGTTCGCGGATCGACCGGCTCCCAAGGGCCGGCAGAACGCCGCCGAGTGACGGCGCCCGTCGCATCGAGGCGTGCTTCAGTCCGCGCCATACCGCTCCCTCTCCCTGGCGTTTGCTTTGCGGGCGGAGATCACGCTCCACCCGTATGTTCGGATCGAGGAACGCCGGCAGGCTATCGGCAAAACCGAACCCGCGTTCTCGCACGAGCGATCATTTTTCGCATCATCCCACTCGAAGCGGATGTGGGAGCGTCCGCCAATAGCCCAGCCTGCCTGTCGGCGGGATTGTCACGCCTTAAGCGTTAGAGCCAGCCTGGCGTCGCTGCAAGCAGGGGCGATCAGGTTCGCCACGTCAAAATTGTACACGCGGGCGGTGTTGAGGCCCACGATTTTGGCCTGTTCGTCGTCCGGCACGCCCTCCAGGATCTCCGCCAGGATTTTGCGCGATTGGGGAAAGGTCGACTCGCTGTGCGGATAGTCCGAGCCCCACATCATGTTGTCCGTGCCGATCAAGTCGCGCAGGCGAATGCCGATGGCGTCCTCCTGGAAGCTTAGGACGACGTTGCGGCGGAAGAAGTCGGAGGGGAGCATGCCGTCCTTGAACCGGTAGATCGCCTCGCCGTGGCGCTCGCGGTAGGTGTAGTCCATAGTCGAGAGCAGGTGCGGCGCCCAGGCCAGCTCGAACTCCACGACGGCGAGCGTGAGGCCGCGATGACGCTCGAAGACGCCGGAGAAGATCACGTCGCACAGCGACAATGCCGGATAGAACGCCTTGGTCGCGCGGCTGCTGGCGTCGCGCAGTGTCCTGTCACCGGCCCCGCGGATCCTGCCCTGCCGCCGCGTCGCCGTGTGCAGGCTGAGCGGCATGTCGAGCGCCGCGGCGGCGGTCCAGAACCGCTCGTACTCGGCCTGGTCGTAGCGCCGTTCTTCGTGTGGGTACTCGGTGATCATCGCACCAGAGAGGCCGAGGCGGGCGGCGCGCTCCAGCTCCCTGATCGCGTCCCCGACGTCGTCGAGGTTGATCATCGCGATGCCCTTCAATCGGGCGGGATCGGCGCGGCAGAACTCGGCGAGCCAGTCGTTGTAGGCGCGAAAGATGGCGGACATCAGCTCCGGGTCCGCTACCTTGAAGTAAAAGAGCCCTTGGCTCGGATAGAGGACTTCACCGGCCACCCCATCGAGCGCCATGTCCTTGAGGTGCTGCTCGGGCTCGTACCCGCCGCGGTGCACGTCTTCGAAGCGCCCCTCGGCGGAGATCGTCTCGGGGGCCTCGAACCGCGCGCCGGCGTTCGAGATCAGGCCGATCCCGGAGAGGATCTGATCCGCCTCGACCACGATCTGGTCAGCGCCGCCGATCCGCTCGATCCGCGGCGCCCGATCCCGGAACGTCCTATCGATGCGGGTCTGCCACAGATCGGGCGGTTCGAACACGTGCGAGTCAGACGAGAGAATCAGGGGCAACATCGGCATCCCTTTGTCACATGATCTCGGGCAGCACCTTCGGCAACCAGCCCATCGCCGTCAAGGTTGGGTCAGACCACCGGTAGCATCGCCCAAGCTTTCTTAGGTCCAATCCGGCTACGGCCGTGGGCCGCATGCGGCGGGCTGCTGAACGGACCAGTGCATTTGGCGAGCGGTCGCGTCAACCCGAGCACGACGTCTTTCGCTGAGCAACATGCCCGGCGACCCGTCCGCGAGGGCCGAGCCCAGCGTCTGACGGGATAGCGATAATCCGACCGCTGCGCCAGCCCAGCTCGGGGCAAGGCGGCCTCGACATTGATCGAGAGAAACCGGTCGCCGTAAGCGTCCGGCAGTGGGTCGATCGGACGCCTCTCCTTTCCTCCGAACCTCAGCCCGGCTAGGGCTCCGGAATTCATCAGCGGAACCCCTGTTCGGCACCGCTCGCCACAACCCTCTCGAATCGGCTGCTCCGTCCCTACGTTCCAAATGCTCGGCTAATTGGAGCCGGGATCCTCTTTCGAGAGGAGCTATTCTGCCGCAGACTTGAAACCCCAAACGGGCCAGGCCGCGCCAGCCCGTAATCAGTAGCGGAGTGATCAATGCCCGCCAGCCGAGCCTATGGCATGGACCAGGAGTTTTATCGTTGGTCTGCGATAGTTACGCGGCCGGTTCTGCGATGGCCGGATAATGCCCGCGTGGCGCTCGCCGTCGTCGTCAATCTCGAGCATTGGGACTGGGAGGTGCCACCGGGCACGCCGGTCGCGGTATCCCCGCTCGGCGGACCAGAAGGCATATGGACCGGGAACCAACCGAACTTCCCCGATATCGGCGGCTACGGCAACCACGAATACGGCAACCGCGTCGGGGTCTTCCGCATCCTTGCCGTACTTGACAAATACGCCATCACGCCAACCCTGGCGCTCGACAAGGCGGTCGCCGACCACTACCCGTTTCTGGTCGAGGAGGGCCGCAAGCGCGACGCCGAATTCATCGCGCACGGTCTTTCGCGCCGGCGCGTCATCCATATCGAGATGTCCGAAGACGAGGAGCGGCAATACATTCGCACCTCGATCGAAGCGGTCGAACGCGCCACCGGCAAGCGCCCGATCGGCTGGTCCGGCCCGGATTTTCAGGAGACGCCGAACACCCCTAACCTCCTCGCCGCCGAGGGCATTCGCTACGTCTGCGACTGGGGCAACGACGAGCAGCCCTACCGGATGACCCCAAAGACGGGCGAGCTCTATTCGCTCGGGGTCAATGCGTACCTCGATGACAACTACATTCACCTGCACGGCCGTCGCACCATCAACGAGGTCAACCTGCTGTGGCGAGAGTGGTTCGACGGCCTTTATGCCGACGGTGCCAACGCCGGGCGCCTGATGGTGCTCCATCTGCACCCCTGGATCATGGGGCAGCCGTGGCGCATCCGGCATCTCGACGAAGTACTCAGCCACATTTGTGCGCATGCGGGCGTCTGGAAGGCGACCGGCGGCGAGATCATCGACTGGTTCAAGGCACAGGTGGGCTAGCGGCGCCGCGACTCACGGCTAAAGCCACCCGATTTTTGGCGGACGGAGAATACACATGACGCTTCCACCCGGCCGGTTCGACTATGCTCCGATTACCCAGCGACCCATTATTAAATGGCCCGGCAATGCACGGGTCGCGTTGTGGGTCGCGCCGAATATGGAATTCTTCGAATATCTGCCGGAGGATCGGCCCACACAGCCGGATATCCCACACTACTCGCGTATGGATTACGGCAACCGCGTCGGCTTCTGGCGCATGCTCGGCGTGCTGAACAAGCACAAGGTTCGCGCCTGCTGTTGCCTCAACCTCGAGCTGCTCGATCACTTCCCGGAGATAAAAGATGCCATGATCGCTGCCGACTGGGACTACATGGCGCACGGGCTCTACAACAGCCGACCGATCTACAACTATAGCGAGGAACAGGAGCGCGCGTATTGGCAAGACTTCATCGCGCATCTGCGGGAGATGACCGGCAAGCGGCTGAAGGGACGGCTGGGCGGCGGCGCCGGTTACACCGTGCGGACCGACGATCTAATGGCCGAGGCGGGCTGTCTCTATCACACCTCATGGATCATCGACGACCAGCCTTGGCCGATCAACGTGCGCGGCGGCCAGAAATTTATCTATGTTCCCTACACCGGCCAGACCAACGACGCGGGCATGCTCGCGTGGAATCGCGAGGCCGACTACTTTCTGCAGATGGTCAAAGATCAGTTTGACACGTTGTATCGCGAAGGCGCGGAAAACGGGCGGGTGATGTGCCTGGCGCTGCACCCTCACAATATTGGTCGGCCGAATGCCGCGAAGCATCTCGACGAAGCTTTGTGCTACATCCTTGGCCACGATGCGGTCTGGAACACAACAGCCGACGACATCGCCGAGTATTATATCGCGAACTACTACGACCAGGTGTCATCCTGGATTGCGCAATGCAAAAGGCAGTCATAAGCAGCATGCAGCCGAGTGGGGTGTGTGCCGACTGTCCTCAACTCATCTGTGGGGGCACGAAGCTCGCGTCGCGCGCATCCTGGAGCAACCTGATGGATCTGAAGCTGGCAAGTAAGGTTGTACTGATCACCGGCTCGAGCCGGGGTATCGGCCTCGCGACAGCCAAAGCCTTTGCCGGCGAGGGCTGCCTGTTGATGCTTTCGGCGCGTTCGCCCAAGGAATTGGCCGAGGCCGAAGCGGCATTACGCGCGAGCGGCGTTGCGGTCGCTGCGCAGGTGGCGGATGTCAGCAAGCCGCGTGAAGCGGCCGAACTGATTCACGCCGCCATCGCGGCCTATGGCGGGATCGACGTACTGGTCAACAACGTTGGAGGTGGCGGAGGCGGCTCGCGCATCGCCGACAGCACCGATGATGATTGGCGAAGCACTGTAGAGCGCAACCTGATCCAGACGGTGCGGATGATGCGGCTGGCGCTCCCGCGTATGAAGGGCCGTGCGGGCGCTTCGGTCATCAATGTGGCATCGATTTCCGGCTGGTCGCCGCAGCTCGCAATGTCCGGACAGTACGGCGCGGCCAAGGCAGCGCTGATTTTCGATACCGAGCGCTGGGCGCTCGAATTTGTGCCATACGGCATTCGCGTGAACACGGTATCGCCAGGATCAATTCTGACCCCCGGCAATGGTTGGGATCGTTACCGCCTCGCCAACCCGGAATTCTTCGATGATTATGTCCGGTACGGTTTCCCAATGGGCCGTCTCGGCACCGTCGAGGAGGTCGCCGACGTCATCGTTTTCTTGGCATCGTCACGCGCCCATTGGATCAACGGCCGGAACATACCGGTCGATGGACTGGAACAACCGCACGCGCCCCTCGATCGCCGGCCATTCTAAGTCGCGCGGGTAGCGCTCTATCACCTGGCAAATGGCCTCATCAGCTCTCGCGCATCCGCCAGGTTCCCCAATCGTTCGAAGCTCGCCGATCCCGGGGGAGCCGCTGCCGCCGAGCATGCAGCCAAAGGTGTCGAGAATGTCGCGACGGGCCGATTCGACGGCACTCGCCGGCAAATCAGCATAGCCCGTGCGGCGAACATGCTGAGCCAGGCGCGAAGCAGGGTCGTCCGTCATCATCTCCTCCGTCCGGCCAGCTGATCGAGGAGCGGAACGAAGCAGCGGCATTCGTTTGCACCAGGAGCAGCAAGCGCCGGGCTTGATCCTCCCTCCAAGCTCGGCATAGTGCCTGACCAGCGGGGCATCGAGGCCGCGGGCCGGCACGGGGTTAACCGCTTTTGCGGAGGGCGATCGCCTCGGGACCCTGGTCTTGCAAACCCGGCCCGTCGGCCCGGCGTGGGAGCACCAGACATGCAAACCTACGATTACATTGTCGTCGGCGCCGGGTCGGCGGGTGCGGCCGTCGCGAACCGGCTGTCGGCAGACCCGAAGAACCAGGTGCTGTTGCTCGAAGCGGGGCGCGCGAGCCATCCCTGGTCTGCCATCCCGATCGGGATGGCCCGGCTGATCGCCAATCCTGCGGCCAACTGGCTTTATTCCGCCGAGCCCGAGGCGAGCACCAATGGGCGCAGAATCCCGGTGCCGCGCGGCAAATTGCTCGGCGGCTCCAGCTCGATCAACGGGATGGTGTTCGTGCGCGGCCAGGCCCAGGACTTCGATACCTGGGCGCAGATGGGCAACCGCGGCTGGAGCTACGCGGAGGTCCTACCTTTCTTCAAGCGCATGGAAAGCTATGCCGGCGCCGGCGACGATGCCTTGCGCGGACGCGACGGCCCGCTGCGCGTCACCAACCCCAAACCGCGCGACCCGCTTTTCGCGACGATCATCGAGGCGGCGGCAGAGGTCGGCATCCGGCACAACCCGGATTACAACGGCGCCAGCCAAGAAGGCATCGCGATGAGCCAGGCGACGATCGCCGCCGGCCGCCGGATGAGCACGGCGCGCTGCTATCTGGACCCGATCCGCAAGCGCCGGAACCTGCATATCGCGACCGAGGCCTTGACCCTGGGACTGGTGCTCGACGGCATGCACTGCACCGGTGTGCGCTACTCCGTTGCCGGCGAAGTGCGCGAGGCCGGCGCGGCGCGCGAGGTCGTCGTCAGCGCCGGCACATTCAACTCGCCGCAATTGCTCGAACTGTCCGGCATCGGCCAGCCCGAACGCCTGCGCAATCTCGGCATCGAGGTCCGCCATGCGCTGCCCGGCGTCGGCGAAAACCTGCGCGACCATTATGTGCCGCGCACCCGCTGGTCGATCGGCAAAAAGGGCATCACCTTTAACGATCGGGGGCGCGGCCTCGGCCTGGTGCATCAGGCGACGCGCTACGCGCTCTTCCGGCAGGGCATGCTGGCTATGGCGGGGGCGCCGATCCGGGCGTTCGTGTGCTCGCGCGAGGGCCTGGAGGCGCCGGACCTGATGCTGGGCTGGATCCCGATGCTGACCGAACCCAGCCCGAGAGGGCCGAGAATTTCCCGCCAGTCGGGCGTGACCCTCTATGCCCACCCGATGCGCCCCGAGAGCAAAGGACGGGTTCACATCACCGCCGCCGACCCGCGCCGAGCGCCCGCGATCAACTTCAATTTCCTGTCGTCGCCGCCCGATGCGGAGCTGACGGTGCGTGCGGTCCGCATCGCCCGCGCGATCATGACCGCTCCCGCCATGGCTCACTTTCAAGTGAGTGAAGTCGTGCCCGGCGCCGATCTGACCACCGACAACGAAATCCTGGACTGGGTGAAAAAGGCGGCGGAAACCACCTACCACCCGGTGGGGACCTGCAAGATGGGGTCCGACCCGATGGCGGTCGTCGATGCCCAGCTTCGCGTCCATGGCATTGCGGGCCTGCGGGTCGCCGATGCCTCGATCATGCCGACCTTGACCTCGGGCAACACCAATGCGCCGTCGATCATGATCGGTGAAAAGGCGGCGGACATGGTGTTGAATGCCGCGTCGTAATCGACTCCGCTGATCCCCCACACGTAGTCCTTGCCATCTCAGCCATCCACCATTTCCCGAGCGACCGCCGCCGTCAAGCGCTGGCCAGTCCGCCGTCCTCGGCACCCCCGACCGGAGCGAGACCCTGCCAGGATGGGCAATCAGGGAGCCGACGCTGTGCCCATTTCCTACCTTTCAGCGATCAGTTAACCTGAGATCGGGGTTTGCCGGCCGTAGTGATCGACAGGCTGCGGCACCGAGAATTTCGGTTCTTCGCGAGACAGGGGCGTACATGCTCAACGAGCAGCAATTGCGGCAGCAGATCGAAGAAGTGCGGACCGGCCGCCGATCGCGACGGGCGTTCCTGCGCGAGATGATAGCGCTCGGCCTCAGCGCTCCGTTTGTGACCCAAATGCTCGCTCATAGCAGGGTCGCGATGGCTGCGTCAGATTTCAAGTACATGCCGGCAAGGGCCGGCGGCGGCGGGACGCTCAAGCTGCTGTGGTGGCAGGGCCCGACGCTACTCAACCCGCACTTCGCGATTGGCACCAAGGATCAGGACGGCTCGCGCATGTTTTATGAGCCGCTTGCAGGGTGGGACCCCGACGGCAATCTGGCGCCGATCCTTGCAGCCGAGATCCCCAATGTCGAGAGCGGCACGGTCGACAAAGACCTCAACTGGGTGGTCTGGAAATTGAAGCAGGGCGTCAAGTGGCACGACGGCCAACCATTTACCGCCGATGACTGCGTCTTCAACTGGCAATACGCCTCCGACCCGGCGACCGCGGCGACGACGTTCGGCAGCTATAAGGACATAAAGGTTTCGAAACTGGACGATCACACGATCAAGGTCGAGTTTCAGAAGCCGAAGCCGTTCTGGGCCGATGCGTTTGTCGGCCCCCGCGGGATGGTTATCCCGAAGCACCTGTTCGAGCAATACAGGGGTGGCAGCTCGCGCGAGGCTCCCGCAAACCTCGCGCCGGTCGGCACCGGCCCATACCTCTTTGTCGATTTCAAGCCGGGCGATCTGGTTCGCGGCAAGATCAACCCGAACTATCACATGCCCAACCGGCCCTATTTCGACGCAATCGAGATGAAGGGCGGCGGCGACGCGGTGTCGGCGGCGCGCGCGGTGTTGCAGACCGGCGAATACGATTTTGCCTGGAACATGCAGGTCGAGGACGCACTCTTGAGGCGCCTCGAGGAGGGCGGCAAGGGCCACGTCGAGATCTTCGCGGGTGGCAATATCGAACATATCGAGATCAACAACACCGACCCCTCCAAGGAGGTCGACGGCGAGCGGTCGAGTGTCAAGACGACCCATCCGTTTCTGACCGATCCGGCCGTGCGCCAGGCGCTGAGCTTGCTCGTCGATCGCCTCTCGGTCGAGAAATTCATCTATGGTCGCACCGGCAAAGCAACCGCTAATTTCATCAATAATCCCCGGCAGTTCGTGTCGAAGGATACCTCGTACGAATTCAATACCGCCAAGGCGACCGACATCCTCGACCAAGCCGGCTGGAAGCCCGGCTCGAGCGGAATTCGAGAAAAGAACGGTATCAAGCTGAGGCTTGTCTTTCAGACCTCGATCAATGCACCGCGTCAGAAGACCCAGGAAATCGTCAAGCAGGCTTGCCAGAAGGTCGGCATCGATGTCGAAATCAAGGCAGTCCCGGCCTCGGTATATTTCTCCTCGGATGTCGGTAATTCCGACACCTATGCCAAGTTCTACACCGACATCCAGATGTTCTCGACGACGATGAACCAGCCTGACCCGGGCGATTTCATGCGCCAATTCCTCTCGTCGGAGGTCGCCAGCAAGGACAATAAGTGGCAAGGCCGCAACATCACTCGCTGGCGAAACGACGATTACGACGCGCTCTACCATGCATCCGAATACGAGACCGACCCAGTCAAGCGCGCAGCGCTTTTCATCCAGATGAACGATCTGGTGATCAAGGGCGTGGTGATCATCCCAGTCGTCTACCGCCCGAGCGTGGCGGCGGTTGCGACCAAGCTGCACGTGCTGCTGTCGGGCTGGGACAGCTACATTTGGAATGTGTACGATTGGTATGCCGATGCGTGAGGTAAGCCAAACGGGCGGGGCGGCCAGCCGCCACGGCTCGTCCCCCGCGCGCTAGTGCTCGGTTATCTCGTCAGGCGCTTGTCTCTGACGCTGCCGAGCCTCTTGGGAATCAGCATCGTGTTATTCGGGTTGCTGGCGCTCGCCCCCGGCGACCCGTTCTCCGACCTCGCGACCGACCCTTCAATTCCGCCCTCGGTCGCCGCCGGCTTGCGCGCAAAATTCGGCCTCGATGATCCGATCCCGATCCGCTACCTGCATTGGCTCGTCGCCATGCTGCACGGCGATTGGGGATTTTCGTTCGCCAGCCGGATCAACGTCAGCACACTGATCGTGCAGCGCCTGCCGACCACGCTCGCGGTGATCGGCGCTTCACAAATCCTCGCCCTGTTGATCGCGGTGCCAATCGGCGTCTATGCCGGCGTCAAGCCGTATTCCCTTTTTGACCAAGTCGCCAGCAGCCTGGCATTGGTAGGCTTCTCGTTACCGACGTTCTTCACCGGCCTCGTCTTCATTCTGTTGTTCAGTGTTGAACTGCACTGGCTACCGTTCGTCTACCGGACAGATATCGGGGGCAGCGGGCCCTCCCTCTACTGGGCCTATGTACGCCAGGCGATTATGCCCGTCGCCGTGCTCGGCTTGTTTCAGGGGGCGGCCTGGACGCGGTTTGTGCGCGCCTCGGTGCTCGATGTGGTCCATCTCGATTACGTGATCACGGCGCGCGCCAAGGGGCTATCCGAGCGCGTCGTTGTGTTTAAGCACATCGTGCGCAATGCGCTGATCCCAGTGGTGACACTCGTCGCATTGCAGATGCCGATCGTCTTTGGTGGCGCGATCATCACCGAACAGATTTTTCGTGTTCCCGGCATTGGCTCGCTGCTGATCAGCGCGATACTAGCGAACGATACCCCGGTGATAATGGCGGTAACCTTTGTCTTCGCCTGCCTCGTCATCCTTTTTAATCTGATCGCCGACCTGCTCTATGGCTGGCTCGACCCCCGCATCTCCTACCGCTGAGCTCCCGGTGGCCGCCACCCCGTTGCCGACCCCGGCCCGTCGCGTGTCGCTGGGGCGCGAGGCGTGGCGACGCTTCCGGCGCCATCGCCTTGCCTTGACGAGCGCAGGCGTTCTTGCCGCGATGATCCTCATCCTGGTGCTGGGGCCACTGCTCTGGCCAGTACCGATAGACGAGATCGATTTCAGCGCGCAGATGGATGGGCCGAGCCTCGCGCATCCCCTCGGCACCGACGACCTCGGCCAAGACCTGCTCTCCCGCATGATCTATGGCGGCCGCATCTCGATGGCGGTCGGCATCGCGGCGATGCTGGTGGCCGTCATCGTCGGCGTTTTTATCGGCGCGGTGGCCGGTACGGCGCGCGGCAGCATCGACATGGGGCTGATGTGGCTGTGCGACCTGTTCCTGTCGTTACCGCAACTGCCGCTCCTGCTGCTGATCATCTATCTATTCCAGCCCACGCTGCGCAAATGGGTAGGACCGGAGGTCGGCACTTTCGTGCTGATCGTCGCGGTAATCGGCGGCTTCCGCTGGATGTCGATCGCGCGGCTGGTGCGCGCGCAATTCTTCTCGTTGCGCGAGAAAGAGTTCGTCGAAGCCGCCCGGGCGCTCGGTGCCTCAACGCTGCGTCAGGTCGTGCGCCACATCCTGCCGAACGCGGTCGGCCCGGTGATCGTCGCCGGCACTATCGAGGTCGCGAACGCGATCATCGCCGAGTCGACGCTGTCGTTTCTCGGCCTCGGTTTTCCGCCCGACATCCCGAGCTGGGGCCGCATTCTCTATGACGCGAAGGATTATCTCGACGTCGCGCCGCATTGGGCGCTGTTCGCCGGCGGCGCGATCTTTCTCGCGGTGATGTCGATCAACTACATCGGCGACGGGCTGCGTGATGCGCTCGACCCGCGCCAGGTCATCTGATCGTGGCCGAAGCGCTGCTCGACATCCGAGGGTTGAAAACGCATTTCAAGACGGATGACGGCATCGTGCGAGCGGTCGACGGCGTCGACCTGACCATAAGCCGCGGCGAGACCCTTAGCGTCGTCGGCGAAAGCGGTTGCGGCAAGACGGTCACCGCGATGACGATCTTGAAATTGATCGCGATGCCGCCGGGCAAGATCGTCGAAGGCCGTATCCTGTGGAAAGGGCGCGATCTCGTCCCGCTCGACGCGGGCGAGATGCGTCATATCCGCGGCCGCGAAATCGGCATTATCTTCCAAGAGCCGATGACCGCGCTCAACCCGGTCTACCCGGTCGGCGAACAGATCGCCGAAGTCGTCCGCGCGCACCAGGATGTCAACCGGCGCGAGGCGATGGATCGGGCCGTCGAGATGCTCCGCCTCGTCCACGTGCCAGCTGCGGAGCGGCGAGTGCGGGACTATCCGCACCAGCTCTCGGGCGGCATGCGCCAGCGGGTGATGATTGCAATGGCGCTCGTCTGCAGCCCCGAACTGCTGATCGCGGACGAGCCCACCACCGCGCTCGACGTGACCGTCCAGGCGCAGATCCTCGACCTCCTGCAGGAGATGAAGTCGCGCTTCGGCATGGCCATCATGTTGATCACCCATGCGATGGGCGTCGTCGCCGAGGTGGCACAGCGCGTCGCGGTGATGTATGCCGGCCGGGTGGTCGAGGAGGCGCCGGCCGAAGCGCTCTTCGCGAGGCCGCTGCATCCCTACACGCAGGGGCTGATCCGATCGATCCCGCGGCTCGACAGCGAAAACGGGAAGAAGCGGCGGCTCGACACGATCACCGGCTCCGTGCCGAGCCTCTTGAACCCGCCGCCCGGCTGCCGCTTCGCGCCGCGCTGCGCGTTTGCCATCGCCGCCTGCACACGGGAGGGGCCGGAGCTGCGCACGATCGAAGGCGACCACAAGGTCGCCTGCATCCTCTATTGATCAGGCAAGTTGTCGCGCGATGAGCGAACCACTGCTGCGCGTGCGCAACCTGGTGAAGAATTTCCCGGTGCGGGGCGGCGTGTTCGCGGAGGCGAGCGAAGTGGTGCACGCTGTGGACGACGTCAGCTTCGAGATAGACGCCGGCGAGACAATGGGGCTGGTCGGCGAGTCTGGTTGCGGGAAGTCGACGACGGGACGCTGCGTGTTGCGGTTGATCGAGCCGACCGCAGGCGAAATATGGTTCGAGGGCCGGAATGTCACCAGGCTCAAGGGCAAGGCGCTTAGCATGCTGCGCCGCAATATGCAGATCATCTTCCAGGACCCGTACGCCTCGCTGAACCCACGGATGGCCGCGGGTGCGATCATCGGCGAGGCTTTGACCATCCACAAACTTGCCAAGACGCGCGCGCAATTCGATGACCGCGTCGTAGAGCTGTTGCAGTTGGTCGGCCTAAACGCCGACCACATGGGCCGCTACCCACACGAATTCTCGGGCGGGCAGCGCCAGCGCATCGGGATCGCCCGCGCGCTGGCGGTGTCGCCGAGACTCATAGTCTGCGACGAGCCGGTCTCGGCGCTCGACGTCTCGATCCAGGCACAAATTGTCAACCTATTGGCCGACCTCCAAGAAGAATTCCGGCTGGCCTATCTGTTCATCGCCCACGATCTAGCGGTCGTGCGGCACATCAGCACGCGGGTCGCGGTCATGTATCTCGGCCGCATCGTCGAGCTCGCACCGGCCGAGGAGCTCTACGGCAACCCTCGGCACCCCTACACCGAGGCGCTGCTGTCGGCGGTGCCGACGCCCGATCCGACGGCGCGCCGTCAGCGGATTCGTCTCGAAGGCGAGATACCTAATTCGATCCATCCACCGCCCGGGTGCTGCTTTCACACGCAATGTCCGATTCGCGAATTGCCCCTGTGCAGCGTGGAGAGACCCCCGCTCAAGCAGACGACGCAGGGGCATTGGCTCGCCTGCCATCTGCGTTCCTAGCCAAGCTACCTGATATTTTGATCGATCGCGTCATAGGCGGAAAAAGCCACTCGCGGCGACCCCTTTTTCTGGCTTGTGGTCCGAGCGCGGATGCGATACGGCCGCCCTCGGTCGTCGCATCGGCGTTGCTCACCAATCGTTGCGGGCGTGTTTGCAAAGCGGAGCGCCCGGTAACAAGGCGACGCGGCGCATCCGTCGCTCGATTGACGAGGAGCGGACGACCCCCGCGAGCGGCGTCCATTCCGCGTCGCCAAGACCGGCCTGACCGGCGATCGGATCGCCGCGGCGGTTGCCGGCGAACCGGTGCGGGTGATGTTGCCCTCAGGCTCAGGGCGCTCCTCGGCTGACCATGTTTCATTTCGAGCCGGTTGGGGCCGGATGATCCTCACGAGGCGCGGTCCGGCTGGATGCTTTCGGCCGCCGCGCCGTGCGCCGCCGGGTGACTTCCCGCTCGATCCGGCTTAGGCCGACAATCACCGCTTCCAGCTTGTGGCCGAAGCGGTCGAGGCGTTCGTCGATGCGCCGCAAATAGAGCAATACGAGGGTTTCAGGTGAAGTGGTTTCAGCCATCGGTCGAGAGAGGACGGGCAAGTTTGGGCTAAGCTCCTCCAAGATGGGCTCTCACAATTCCCGCGGCCTTGATAATTAGGGCCAAAAAGTTGATCGAACGCGCCACCAAGCGTGGGCGATGGGCAAGGGCATAGGGCGGGTACGGACATGCCACACCCCTGTTGCCAAAAAGGCGCCGAAACGCGTTAGATTCAGGCTTTTAGCCCTAGCGTTTCCGCGCCTTCCGGTGGTTAAGGGTGACGGGCGGGTTGTCTAACTCGATCCGAAATACGCCAATCTTTTCACGCTGTCACCCGCTAAACCGAGTAGTACATCTGGAATTCGATTGGGTGGGGGGTGTGCTCGAAATTGTACACCTCTTCCCATTTCAGCTCGATATAGGCCTCGATCTGGTCCTTGGTGAAGACCTCGCCCTTGAGCAAAAAGGCGTGGTCGCGGGCGAGTTCGCCCAACGCCTCGCGCAACGAGCCGCACACCACCGGAATGTCCTTCAACTCCTCGGGCGGCAGGTCGTAGAGGTTTTTGTCGATCGGGTCGCCCGGGTGGATCTTGTTCTGGATGCCGTCCAAGCCCGCCATCAGCATCGCGGCAAAGGCGAGATAGGGGTTGGCGGCGGGGTCGGGGTAGCGCACCTCGACGCGTTTGGCTTTGGGGTTCGAGACATAGGGGATGCGGCACGAGGCCGAGCGGTTGCGCGACGAATAGGCGAGCAGCACCGGCGCCTCGAACCCGGGAATGAGGCGCTTGTAGCTGTTCGTCGTCGGGTTGGTAAAGGCGTTGATCGCCTTGGCGTGGCGGATGATCCCGCCGATGTAGTAGAGTGCGGTCTCGCTCAAATCGGCATAGAGGTTGCCGGCGAACAAGGTGTTCTCGTTCTTCCACAACGACTGGTGGGTGTGCATCCCCGAGCCGTTGTCGCCCATCACCGGCTTCGGCATAAAGGTGACGGTCTTGCCGTATTGCTGGGCGACCGATTGCGCCACGTATTTGTAGATCTGCATGTGGTCGGCGGTCTTAACCAGGGTCGAGTACTCGAAGCCCAGCTCGGCCTGCGCCGGGGCGACCTCGTGATGGTGCTTTTCGACCTTGAGCCCCATATCGGCCATCACCGAGAGCATCTCGGCGCGCAAATCCGCTTGGCTGTCGACCGGCGGCACCGGGAAATAGCCGCCCTTGACCGGCGGGCGGTGGCCGGTGTTGCCGTCGGGGAATTCCTTCGCGGAGACATAGGGCCCCTCGGCGCTGTCGATCGCGTACATCGCCCCGTTCATCCCGGTCGCATAGCGCACATCGTCAAAGATGAAGAATTCGGCCTCGGGGCCAAAATAGGCGGTGTCGCCGATGCCTGATGAAATCAGGTATTGCTCGGCCTTTTTGGCGGTCGAGCGCGGGTCGCGGGCATAGGGCTGCCCGGTCAGCGGCTCGTGCACGTCGCAAAAGATGATCAGCGAGGTCTGCGCCGCAAACGGGTCCAAGACCGCGGTCGCGCAGTCCGGCGCCAGCATCATGTCCGATTCGTTGATCGCCTTCCATCCGGCGATCGACGAGCCGTCGAACATCACCCCGTCATTCAGAAAATTCTCGCTGATCGTGCGCAGATGATGCGCCAGATGCTGCCATTTGCCGCGCGGGTCGGTGAAGCGGAAGTCGACGTATTTGACCTCGTGCTCCTTGATCA
>DATMKU010000098.1:0-14002 GCA_035570935.1 Allostellaceae bacterium
GCCGCCGGCTATCACGCCTATCGCCGCCTGCACGCGGCCAGCACGACGCCGGCGCGGGTCGCCGGTTTCCTGTTGTTCAACCAAGCCTTCCCGCGCTCGGTGCATCACTGCGTGCGCGAGACCGGGCGGCTGTTGGGCGAGGTCAAGTCGCGCTATTCGCTGCGCGGCGGCAATGACGCCGCCGAGGAACTTGACCGCTTGCGGGCCGTTCTCGGCACCTTGACGATCCGGGAGATCCTGAGCGAAGGGCTGCACGAGTTTCTCGACGTCATTCAACAGCAGCTGATCGCCGTCAGCCGCGACCTGTCGATCGCCTTTTTCGGCTACCAGCCCGACGCGGCGCAGGCGCAGACGGCGGCAGCGCAATGAGCAGGTGCCATGCCCGTTATCCGAGTACGCCACGTCACGACTTACCGTTACAAGCAGCCGGTCGGTTTTGGCGAACACCGCATGATGCTGCGCCCGCGCGACAGTTATGATCAAAAGCTGCGCCAATCGGTTCTAAAGATCACGCCGCAGCCGATCGAATTGCGCTGGGTGCACGACGTGTTCGGAAATTGCGTCGCGATTGCCCGCTTCGCCGGGCGCGCCGCGGAATTGCGCTTTGAGAGCGTCATCAGTCTCGATCACTCGGCCACCGACGCGCTCGACTTTCAAATCGAGGACTACGCGACGCGCTACCCGTTCAGCTATGGCGCGGAGGACATGCCCGATCTGCTGCGGCTGATCGAGCGGCAATACCTCGATCCCGAGCACGAGATCGACCGCTGGGCACGGCAGTTCCTGCGTCATGACGGGCGCAGCGACACGACCGAGCTATTGGCCGCGGCGACCCATGCGATCCGCCGCGACCTGACTTATGTCGCGCGCGAGGAAAGCGGCATCCAGGACCCGGTCAAGACATTGAAGCTGGGCAGCGGCAGCTGTCGCGACTTCGCGGTGCTGATGATCGAAGCGGTGCGCTCGCTCGGCCTCGCCGCACGTTTTGTCAGCGGTTATCTGTATGTGCCGGAAAGCCGCCGTGGCAGCCGAGTCGGCGGCGGCGCCACCCATGCCTGGCTCGAAGTGTATCTGCCTGGCGCCGGCTGGATCGAATTCGATCCGACCAATGGCATCGTCGGCAATCATGATTTGATCCGCGTCGCCGTCGTCCGTGACCCGCGCCAGGCGATCCCGATTTCCGGCACCTGGACCGGATTTCCGTCGGACCATCTCGGCATGACGGTCGAGGTCGAGGTGACGGCGGAGCCTGAAACCGTCGCGGCGCCCGACGAAACGGCGGCGGCGCCGCTCTCCCAAGCCTCCGCCTGACCTGCAAACGACGCGACCCGCGCCTGGACAGCGCCGGGAGGAGGCCGCTATCATCGCCGCCGCGGATGGCGTGCGCGCCCTCGCGCAAGTGGGGTGATCACCCGTGACCGACCCGCAGACCTATCGGCGGCGCCCCGTGGAAGCGCGCGGCCGAACGAAGCTGGACAGGCGATGGCCGACCTATGTCGGGATCACCGGCCTGCTGCTGTTTATCATCGTGGCGCTGGCCGGGGGCATCATCTGGTACAATTCGCGGAAATCCAGCGAACTGGCGATCGCCGCCGCCCATCGGCTGATGCAGGAGGCGGACGAAAAGATTACCGATCGCATCAGGCTGCTTTACGACCCGATGTACGCGATTGTCGGCATCGCTTCTTTGGTGCCGGACCTGACGACGCCGACCGCCAGCGACGACACGAATGCCAAGGCATTGATATTGCGGGCATTGCGCATTTACCCGCAGATCCTGTCGCTCTATGCGGGGTTCGACAACGGCGACTTTTTCATGATCACCCATATGGCGGGCGACAAGGCCGCGAGCTTGCGCAACGTGCTGCACGCGCCGTCCGATGCGGTCTTTGCCAACGAGATCGTGACCATCGAGGCCGGCGGCCAGCCTAATGCGCGATGGGTTTTCCTTGCCAAAGACGGCGCTGTGGTCGGCCACCGCGATCAGGCACCGCCGTTCGATCCTCGGCAGCGTCCGTGGTACGTGACGGCAAAGCGCACCGACATCGTCGGGCACAGCGATCTTTACATATTTGCTTCAAACGGCGAGCCCGGCTTTAGCCTCAGCCGCAGCTTCGGAGGGCCGACGCCGGGGGTGATGGGCGCCGATTTGGCGGCGGTCGATTTGGCGAATTTTCTGCGCCAGCAGCGAATCACCCCGAGCAGCACGGCTTTTATCTTTACCAAAACGGGCGAAGTCGTGGCATTGCCCGACGAGGCCCGGATCGTCAAGGCGGTTCGCAGCAAAGGCGAACTCAAGGCGATGCTGCCGAAGATCGCGAGTCTGAACGACCCGGTGATTAGCGGGCTCGTCGCCGCATACCAGGATCAACCGATGGCCGGTACCCGCGTCTACGACGTCGCCGGCCGCACATATATCGGCCGAGTGACCGACATCCCGCCGCGCTACGGCCGAGAGCAGCTGCTCGCGATCGCGGTGCCAGTCGACGAAGTGGAAAAGCCGATCACCGACATCCGCAACGACACGTTGCTCTATTCGGTAGCGTTTCTGATCTTTGCGCTGCCGCTCTACGTAACGCTGGTCGTCATCTGGATCGACCGCAAGCTCGAGCGCCGCACGCCGCAGCCAAGGTTTCGCGAAGACGAATAGCGCTCAGCCGATCCGTTGTTCCTCGACGACAACCGTGTCGACCGTGACCAGCTGGTCTTGGTACAGCCAGCGGGTCAAAAGCCCGGCGATCGCCGCACCGATGATCGGCGCCAGCCAAAACAGCCATAGCTGCCTGATATAGGGCCCACCGGCGAACAGAGCGGGGCCGGTGCTGCGCGCCGGGTTGACCGAGGTGTTGGTGACCGGGATCATGACCAGGTGGATCAAGGTTAGGCACAGGCCGATCGGGATGCCGGCAAAGCCCACCGCCGCTCCCTTTGAAGTCGAGCCGATGATCACGAAGAGAAAGAAGAAAGTCGCGACCACCTCGCCGACAAAGCAGGCGCCCAATCCGTATTTGCCGGGGCTCAGATCGCCATAGCCGTTGGAGGCAAACCCGCCCGGTACCCAGTCCGGCTTGCCCGAGGCGATAAAATAGAGCACGGCGGCGGCGATGATCGCCCCGATCACCTGGGCGATGATGTAGGGCAGCACGTCCGCGCTCTTGAACCGCCCGCCGGCCCATAGCCCGATCGTCACTGCCGGGTTGAAATGGCCGCCCGAAATATGGCCGACGGCGTAGGCCATCGTCAGCACGGTCAGACCGAAAGCAAAGGCGACGCCGAGAAATCCGATCCCGAGTGACGGAAAGGCGGCAGCCAGCACGGCCGCTCCGCAACCGCCGAAGACCAGCCAAAAGGTGCCGAAAAACTCGGCCACTGCGCGACGCGTCATGTCCATGATTGTCCCTCCGCTTCGATGCGACCATCAGGGCCGAGGAGCCCATCTTACAGTGCAGTCATGATTAAGAAGGTGCGCATGCAAGATGCTGCACAAAAACTGTTCACGCGCAACAGACGTTTTGACAACGTACCAGGAGTTGGGGCGGCGCCAGTCAAATTTGGCGAACGGCCTAGGATCTGGCAGGGGAGGTCTGTCGAGCGTTAATCCGGCCACCGCCGGTGAACCCAGAGCCATTCTTCGGGGCGCTCGCGAATCCACGATTCCAACACCCCTGTAACGGTGGCGGTCAACGCCGCCACGTCGGCATCTTGGTTTCCGGTTCGCGGCAGCGGCAGCGGCGGGAAAACCGTCAGCCGGAAACGCGCGCCGCGCCGTCGCTCGACGCGCACCGGCAGCACATCGCAATCAAAACGCAGAGCAAGGAGGGCCAGCGCCGTCGCGGTCATCGCCGGCCGCCCAAAGAACGGCACCGGGATGCCCTCGTTCAGCTTTTGATCGGCCAGCATCGTCACGTGCTCGCCGCGATGAAGCGCGGCAAACGCGCGCCGCGCCGCGGTAGCGCCCTTCGGGATGTATTCGCCCTGATCGCCGCGAAATCGCGCGATCAGCCGATCGACCAGCGGGTTGTTGGGGGCGCGGTAGATCTGCGTAACCGTGATCCCGCGTTGCACTGCGGCCAGCGCGGCGATCTCCCAATTGGCGATATGGCCGGAGAAGATGATCATTCGCCGGCCGGCCGCGACCGCGCGATCCACGTATTCGAGGCCGTAAGTCTCGACTCGGCCGCCAGGCGCAAATATGCGGATCTCGCGAAGATGCGGGTATTCGGCGGCGACCCGTCCGAGATTGTCCCACATGCCGGCGATGACCCCTTCGATCTCGGCCTCGCCAAGCGTTGGAAAAGCGCGGCTCAGATTGATTCGGGCGCGTTTCGAAATACCGAGAAAGGGGCCGGTACGCCGCGCCACCGCACCGCCCAGCGCCGACGCCCAGTCGATCGGCAGCAGCCGGAGCGCGCCGAATACCAGCGCCGCACCCGCGGCCTCGAGCCGATCCGCGAGGCGCGGCGGGTCAGCGGGAGCGTTGGGACTCCGGGTCGCGGCCATTGCCGCCGGCCGATAGCACAACCGGGCCGAGGAGCCCAGCCAGCGCGACCGGATCGCACCAGCGGATTTCGACTTCGAGCACCTCGATCGCCGCACGGGCGACGGATGTCAGCCGAACAAAGTCCTTTGACGTCGTTACCAGCTGCGCGCGCGCACGATCGGCCGCGCGGCGGAGCGCCGTAATATCGGGTTCGCGGTACCGGTGATGGTCCGGAAAGCCGTGCTCCACGACCAATTCGGCGCCAACCCGGCGCAATGTTGCAAAGAATTTTTCGGGCCGCCCGATCCCGGCAAAGGCGAGGACACGCCTTCCCGCAAACCGCTCCCCCTCGACCGGCGTCAAAATCGCCTCGACGACCGGCCGCGCGCCCAGCCCGGCCACCGGCTTCCCATGCTTCTCGCCATCCGCGGTGAGCAGCACGACCATCTCGGCGCGGGCGAGACCGCGGCTCAGATTTTCGCGCAGCGGCCCGGCGGGCATCACCCGCCCGTTGCCAAATCCATAGCCGGCGTCGACGACGAGCAGCGACAGCGTTTTAGCAGCGGCCGGGTTTTGAAACCCGTCGTCGAGCAGGACCGCCTCGGCGCCTGCTTCGATCGCCGCGGCGACACCGGCGGGGCGATCGCGGGCAACCCAGCAGGGTGCCCGCGAGGCGAGCAGCAATGCCTCGTCGCCGACCTCGTCCGCGTCGTGACGTGGAACATCGACACGCAGCGGACCCACATTTCGGCCGCCATAGCCACGTGTCACGATGTGCACGGCGACGCCGTTCGCGACGAGCCAGTCGGTGAGCGCCAGGGTCACCGGTGTTTTGCCGGCGCCGCCCGCGACCAGATTGCCGACGCAGATCACCGGCGCCGGGGCGCGGTAGGGCCGCGCCAATGCCCGGCGCAACCGTCCGGCGGCATCCCACGCGGCACCAAACGGCGCCAACAAATCGGCGGCGAGCCCCGCCTCCTCGCCCCAGAAAACTGGGGCGGCGCGCATCATGCGCGCAACGAGCGCGGCGCTCTGGCTCGCCCGTCAACCAGCACGCTGTCGCTCGCGGCGCCCCTTACCGGCGCGAACCGGTCGAGCCAAGGCGACAGTCGGGCAAGGACGGCGTCGAGAACGCCCTGACCGCCCGCCGCCGCGCGGGCGCCCGCGGCGCAGCGGGCGGCGCGCAGCCGGCGATCGCACAGCAGCGCCGACACTTGAAGCACCAGCTCATCTACGCCGCTCACGGTCTGCGCCGCGCCGGCGGCGGCGAGCGCCGCGGCCATGGCGGTGCAATTGCTCATGTCCGGCCCGTGTAGGATCGCGCAATCGAGTAAAGCCGCCTCGAACGGGTTGTGACCGCCCCTTGGCGTCATCGACCCGCCGATAAAGGCAATTCCGGCGAGCCGGTAGAATAAGCCAAGTTCGCCCATCGTATCAGCGAGGTATATCTCGGTCTCGGCGGCGATCGGCTGGCCTTGGCTGCGCCGGGCGACGCGCAGCCCACCGGCGGCAAGCATCGCCGCGACCATATCGCCGCGCGCCGGGTGGCGCGGCGCGATTATCGTCAACAGGCCGGGATGAGCGGCGCCGAGCCGCCGGTGAGCGGCGGCGGCGATCTCCTCCTCGCCTTGATGGGTGCTGGCCGCGAGCCATAGCGGGCGCCGCCCGATCTGCCATTCCAGCCGCCGCAGTTGCGCGAGATCGACCGGCAATGCGGTCCCCGAGGCTTTCAGATCGCCAATGGCAGCAACGGCGCGCGCGCCGAGCATGCGCAGACGCGCGGCCTGCTCGGCATCCTGTGCCAGGCACTCTGCAAAGGCGCCGAGCATCGGGCGGATCAACCCGGGCCACCGGCGCCAGCGCCGATACGAGCGCGCCGACAACCGGCCGTTGACCAGCATCATTGGAATGCCGCGAGCCTGCGTCGCGAGCACCAAATTGGGCCACAGCTCGGATTCGACCCACAAGGCCATGTCAGGCCGCCAGTGATCGAGAAAGCGCCCGATCCATCCGGGCAGATCGACCGGGGCAAATTGGTGGTGCGCCCGTCTCGGCAGCCGGCTTGCCAAAAGTCGGGCCGAGGCGACGGTGCCGGTGGTGACGAGGATTTCGAGCTCGGGCCGCGTCTCCAACAGACGCTCGATCAGCCGCAGCATCGCGGTCGCCTCGCCGACGCTCGCGGCATGGATCCACAGCAGCGGTCCCGGCGGCCGGATGGTGCCGGTCAACCCTCGGCGCTCGCCCAGCCTTGCACCGTCCTCTTTGCCGCGGCGCTGCCTTCGGCGAAGGTACAGCAACGCCAGCGGCGGCAGTGGCCAAGTCAGCGCTCGGTAGACAAATGGCAGCATCACCGGACGGACGCGGAGTGGTAGATCTTTTCCGAGGATGATAGGGAGGAAGTGCCGGCCGCATTCCCTACGCCGGGCGACGGCATCGGTGCATCTCCGGGCAGTGGCGGAACGCGACGCCCGACACGGCGATCGGCCTCCTCTACCATGTTAACCATGCGCTCCTCGATCAGGCGGCGGGCGTCCTCGAGCTCCGCTTCGTCGAGATCAGCGGCGATCTCGATCGGCTCGCCCCACAAAAATACCCCTCGCCCGAACGGCAGCGCGACATGAAACCGGTCCCAGGTCGCCGCGATGCGTCGCCGGCTCGTGGCGTAGGTGATCGGCACGATCGGCGCCTGAGCCAGCTTTGCGGCATTGACGATGCCGATGCTGGCCGTCATCGCCGGGCCACGCGGCCCATCCGGGGTAATCGCGACACAATCGCCGTCCTTCAATTTTTTGAGCATTGTGCGCAGAGCCCCCGAACCGCCGCGACGGGTCGAGCCGGCGATCGCCGCGATGCCAAAATAGGCGACGGCGTCGGCGATGATGCGCCCGTCGCGATGCGCCGAGATCAGCATGTGCATCGGCGCCATGCGCCGCCAGCCCATCGGGATCATCATCATCCGGCCGTGCCAGAACGCGCCGATGAACGGGCGTCCCTCGGCAATCAGCCGGCGCGGCCACTCGCCGTTTTCGACCGTCCAGCGGTTGGTCCGGTAGACGAAGCGGATATAACGGTGGATCGCCCAGCATGCCGCGTGCCGCAGCCGGGCGTTGCGCAGCAGGTGGCGCCACATTCCGGGTGTGGTCACCCCAAACCCCCCGCCGCTACTGCGCCGGCGCTGCGGCGACCAGATCGCCCTCATCGGCGAACTGCAGCGCATAGAGCCGCGCATAGAGCCCGTTGCGGGCGAGCAGCTCGGCGTGCCGGCCGCTTTCGACGATGCGCCCGCGATCGACGACGTGAATCAGGTCGGCGCCCTGCACGGTCGACAGCCGATGGGCAATGACCAAGGTCGTGCGTCCGCGGATCAGGGTGCGCAAGGCGGTCTGCACCTGGCGTTCGGACTCGCTGTCGAGCGCCGAGGTCGCCTCGTCGAGCAGCAAGATCGGCGCATCTTTCAGCATCGCCCGGGCGATCGCGATGCGCTGGCGCTGGCCGCCGGAGAGACGCACGCCATGCTCGCCGACCTGGGTGTCGTAACCCTCGGGCAGCTCGCGGATAAAGCCGTCGATGCCGGCCGCTCGCGCCGCCGCTTCGATGTCCTCCATCGCCGCGCCGAACCGGCCGTAGGCGATATTGGCGCGCAGGCTGTCGTCGAACAGCGTCACCTCCTGCGCCACGATGGCGATCGCAGCGCGCAGCGAGGTCAACGTCACCGCGCGAATATCCTGCCCGTCGATCGCGATGCCGCCGTCCTCGACCTCAAAAAAGCGCGGGATCAGGTTGAGGATTGTCGATTTGCCGGCCCCCGAGGCGCCGACCAACGCCACCGTATGCCCGGCCGGGACGATCAGCGACACACCGTCGAGCGCCACCGCGCCGGGGCTGTAGCCAAAGCGCACCTGGTCGAAGCAGATCTCGCCGCCCGCCACCCGCAGCGGCCGCGCGCCGGGCATGTCGCGGATCGTCGGCTCGACGTCGAGTACCTGAAAGAGCCGATGCGCCGCGGCCAGCCCCTCCTGCAACGAGGCATTCAGATTGGCCAGGCTCTTCAGCGGCTGATAGGCCAGCAACAGCGCGGTCACGAACGAAAAGAACGCACCTGGCGTGCGTGCGCCGGCAATGACCTGATGGCCGCCGTAAAGTATGACGACGGCGATCGCTATGCCACCCAAGGTCTCCATCATCGGCGAGGCGTGCGAGCGGGTGCGCGTCGCCCGGTCGATAAGCGCATACAAGCGCTCGAACAGCGCGGCGGCGCGGCTTTCCTCATATGCCTCCATGCCATAGGCCTTGACCAGCCGCGCCCCCTGAAACGTCTGGCTCAGCAAGGTCGTCAGCTGGCCCATCTCGTTTTGCGTATTGGCGGTGACCCGCCGCATCCGGCGGCCGATGCCGACGATCGGATGAATCGCCACCGGGAAAACAAAGAACGAGACGAGCGCCAGCAGCCAGTCCTGGTAGAACATGACGCCGACCAGAAAGATCACGGTCAGCGCGTCCTTGCCGATCGCGGCGAGAACATTTGCCGCGGCGTTGCGCAACAGCACCGCGTCGCTGGTGAAGCGCGAGATCAGCGTGCCGCTCGGATGGGCGTGGAAGTAGGCGAGGTCGGCGCGCATCAGCCGGGCGAACAGCGCGATCTGCACATCGGCGATGACGCGCTGGCCAATGCGGTTCATCAGCACCGCCTCGCCGTAATCGGCGATGCCCTTGACGAGTGCTATGGCGAGCGCAGCACCGGCGATCAGCAACAGCCATGAGGCTTCGCGCCCGACAAAGACGCGGTCGAGCACCGGCTGCATCAGCCAGGCGCGCAACGCGGTACTGCCGGCCGCCGCACCCATCAGCAGAAACGCCACCAACACCCGCGGCAGATGCGGGCGCATGAAATCGCGCGCCAGGCGCCACACAAGGGCAGCCGTGCGCGCGCCCTCTTCCAGGAGCGGCGGCTTTTTCAACATGGATCCCCGCCGCCAGTGTTACGAGCGGGCACCCGCTTTGGCAAGCGCGGCGGCTCCCCTCACCCGCCTCTGCACCTTGGCGATGGGCAGGAGAGGGCGCCGCCCGTGGCCCGGCTCAGGCCGGATAGGTGACGAAGCACTTATCCGAGGCAAAAATGTGGGTCTCGATGTAGTCGTGCACAACCGGACGCCGATCGAGCCGCTCCATCGCCCCCATCAGAGCGCACCAGTTCAGCATCTCGTGCTGCCCGGCCTGCTCCATCGCCTTCAGCGGGCGCTTGCGCCAGGTGTCGTAATCGCGCTGCGACAGCGCGTCGAACAGCAGCCGGTCGGCCTTGAGATCGGGCCACAGATAGCCGTTGGTCGGCGACAGGAAACAGTGCGACCAGCTCGACGACGCGATCACCGCCACCCGCCATGGCGAATCCGCAAAAGTCTCGGCCACCGCCTTGCCGACCTCCATGCAGCGCCACGGATGCGGCGAAGGCGGGTCGACGGCCTCCGACGGGTCGCGCGGCGGCATGAACAGCGCCGCGGTTCCGCCCTTGGCGTGCAACAGGTTGCTGCCGTAGCAGTTGATCGCAAACGGCACCACCGGGTAGGGAAAGCCCTTCCGGTCCCAGTCGAGATAGAGAAAGGTGTTGGTAAAGGCGTGCGCCAGTGGATGGTGCAGCGGCTGATAAGCGTAGGCCATGTCGATGCCGCGCTCGATCAGCCCGGTGGCGAGATGCTTGGCGGCGTCGCGGTGCCCGTGCAATTTCAACGCCCAATCGCCGGGCTCGCCCCAGCGGTTGGGCCGGCCGCCGTTGCCGTTGTTCCACGGCTGGACCGCGAAATCGTCGTCGTAGCCGAGCAGGCAAAAGGCCGGGATGATATCCTCGCGAAAATTCTCGTACTGATCGTCGCCCCACACCAGAACGACATCGGGGTTGAACTCGTCGAGCGACTTGCGCACCGCGCGAAAGCCCTCGGCCATCCGGGCGCTGTAGCGCCGGGCCGAGGAAACGCCTTCGTCGTTGCCGAGTTCGGCGACGAGTTCGCCCGGCCAGTTCACCGGGTTCTTGTAATGCTCGGGCACGTTGGGTGCGGTCAAGAGCCGGTGAAACAGTCCCGGCAATTGCTCGTCGGGAACCGTGAGCCCCGGATAGTGCGTGCAGCCGAGGCCGAGAATTTCGCCCATTTCCCTGCTCCTTTCCGACAGCGGCGCGCCGCAACCGGGCCGCCGTTTGAACCCGGGTCCGATCCTAGCCGATTTTCTGTCTGCCCGGCAGGAATATTACAGTCGCTTCATGTGACCGAACCGCGGACTCAAGTCTCAAAAAGGCGCTCGCTTTGCCTGTCCGCTCGGCCGCTTCAGTAGCCGGGTGTCGGCAACATCGGCGGGTCGGCGACCTCAACCAGCCGGGCCGGGCCAAAGCCGTTGAACCGGCTGCCGAGGCAGACGCCATACGCCCCGAGTTGGCCAAGCTCGATCCAATCGCCCTCGCGCATGTCGGCAGACAGTCGAAACGGCCCCTTCATACGGTCGGCGCTGTCGCAAGTCGGGCCGAACAGCGCGAAATCGGCGGACTCTGTGCGATCCGCCGCACCTTCGCCGAGGAATTGCCGCTGGGCGGCCTCAGCGAAAGAAAGCCGGCGGCGCCTGCACGACCGGCGCCGCGGCATCCAAAATTTCGCGGCGATCGCCGGAGCGCGGGGGATAGATGCGCTCACGGTTGATGATTGTCTTGGTGCGCTTGGCCGCGGCACCCGTCGTCGCGACATGGCGGTCCCAGCCGGCGGTGCAAACCGCACCCCACGCCCCGAGATCGAGGATCGTCGAGTACCAGTCGATGCGCAACGGCAGCATCGGCAATCCCAACAGGTCGCAGACGACATTGTGCCCGGCAAAGCGGCCCATCGGGCGCCCGTGCTGGCACGACATCACGCAGGAACGGTTGCCGTCGATCGGAAACCAGGCGACATCGCCGGCGGCGAACTCGGCCGCCATGCCGGCAACTTTGAGGAAATCGTCAACCGGAATGCGGCCAAAGCGGTCGCGCTCGACCGGGAAGCGTGCGGTCAGCGGGTGCGCCTGCATGCCGGCGCACCAGACGATCGTCGCCGCGGGGATGCGCTCGCCGCTCGTGAGGGTGGCGCCGTCGGCGTCGATCGCCGCGACCGAGACGCCGGGCCGCTGTTCGACGCCGAGCGAAGACAACGCCTCGCCGATGACTTGGCGCGCCTCCTCGCCCATGTCCGAGCCGATCCAGGGCTGGCGATCGGCGATGATCACGCGCGCCTTGCCCGGCGCGCCGGCGAACGCGGCACGCAATTTGCCAGGCATTTCGGTCGCCACCTCGATGCCGGTCAGGCCGCCGCCGATGACCAGCGCGGTCCACTGCCCGGGCGAAGCCTCGCGCGCGGGTAGAGCCGCGATATGCGCGTTGAGCCGACATCCCGCGTCGTAGGTATCGACATCGAAGGCGTGCTCGGCGAGGCCCGGTATCGGCGGCCGCACCAGCCGGCTGCCGAGGGCGAAGACGAGCCGGTCGTAAGGCAGTGTCTCGGCGCCATGCGATAAGATCACCCGGCGCTGCGCCAGATCGATATCCACCGCCTCGGTTTCGACGCGGCGGACGCCGATCGGGCGGAGGATGTCATCGAGCGGAATTCGCGTGTCTTCGAGCTCCGCCTCGTAATTGCGCACGCGGATCGAATGATAAGCGCTGCGGTCGACGACCGTCACCTCGACCCGATCGGGGCCGACGCCGAGCTCGTCCAGTTTCCGCGCCGCGCCGATCGCGCTCCACAGCCCGGCAAAGCCGGCGCCAATCACGACGATCCGCTGCATCTGGGCTGCGCCGAGCTGGAGCGGGTCAAACGCGTTCGAGCACCGCGGCGATGCCCTGGCCGACGCCGACGCACATCGTAACGAGCGCATAGCGGCCGCCGATGCGTTCGAGCTGGCGCGCCGCGGTCAGTGCTATGCGCGGCCCGGAGGCGCCGAGCGGATGGCCGACCGCGATCGCCCCGCCGTTCATGTTGACCCGGCTGTCGTCGAACGGCAGTTCGAGCCCGCGCAGGCAGGACAGCACCTGAGAGGCAAAGGCCTCGTTGATCTCGATCACGTCGATGTCGGAAAGGCTCAGGCCGGCGCGCGCCAGCGCCTTTTTCGAGGCCTCGACCGGGCCGATGCCCATGATCCGCGGCGGGACGCCGGCGACTCCGCTCGAAACGACTCGGGCGAGCGGCCCGGCGCCGGCGCCCGCCTTGCGGCTGGCGACGATCATCGCGACCGCACCGTCATTGATCCCGGACGCGTTGCCCGCGGTCGTCACCCCGCCGTCCTGCAACGGCCGCAACCGGGCGAGGGCGGCGAGATCGGTCTGCGGGCGGGGGTGCTCGTCCTCGGCCACCTGGACCGGCCCGGCGCGGCCGCCCGGCACCTCGACCGGAAAAATCTCGCCGGTAAAAAAGCCGGCGGCCTTGGCCGCGGCGTATTTCTTCTGCGAGGCGGCGGCAAACACGTCGCAGGCCTCGCGGGTGATCTGATAATCGCGCGCGAGGTTGTCGGCGGTTTCGGGCATCGTGTCGGCGCCGAACTGGCGCTCGATCTTCGGGTTAGGAAAGCGCGCCCCGATCGTCGAATCAAAGACGCGGCCGTCGCGGCCAAATGGGCTCTCGGCCTTGTTCATCACATAGGGCGCCCGGCTCATGCTCTCGACACCGCCGGCGACAAAGGCGTCGCCCTCGCCGCAGGTCACGGCCTGGGCGGCCATGACGATCGCGTTGAGCCCGCTGCCGCAATTGCGCTGCAATACCGAGCCCGCGACCTCGATCGGCAAGCCGGCGAGGAGGCCGGCATGGCGCCCGACGCAGCGGCTGTCTTCGCCCGCCTGGTTGGCGCAGCCGACGACGACATCCTCGATCTTGGCTGGGTCGAACGGGCTCTGCGCGACGACGGCGGAGATGACCGCGGCCAGCATATCGTCGGGCCGCATCCGGGCGAGTGCTCCGGCGTGGCGGCCAAAAGGTGTGCGCAAACCGTTATAGATATAGGCGTCGAGCATGGGCTGGTTCCTCCTCTACCCATCTCCTCGCGCCCATAGCTCTCATTGTCAACGCCGGTGATCAGGAGAACAATGGCGACGTCGGCCATACACTCTGGAGCTCGGCGGCGGTGATCGTTATCCGCTTCTTGCCTCGCGTCGTGATGTAATTCTCGTCAATAAAACGCTGGATTAAGGCATGTTGTGGTTCGCCTGGCATCAACAGGACATAATTAAATGTGGACGCAGCAATTTTATTGAAAATTACAATTGGATGCCCATTAGTGGGATAACTCAACCCGTGCGCCGCGCCAATTTCAAAGCGGTAATTGTGGCTTTTCACCGCGACAGCTGGGCGGTCTTCTCGGGGGCTTAGTGCACTGACGCAAACATAGGATTCAACAGGCCAAGTGTGCTATAGTGGGGGCATGGCACAGGAAGTCTGCGTTGTCGTTGGAAGCGAGGATCGCGCGCGGTTGGCCGCGGTCGTGAGCGATCGGAGCCGGCCGCTGAAGCATGTACAGCGGTGC
>DATMKU010000099.1:0-2316 GCA_035570935.1 Allostellaceae bacterium
TCCTTCATCCAGTTGGACAGGCAGTTGCGGCAGAAGCCGGCCAGATTCATCAGGTCGATGTTCTGCACGTCGGTGCGGGTGCGCAGGTGCTCGACCAGCCGGCGGTAGACGGCGGCTTCGAGCTCGGTCTTGTCGTCGGTAGCCATGGTCCTCTCCGCGTTCTAGTTATGACAAAGATAGAGGCGGTGGCGCCGCCTTTCCATACTCCGATCCCGGGATGATCATGGCTGCGTCAGCGCGCGAATTGCTCGAATCGCTGTTCCGGACCGCGGTCGCGGCCGCGCACCCGTCGCAGTGCCTGCCGCCGAACCTGCCGGAACCGCCGTCGCGGGGCCGCCTCGTCGTACTGGCCGCGGGCAAGGCGGCGGGCTCGATGACGGAAGCCGCCGAGCAGCATTATCTCGGCCGCCTCGCCCCGGACCGGCTCGCCGGCATCGCCGTCACCCGCCACGGCTATGGCCGCCCGACCCGCCATATTCCCATTGTCGAGGCCGGCCATCCGGTGCCCGACGAAGCGGGCCTGAACGGAACCGAACAGGCGCTCGCACTTGCCGAGGCGGCAGGCGGCGACGACCTCGTCCTCGTGCTTCTGTCCGGCGGCGCCTCGGCCAACTGGATCGCGCCGGCGGCTGGCATTACGCTTGCCGAGAAGCAGGCGGTGACCCGGGCGTTGTTGCGCAGCGGCGCCGCCATCGGCGACATGAATACGCTGCGCAAGCACCTTTCCCGCATCAAAGGTGGCCGCCTCGCCCGGCTCGCTTTTCCCGCCAAGCTGGTGACGCTTTCGATCTCCGACGTGCCCGGCGACGACCCTTCCGTCATCGGTTCCGGACCGACCGTTCCCGACCCGACGACGCTCGAAGACGCCCGCGCCATTGTTGCCCGCTTCCGGCTCGATCTGCCCGCCACGGTGGCCAAGGCGCTCGTCGATCCGGGCAACGAAACGCCAAAGCCGGGCGACAAGATCTTTGCCGGTTCCGAGTATCGGATCGTGGCGCGGCCGGCCGACGCGTTGCGGGCGGCGCAAGGGCGCGCCATTGCCGCCGGCTACGACTGCGTGGTGGTCGGCGACCGCCTGCAAGGCGAGGCGCGGGAGGTGGCGGCGGAACACGCCCGCCTAGCGCGAGATTTGGGCGCCCAGGGGCGCCGGGTGGTGATCCTCTCCGGCGGCGAACTCACGGTCACCCTGCGCGGCCAAGGCCGCGGCGGGCCCAACCAGGAATATGCTCTGGCGCTCGCCATCCACCTCGATGGCGCCGCCGGCATTTCGGCGCTGGCCGCCGATTCCGACGGAACCGACGGCGGCAGCGGCCGCCGCGACGACCCGGCCGGGGCTTTCGTCGATCCGACGACGCTTCGTCGCGCCCGGGCCGCCGGCCTCGATCCCGCCGCGTTTCTCGCCGACAACGATTCAACGGGATTTTTCAACGGCATCGGCGACCTTTTCGTCCCGGGTCCGACATTCACCAACGTCACCGACTTCCGTGCCATCGTCGTTGACAGGCCATGAGCGGAGGCCGGATTCTGCACCGGACATGAGCCAGGCGACTTTTCTTCGAAACA
The DNA here is from genome assembly GCA_035570935.1 of Allostellaceae bacterium. Classification (GTDB taxonomy): domain Bacteria; phylum Pseudomonadota; class Alphaproteobacteria; order ATCC43930; family CGMCC-115725; genus AP-15. The sequence goes on from DATMKU010000099.1 coordinate 1,564, forward strand.
TGCCGAGTACGCTGGCGGCGGGCCTCTTCGTGGCGCTCGCACTGGCCGCTTCGGCGCGCCCGGCCGCGGCCGACTTCCGGCTCTGTAACAACACGCCGAGCCGGGTCGGCGTCGCGGTCGGCTATAAGGACGCCGACGGCTGGACCACCGAAGGTTGGTGGAACCTGCCGTCACGAACCTGCGAGACCGTGCTCAAGGGCAATCTCGTCGCGCGTTTTTATTATGTTTACGCCATCGACTACGATCGCGGCGGCGAATGGACGGGACGGGCCTATATGTGCACGCGCGACAGGGAGTTCACCATCCGCGGCATCGGCGACTGTTTGGCCCACGGCTATGACCGCACCGGCTTCTTCGAGGTCGATACCGGCGAGCAGCGCGCCTGGACCGTGCAGCTCACCGAATCCGCCGAGCAGCCCGCGCAAAAGCCGTTGCCGCCCGGCAATCAGCAAAGCGCGCCGCCTGCCGGCGCCGGCGCGACATCGGCGCCGGGAAACAAGACGCCATGAGGCGGCAGCGGCGGACCAAAGTCGTGGCTACGCTCGGTCCCGCCTCGTCGGACCGCGCCATGATCGGCCGGCTGTTCGAAGCCGGCGCCGACGTGTTCCGCATCAATATGAGCCACACCAATCACGACAAGATGCGCGAGCTGGTGACCACGATCCGCGCCGTCGAGGCCGATCACAACCGGCCGATCGGCATCCTGGTCGACCTGCAAGGACCAAAGCTTCGGCTCGGCGCCTTCACCGACGG
>DATMKU010000100.1:0-2619 GCA_035570935.1 Allostellaceae bacterium
GCTCGTTGCCGGGCTGGCGGCGTGCTCGCCCAACCCGGCGGCGAACACGACCGCAGGAGGCGTCTCCGGAGCCGCCACCGGCGCGGCGATCGGATGTCTCGCCACGATCCCCATCGGTTGCGCGCCCGGCGCTGCCGTCGGGGCCGCGGTCGGCGGCGGCGTGGGTGCTGCCGGGGGTCTGGCCTCGACCACGCCGCCACCGCCGCCGGGTCAGGCTTATGCAGCTCCGCCGGCCTATGCGCCGCCGCCACCGCAGGCTTACGCCGCCCCGCCGGCCTATGCGCCGCCGCCACCGCAGGCTTACGCGGCCCCTCCGGCTTATGCGCCGCCGCCACCGCAGGCTTACGCGGCCCCTCCGGCTTATGCGCCGCCCCCGGCCTATACGCCGCCGCCGGCCTATTGACCGACGCGCGGCACCGCGGCGCCTGCGCACGGCGAGAGGAAAGCATCTCCCCTTGTCAACCGTGAGCGCCGCGGCGAGGGTGGAGCGCCGAAGCCGCGACGCCTGATAGAGCAATTTTCGATCGGGTTGAACATTCTTTTAGTTCGTCATTCCCGCGAAAGCGGGAACCCATGGCCGATCCCACGCGGTACCGCTGTTCAAGGCAGGGCCTGCCCCTGGCGAAAGCAGGAAGTAGGCTCTGGGCCCCGCTTTCGCGGGGGTGACGGATAGAAGAATGGTTCGGCTACTCGGTCGGAAACCGCGCTAGTGCTCGGCCTGCGGGTCCGGCGGTAACCCATGGCGCTACCCGCGAGGCGAGGCTGTCGGGCTGGTCGATCAGCCTCGTCTCGCGTGGCCCGGAGTTACATTTTTACGGTCGAGGCCTGGTAAATCTCGTCGATCGATTTTGCCAGCGTCGCGTTAAACACGGCGTCGCTCATCGAATGTTTGAGGTCCTCGGCGAGCGCCCGCGAAAAGCTCGCGATCATGCCGTGGTTGGCAGAGAGGCGTTTGCAGGCGTCGTCTCGCGTATAGCCGCCGGAAAGCGCCACGACCCTTGCCACCCGCTTGTGTTTCGTCAGCGGCTCATAGAGATCGGGCTTATCGGGGATCGTCAGCTTGAGCATCACCTTGCGGCCCTCGGCAAGGGCGTCGAGGTGTCTCGTCAATTCCGCGAGAAGGATCGTTTCGGCACCGGCCTTGTCCGGGCTCTTGATCAAGACTTCCGGCTCGATGATCGGCATCAGCCCGTGCCCGGCGATCTGCGCCGCCACCTCGAACTGCTGCGCCACCACCGCCGCGATGCCGGATTTCGAGGCCAGGTTGATCACAGAGCGCATCTTGGTGCCGAAGACGCCGAGCTTTACCGCGCGGGTCAGAAGGGCGTCGAGCGTCGGCATCGGCCTCATCAGGCTGACCCCGTCGTTCTCGGGCTCGAGCCCTTTATCGACCTTGACAAACGGGACGACGCCCCGCTCTTCCCATAGGAACGCCGGAACCGACCTGCCCCGCACCTCGCCGTCCATCGTGCCTTCGAACAGGATCGTCGCGATGACCTTGGCTCCGGTGAAGGCGGGTGCCGTTATGATGCGCGCCCGCATCTCGTGCACGAGCCTGAACATCTCGGCTTCGCCGCTGTAGGCGCTGTCCGGAATGCCATAGAGGCGCAGCGCGCCGGGCGTCGACCCGCCGCTCTGGTCGAGTGCGGCGATAAAGCCGTCCTTCGCAGACATTTGCGCCGTCATCTTGTCATTGGCCATGATCGTCATCCTCGGGTGAGACCGGTATGCCAATAGTAGCACGGGTCAATAGTAGCGCGGAATCGGCCCGTTGTGCGGTGTGGCGCGGTCGCTGAGGTCGAGCATGACCTCATCGACATAACACCAGCCCCAGCCTTCGGGCGGGTCATAGCCTTCGATGATTGGATGGCGCGTCGCGTGAAAATGCTTGGTCGCGTGCCGGTTCGGCGAGTCGTCGCAGCAGCCGACATGACCGCAGGCCCTGCATAACCGCAGATGCACCCAGGGCGAGCCGATCTTCAGGCATTCCTCGCAGCCGAGAGCGCTTGGAATCACGTCGCGAATGGCGTCGGCATGGGTGCAGTCGCGGGTCATCGGAGTCTCCCGGAGTTGGCGGAAAGCATGGCTCCATCGCCGGCCTGCGCGAGGTAGGCGTGGATCGCGGCGACGACCTGCGCGCCCTCGCCGACCGCGGCGGCAACGCGCTTGACCGATCCTGCGCGCACGTCGCCGATCGCAAATACGCCCGGCAGGCTGGTTTCGAGCGGTCTGAGGATGTTTGCGCCGGTGCGCACAAAGCCCTTGTCGTCGAGCGTCACCCCCGACCCCGACAGCCACGCGGTATTGGGCTCGGCGCCGATAAACAAAAACAGATGGCGGATCGCCCGTTGCAGTTCCTCGCCGGATCGCTCGGAGCGGCAGCGGATCGCTTCGAGGACACCGTCTCGCCCTTCGAGAGCCGTCACCGTGGTGCCGGTCAGGACTTCGACATTCGGCCTCGCGGCGATGCGGTCGACGAGGTAGCGCGACATGCCCGCGTCGAGACTGGGCCCGCGAACGATCAGCCAGACCTTGGCGACCTGGCCGGACAAATACACCACCGCCTGGCCGGCGGAATTACCCGCACCCACCAGCGCCACCTCCTGCCCGGCGCACAGC
>DATMKU010000101.1:0-2486 GCA_035570935.1 Allostellaceae bacterium
GGTCAACCGCTGATCGGCATTGTCGGCGCGCAAAATCAGGCGGTATTCGGCGCGCGAGGTGAACATGCGATAGGGCTCGCTGGCGCCGCGTGTCACGAGGTCGTCGATCAAGACGCCGATATAGGCGTCGGCCCGGTCGAGCACCAGCGGCTCGGCGCCGCCCGCGGCGAGCGCCGCATTGAGCCCGGCGACGAGGCCCTGCGCCGCCGCCTCCTCGTAACCGGTCGTGCCGTTGATCTGGCCGGCAAAATAAAGGCCGGGGATGCGCCGGGTTTCGAGACTCGGGTGAAGCTCGCACGGGTCGACGAAATCGTATTCGATCGCATAGCCCGGCCGCCGCATGGCCGCGCGTTCGAGACCGGGGATCGTGCGCAGCAGCGCTTCCTGTACATCGCGCGGCAACGAGGTCGAGATGCCGTTCGGGTAGACCGTGTCGTCGTCGAGCCCTTCCGGTTCGAGAAAGATCTGGTGCCGCCCGCGCTCGGCAAAGCGCACGATCTTGTCCTCGATCGAGGGGCAATAGCGCGGCCCGATGCCGGTGATGTCGCCCGAATACATCGGCGAGCGAGCGAGGTTGGCGCGGATCACTGCGTGGGTCGCCGGGGTCGTCGTCGTGATATGGCAGGCGATCTGCGATGTCAGGATCCGGTCGGTCACAAACGAAAATGGCGGCGGCGGGTCGTCGCCCGGTTGCGCGTCGAGCCCGGCCCAGTCGATCGTCGTGCCGTCGAGCCGCGGCGGGGTGCCGGTCTTGAGCCGGCCCAGGGCAAAGCAGGCGCGCGCCAGGGTCCGCGCCAGCCCGCGTGATGGCGCCTCGCCGACCCGTCCCGCCGGGATCTTCTCTTCGCCGATATGGATCAGGCCGTTGAGGAACGTGCCGGTGGTCAGCACGACGCGCCCGGTGCTGATCTGCCTGCCGTCGCCCAGCACGAGGCCGGCGGCGTGGCCGGCATCATCCCGCAGCAAATCCTCTACCGCACCCTCGGCGATGGCGAGGTTCGGCGCGTCGGCCAAAAGATCGGCGACCGCGCGGCGATAGAGCTTGCGGTCGGCCTGCGCCCGCGGCCCGCGCACCGCCGGCCCCTTGCTGCGGTTCAAGATGCGGAACTGGATGCCGGCCCGATCGATGGCACGGCCCATGATGCCGTCGAGCGCGTCGATCTCGCGCACGAGATGCCCTTTGCCGAGCCCGCCGATCGCCGGGTTGCACGACATCTCGCCGATCGTCGCCCGCTTATGGGTCACTAGGAGCGTGCGCGCCCCGACCCGCGCCGCGGCCGCCGCTGCCTCGCACCCGGCATGCCCGCCGCCGACCACGACGACATCGTAACGCCGCGAAAACTCACTCATGGCCGCGGAATGTATGAAGGCACGCCCGTCATGTCGAGGTTTCACGTGAACGCGGTTGACAAAGCGTCCTGTTATAACCTTGTTGTCACCGGGGAGATTGCGATGCGTGCAGTGCTGCGGAAATTGGGAAATTCGTCCGGGGTCATCATCCCGAAATCGATGCTGGCGGAAATCGCGATCAGCGTCGGAGATACGGTTGACATAACCCTGGAGGAGGGCTGCGTCGTCATTGCGCCGGTCAAGCGGCGGCCTCGGGCAGGCTGGGCCGAGGCGTCGCGCGACATCGCCGCCACCGGAGATGACGAGCCGGTATGGCCCGCATTCCCGAATGCCGAGGATCAAGATCTAGTTTGGTGAGGAGACAGCCCAGCGTGGTTCGCGGCGAGGTGTGGCTCGCTGCGCTCGATCGCACGGTGGGCAGCGAAATTCAGAAGACCCGCCCCTGCCTGATCGTCTCTCCGGCCGAGATGCACGACTACCTGCGAACCGTCACGGTGGCGCCGTTGACCACCGGTAACCGGCCCGCGCCGTACCGCATTCCGGTGGAATTTCAAGGCAAGAATGGTTTGATCCTGGTCGATCAGATCCGAACGTTGGACAAACAGCGTCTGATGCGCCGCCTTGGCGCGGTCCCGCGGCGCACCCTCGGCCTCACACTCGCGGCGCTGCGCGAGGCCTTCGAGGAGTAGTCTCGACGCACGGAGGCCGCGAGCAACCAGTGGAAGCCGGCGCTGGTTTACCCCCGAGACCGCGACGGCCTTGCGGCGGATCGACGGGTAACGCCCCGTCCCGCGATCCGGCGCTGGCTTCCGGTGCCGCTCAGCGCGACACCGCCACCGGCCCCGATTACGTCGCGGCGACGATGGCGGCGCGCAGGATCTCGGGGATGCAGTCGATTGTTGCCTCGGGCGTCATCAGCGGCGGCGCGACGCAGATCGTGTCGCCGATCGCCGGGTCGGCGCTGCCGGCCCGCAGGCGCGGCAACAGCCCGCGCGCCATCGCCTCGCGGGTGATCCGCGGCCCGAGCCCGGTTGCCGGCGCCTTGGTGCCGCGATCGGCAACGAGCTCGACGCCGCACATCATGCCGAGCCCGCGCACATCGCCGACAACAGGCAAATCGCGCAGGCTCTCGAGGC
>DATMKU010000102.1:0-6700 GCA_035570935.1 Allostellaceae bacterium
GGGCCCGGCGAAACCCATCCGCCCGATCATCTGTGCGACCCGATCGAGGATACCGCGACCTTGCGGGCGATCATCGGGCCGCCGCTCGGCACCGGCGCCAGCCCCTTTGTTGACGACAACAAGGGTCCCGATGGCGCGCAGCCCGCCGGCTACACCTTTTTGGGCCAGTTCATCGACCACGACGTGACCCGGACGACGACGGCGCTCTCGGCGCTCGGCGCGCTCGATCAGGCGGCGCAAAGCGACGCCTCGGTGCGGGCGACGCTTGCCGCCGCCGGCATCACCCCCGACCTGCTGCGTCAGGCGATTGCCGATGCCGCGGTGCCCGGCTCGGCGCTCGGCGCTCGGCGCCAACACCAGCAAGCTCGACCTCGACAGCGTCTATGGCGTCCCCGATTTCGCGACATTGACCGGGATCAGCGCGCCATGGTTCGAGCAGCAAAACGGCGCCTACACCGGGCGCTTCGCGATGCGCGAGATCGCGGCGCCGAGCGCCGGCGGTGCGGCGGCGGTCATCGACGGTTTTGATTTCGAACGCAGTCCCGCGGGAACAGCGGAGATCCCCGACCCGCGTAACAGCGAACACAAGATGCTCTCCCAACTGCAAAACCTGTTCGAACTCGCGCACAACGACTGCATGGATCGCGCGCTCGCTGGCTCGGCCGCACCCGGCCAGCAGCAGATCGCGACCGCCTTTGACGGCTGCCATGAAAAGGTGCTGTGGACCTACGAGACGATCGTCGCCACCGATTTTTTGCCGCGCATCTCGGCCGAGGCGGCCTTGCAGCGGGTGGCCCCGGCGGCGCTGCACGCCTATGTCCGCGGTGCGAACCCGACCTCGACCCTGCCATTGCCCGCCGGCGTCCACACGTTTCTCTACAGCTGCACGCCCGGGCTCGGCGCCGACGCGGTAATCCGGATCCCGCACGAATTCGCGGTGGCGGCCTTTCGCCTAGGCCATTCGCTGGTGCGCGACGACTATGTTTTGCACGACATCGTGCGCGATTCCGGCGGCAACATCCTGACCGGCCAGCCCCGCCCGATCTTCGCCGCTGCCGGGCAGGCCGAAACCCTCGGGCTTGTCGGCGACAACCCGCTGCGGCCCGGCGACGTGATCGACTGGAGCCATTTTTTTGATTTCGGTGGTGCGACCGCGCAGGCGACGCGGCCGCTCGACACCCTGATCTCCGACAAGCTGTTCTCGCTGCCGGTGGCCGCTCTTCCTCCCGGACCCGCCCCGGACGGCAAGGACACGCCATCCGAGCGCAACCTGCCGCGCCGCAACCTCTTGCGCGCGTCCGAGCCGAATTCGGTGCTGACCGGCTCCGTGGGCCTCGCGACCGGCGAAGAGGCCGAGCGCTACGCCCAGCGGCGCATTCCCGGTCTCGATGACGCCATCGCGGCGGTCAAAAGCCTGTTGGCCGAGCGGCTAAAGAACGCCGGCTTCAAACCGGACGCATTGAGCGGGCTCACGCCCTTGTGGCTCTTTGTTCTCGGCGAAGCGGAAAGCACCCAGCAGAGCCGGCGCCTCGGCGAACTCGGCAGCCACATCGTCGACGAATTTCTGCTCGGCTCTTTGAGCTGCGACATGGGCTCGGTGCTCTATGCCGCGCCCGCCGACTTGCAGGGCTGGGGCCCGACCGCGGCGATCGCGCAAAACCGCCGCTATTCGATGCCGGAGCTGATCGCCTATTTGCAGGCGAACGCCACGGTCGGCGGGCGGCCGATCCGTCTATCCGGCCGCTAGCGGACCTGTTCTGACGGCGCTGCACGAAAGCGGGAATCCCGGCGAGCGACGCGCGGTTGCCTCTGGTTGCGGCCAGGGCAGACCCTCGACCCGCGCTTTTGCGGGAGCGCCAGCGGCCTCCGGATCGTTTTGTCTTATTCCGGGTCGGACCCTAAGACGGTTTCGCGCAGCTGCCTCACAAGGTTATCTTTCGACGCAACGATAACGGAGCGCGCCGATGCCGAGGATCCGCCTCGATGAAGGACTGTCGCTGCACTGCGCGGTCGACGACTATCTGTGGCCGTGGGAGCAGCCGACGCCGGTGATGATGCTGCACGGCTTTGCCCGCAACGCGACATTCTGGAACCGCTGGGTTCCGGCGATCGCCGGCAGCCGCCGGATCTACCGCCCGGATTTGCTCGGTTGCGGCCCCTCGGATATGCCGGCCGCGAGCTGTCATTTCACCCCCGACCAGATCGCTGCCCAGGTGTTGGCGGTGCTCGATGCCTTGTCATTGCCGCGGGTGCATTGGGTGGGCGAATCCTCGGGCGGGCTCGTTGGCTTATTGCTCGCCGCGAGCCATCCTCGGCGCATCGCCAGCCTCGTGCTGTGCAACACGCCGACGCGGATTTCCAACGAGATCAGAGGGATCTACTCGCTCGACCAGGACAGCACGGCGGCGGCGATCCGCGCTTACGGCACCGGCGAATGGTGCCGCCGCACGCTCGGCTATCGGCTCGATCTCGACCACGCAAGTGCCGAACTGCGCGAATGGTGCGTCGCCGAGATGGACAAGACCAGGCCCGACATCGCCGCGGCATTGCACGAATGTTTCGAGGGTGTCGATGTCGTGCCGGTGCTACCCGAGATCCAAGCGCCGGTCTTGCTGCTCAGCGGCGACAAAAGCCGGATCGCCTCCGAACAACAAAAGATCCTCGCGCGAACCCTGCCGCATGGCCGGCTCGAATTGTTCGGCGGCTATGGTCACGGGGTCAATCTGCTGCTGCCCGAACGCTGCGCCCGCGCCGCCCTCGATTTCTGGCGTCAGGTCGAGGCGGACGGTGGTAGCTGAGGAGGGGTGCAGCAAAAGCCGCGGAAACGATGTATTAGAAGTTACGCGAGCAGGACGGAGCAACCGCGATGGCGCGCCTGCCTTATCTCGACAAATCCGATCTTTTGCCGGAGCACCAGGATCTGCTGGCGCGCAACATCAACCTCTATCGGTTGCTGGCGCACAGCCCGCGCGCGGCGCGTAGCCTGAATACGCTCGCGCGATTCATCCGCGACGGCAGCCGGCTCGACCCGCGATTGCGGCAAATGGCAATCCTACAGGTCGGCTACGTCACCCGCGCCGCCTACGAGTATTCGCATCACATCAGGATCAGCCGCGATTTCGAGGTTTCCGACGACGACATCCGCGCCATCGCCGATGAAACCGCCGGCCGGCCCACCGCTCTCGAACCGCTCGCCAAGGCGGTACTACGCGCGGCTCGCGACATGACCCGCGAGCTTGCGGTTTCCGACGAAACCTTTGCCGTGCTGCGTCAGGGCCTCGACGACGAGCGCCTAACCGATCTCTTGATCACGATCGCTTATTACAACGGCCTGGTACGCCTGATGGCGGCGATGCAGATCGATGTCGAGGACGAATATCTCGCCTATCTCGACGAGTTCCCGTTGCCAAAAGCGTGAGCGCCCCGCGGGGCGCCCGGATCACCTGGTCGCCAATGCGCGGGCGAGCTGGCTCACCGCCTCCTGGTGCTTCTCGTTCCGGATTTCGGCAAAGTTGCGCGCGATCTCGAGCAGCATGCGCTGATGCGGCGTGATCTGGCGTGGGCCTTCCTGGCCGATGCCTTCGTAGAAATAGCTGATCGGGGCGCTCAGCGCGCGGGCGATCTCGAACAGCCTTCCGGCTGAAACGCGATTGATGCCGCGCTCGTATTTGTGCGCCTGCTGATAAGTGACTCCGATCATCTCGGCCAGCTGCTGCTGGGTCAGCCCCAGCATGATCCGCCGCTCGCGGATGCGTCCGCCGACGTGATCGTCGATGGTGGCGGTCGACCGCCCTCTCTTTGGCTTTGCCATGCCTTCACCCATGTCAATCTGCTCATCAAACGCTGATCGTGGCCTTGCCCGCTTGTACCAACACGATAGCGCCCGGATTAATTCCACCGGCGCCATCCAGCGGCCGAAGTGCACGCATCAGTCGACCCCGATCTCGACATTAATCAACGAGAGCGGCAATCCGAGCCTGCATAATCTCCGAAGTGGTATTCGCACGGCTCGGGAACAAGGGTATTCGCGCAATCGCCGATAGGCGCAGATTGCCGCGCGATGTTCGCGCACGCGAGCGGCAGCGAAAGCAGGAAGAGGCGTGGAAGGAGGCAGGCCGTGAATGGGGCGGTAGAGAGCGCCGGCACGGCGCGGGCCGAACGCCGGCGCGCGCTGCTGTTGGCGACGCTGCTGGCCGGGCTCGCCGGGATGGTCGACGCGATCGGCTTTATTCGCCTGCGGCATCTGTTCGTTTCGTACATGAGCGGCAACAGCACGCAATTGGCCGTGGCGGTCGGTCGCGGCAATTTCGACGAAGCCGGTTCGATCCTGGTCCTGATCGTGCTGTTTGTCCTGGGCGCGGCCGGCGGGCAGCTGACCGCCCATGTCGCCGGAGGCCGGCATCTGACCGCCGTGCTCGCCGCGGTGGCGCTGCTGCTCACTGCCGCCGCGATCTTCGACACGGCACCAGTGCCGATGGTGCTGGCGATGGGCGCGTTGAACGCGGCGATGCACCGCGCCGGAAACCTCCCAGTCAGTCTGACGTTCGTGACCGGCACCCTCGTCAGATTCGGCCAGGGGTTCGGCGACTTCCTCGCCGGCCGGGGCAGCGGCTGGGGGTGGGTTGAGCAGGCGCTGCCCTGGCTGGGCCTCGTCGGCGGCGCCATCCTGGCCGGGGCCGCGCAGGTGCGGATCGGCGCGGCGGTCGCCTGGGCGCCGGTCGGGGCGGCCTTTTTGCTTTTCGTCTGGTCGCTCGTTATTCCGCCGCCCGAGTGACCGGCGCTGCGAGGCAGGCGGCGAGTTGCGCCCGCAGCTGCGCGACATCGAGCTTCTGGCCGATCAGCACTAGCCGGTTGCCGCCGGTCAGTCCGGCTGGCGCCGGGTCGAGCGTAAACCGCCGGCCGACCAGCTGAAACAGGTGTCGTCGCTCGCCGCCGTCGATGGTCACTACGCCCTTTGCCCGAAAGACGTTGGCCGGCAGCTGTTCGAGAAAGCCCTGGAATCGCTCGGCCGAAAATTTCCGGTCGCTGGCGAACGACACCATGTCGAACCCGTCGGCCGCAATGTGGTCGTGGTCGTGGTCGTCCGCGCGGAGCCGGCTCTCGCCGTGGAACAGCCCGGCGCCGAGGATCAGCGGCAGCGGGAGTTGCGCGCGGGTGGTGCGCACGACCCGGGCGCCCCTGGCGACCGCGCGGATCTTTTCTTCGACCGCATCGGCTTCTTGCGGGGCCACGATGTCGCATTTGTTGAGCAGCACGAAATCGGCGTAGCGCAATTGGTTCAGCGCCGCCTTGCTGTCGAACCGGTCGAGGCTGAAGCTTTCGGCGTCGGTGAGCGCCACGATCGAATCGACGCGGATCACGTCGCGGAATTCCGAGCGCAAAAAGGTCAGCACGATCGGCAGCGGATCGGCAAGACCGGTCGTCTCGACGATCAAGTAATCGACTAGCGGCTGACACTGCAGAACGCGAAAGATCGCCTCGACCAGATCATTATTGATCGAGCAGCAGATGCAGCCGTTGGCGAGCTCGACCATGTCGTCGCCGGCGCCGACGATCAGGTCGCTGTCGATCGCGATGTCACCGATCTCGTTAACCATGACCGCGATCCTGAGGCCGGTCTGGTTGGCCAGGATATGGTTTACGAGTGTCGTTTTGCCGCTGCCGAGAAAGCCGGTGACGATCGTGACCGGCAGCCGGGTTTCTTGGTCGGCGCGCGTCATCGTCGGACGGGTCAGGCGGCAAAGGTGTAGGTGGTGCCGACCGCCGACTGGCTGACTGCGTCGCCAAAGGCGTTGGCGAGGGCGTGCAACGCGCGCCAGCCGGTGCAATGGCCGGTGATGATGTGCGGAATCGCAAACGGCCGCAGCGCTTCGACTGTATCGGGAATGATCCGCTCCATGACCCCGCCCAGATGCAGCCCGCCCATCACGCAATGTATCGGGGCATCGGGAAACAGCGTCTGCACCGAGGTGCAGACATTGACGATCCCGGCATGCGAGCACGAGCTCAGCACGATCAGCCCCAACGACCTGACATGGGCGACCAGCATCCGCTCGTCGAGCAAAAGCGGATCGGGCTGCCACGGCGCCTGCGGGCCGGTGCGGCTCAAATGGTCGGTCCGGCCTTTTTCGAAGGCGCTCAGCCGCGGGATTTCGCCGCTCAAATAAAAATGCCGGTCGAGCAGCAGCCGATCCGCCGGATCGATGACGACTGCCGCACCCAGCCCCTCCATCTCGGCCGGCGAGGGGACCTTGGCCGCCGGCACGACGGTTCCGGTGCCAAGCCGGATCGCGCGCTCGTTGAACATTCCGGGATTGACGTGGACCGTCGTCTTCCCGCCCTGTTCGCGGATCGCCTGCAACGCCGCCGGCAAGGCGGCCATGTGGTCCCAATGCCCGTGGCTGACCGCGATGCATTCGATCCCGCCCAATTCAATGCCGAGATTGGCGCAATTGCGGACAAAGATCGCGCCCTCCGGGCCGGTGTCGAACAGCATCGTATGACGGACGCCACCGGCATCGGCCACCAGCCGGCAGCCAAAGCCGAGATTGGCGCACAACAGCGCCTCGCCCGACAGCGCCGTGGCGCCGGCGCGGACGATGTTGGCGAATTCCGAAACCGCGAACAATGTCTTGCTGACGTAATTGTCGCTGACGTCGTCGGTGATGACATCGACCGTCAGCTGGTCGATCGCCCGCAA
>DATMKU010000103.1:0-19265 GCA_035570935.1 Allostellaceae bacterium
ACCTTTTCTTCAAACGGCAGCTCAAGCCCGCTCACGTCAGCCTGCCCCACATACGATGGAAGCAATCTCTGCACCTTCGATTTTACCACGGCCGACGATTATCATACCGTCGGACTTTATGAATTGGGGGGCATTAACGGCCTCGCCTCAGACTCACTGATCACCGCGGTGTCGGTTGCACCCGCTCCGCCGATCGGGCAGGGCCTTCCGGTTGTTCTCGCCGTGGGCGGGCTGTTGTTCGGCGCGAGGCTGTGGCAGCGCAGCAAGGGGCGCCGGTCGCTCGGCTCGGTTATGCCGCACGCGGCAGCCTGACGCGAAGCTTCTCGCCCCGATCCTCTCGGGGCATCATCCAGCGAGCCGAAGACGGCCGGGCCCAGCCTGGCCGTCCTTTTGTGTGCCGAAGACCGTTCCACCCGACAAGAAACGGACGCTCGGTCATGCTGGCGAGGGCATTGAACCGGCGGCCAACAAATTAGGCCCGGAACTGAAAACGCCGTAAAAGGGGTTGGAAATGCCGCGGTTGCCCGCAAACGCCGGGTAAGCGCGCGCCGCGGCTTGGCCGGGAGCGCTCACCGATCATGGAGATTTCGCTCGGCCTCTTGGTCAACGCGATCATCGCCGGGCTTCTGCTCGGCGGCTTTTATGCCGCGGTCACGGTCGGCGTAACGATTTCGTTCGGCATGCTCGACATCGTCAACATCGCCCATCCGGCGTTTATCATGCTGGGCTCGTTTGTCGCCTATGCGATCAATTCGACCTGGCGCCTCGACCCAATTCTGATCGGCATCGCGATGATGCCGGTGTTTTTTCTGATCGGGATGGCCGTCTACCAGATCTATTATTATGCCTTTGAGCGCCGCGGCGAGGAATCGATCCAGGGCCTCGCCTTTTTCTTTGGCCTGTTGTTTGTCGGCGAGGTGGGGCTGATCCTGGTCTTTGGCGTCGATTACCGGTTTGTCGCGGCACCCTATATCGGCCCGAGCCTGCATTTCGGTTTTGTCGACCTGCCGCTGCGGATGCTGGTGCCGTTTGTCGTAGCGCTGCTGCTGGTGGCGTCGCTGCAGCTTTTTTTCGGCCGCAGCTTTATCGGGCGGGCGATCCTCGCGGTGTCGCAGGACCGGCTCGCGTTGCAGCTGATGGCGGCCAATCCGAGCCGGATCAAACGCATCGCCTTTGGCATATCGATCGCCACCGCCTCTCTCGCCGGCGCGCTGCTGATCATCATCCAGCCGGTCGAGCCGTCGATCGGGCGCGACTATATCGGCCGCATCTTCGCGATCTGCGTGCTGGGCGGGATGACGAGCTTTCCGGGCATGGTCGCGGGCGCGATGCTGATCGGCGTCGCCGAGAGCATCACCGCGACGTTTTACGGGCCTTCCTGGGCGCCGGCGGTGGCGTTCGGCTTTCTGCTGCTGACTTTGGCGATCCGCCCCGCCGGCATCCTCGGCCGCTGACGATGCGCACAATGAGGCAGAGAGGCAATGAGGGTCGGAAAATCATCGGCGCCTGACCGAGCTTTCGTGCGGCGCTCTCATGTCGCCTCGTTGCTGCCTCACCGTCTCGCTGGTGAATGATTTGAGCGCGAGCAAATTCTGGGGCGTCTCGTTTGCCGTCGCGGCGGCGCTGTTGGCGCTGACGCGCTGGCAAATCCAGAACGAGTATTTCTTTTTCGCCGGCTATGTCGTGCTGCAATACGTCGTGCTGGCGACGGCGTGGAACATCCTTGGCGGCTACACCGGCTACACCAATTTCGGCACCGGGGCGTTTTTCGCGGTCGGGGCCTACACCTCGGTCGTGCTGCACAAGCTGACCTCGGTCCCGGTGCCGGTCATGATCCTCGCGGCCGGCATGGTGTCCGGCGTGATCGGCTTTGGCATGGGCTATCTGACCCTGCGGCTGAAGGGCGTGTTTTTCGCGATCGCGACCTTGGCGATGGCGATCGTCGCCCAGACCTTGATCGTCAACTGGGACTTTGTCGGCGGCGCGCGCGGCATCTACATCATCCGGCCGCAACAGGCGCCGCTGTTCGGCAGCTACATCCAGTATCTTTATTCGCTGATGCTGCTGTTGAGCTGGGTGGCGGTGGCGATCGCCCGGACGATCGAGCGCTCGCGGCTGGGGCTCGGCTTCAACGCGATCCGCGACGACGAAGAGGCGGCCGAGGCGGCGGGGGTGCCGACCTTGCGGCTGAAGCTGATCGCCACCACCCTGAGCGGCGCCTTGATGGGCATGTCGGGAGCGCCCTTGCCCTATTACGTGACCTATCTCGACCCGGCCTCGAGCTTCGATTTGTCCTATGCCGTCAACGCAGTAGCCATGCCGGTCATCGGCGGCATGACGAGCTGGGTCGGCCCGATCATCGGCGCGGTATTGCTCGGGACGATCCAGCAGGTGGCGACGGTGACGATCTCCTCGGCCTTGAACCTCCTGATCGTCGGGTTGCTGCTGATCGCCTTTGTGATCATCGCCCCGAACGGTATCGTCGGGCTCGTCCGGGCGCACCGCCGCGCGCGGGAGGCGCGCTAATGCCGGCCGCGGAGGAAGCACTGCTCGCCGCCGCCGGGCTCGGCAAGCATTTTGGCGGGTTTGTCGCGCTCGAGAACATCGATTTCGCGGTGATGCCGGGCGAACGGCTCGGGCTGATCGGCCCCAACGGTTCGGGCAAGAGCACGTTGGTCAACTGCCTCTGCGGCACCCTGCGCCACGACAGTGGCACGATCGAGTTAGACGGGCATCGGCTCGACCGCGCTCCCGCCTACCAGCGCACCCGGCTCGGGCTTGCCCGCAGCTTTCAATTGCCGAAGCCGTTTCGCACGATGTCCCTCGTAGACAATTTGCGCATACCGCTGCTCTACGCGGTCAACGCCCGGCCCGGCGTACATCTCTCCGCAGCCGCGATCGAGGAACGCGCTTTGCGGCTCCTCGCCGATGTCGGGCTCGCCGACAAGGCCCGCCGGCTGCCGCGCGACCTAACCCAGGTCGAGATGCGCAAGCTCGAACTCGCCCGCGCCGTCGCCAGCGCGCCGCGGCTGTTGTTCGCCGATGAGGCGATGGCCGGGCTCTCACCGTCCGAGGTCGAGGAGATCCTGGCCGTCCTGTTCCGGCTCAACGAGGGCGGCATCACGATCGTCTTGATCGAGCACATCATGCGCGCGGTCATGAGCTTTTCGACCCGGCTCGTCGTGCTGGTGGCCGGGCACAAGATCGCCGACGGGGCGCCGGACGAAGCGATGCGCAACCCCGAGGTCGAGCGGGCCTATCTTGGCGAGTAGCCTCAGCATTCCCGGCAGCGCATCTCGCGATGGTTACCGAGCGTCTAGCTTGGTCGGAGCTGGATTATGCCCACGGTGCTGCGCGTAGGCGCTGTGCGGGTCGTGGTATACTCGAACGACCATCCGCCGGCGCATGTCCATGTCCTCGGGCCCGGCTGGGTGGCAGTAATCAATCTCGTAGGACCGAGGGTTCGGGAATTGATCAACTGCACCGAACGCGAAGCGCGCTTGGCGTTGCGGCTCATCGTAGAGCACCGAGGAGAGCTGATGGATGCGTGGAACCGGTTTCATGGTTGAGCTGACGTCGGAAGAATACGAGGCTGCCGTAGCACGCGGCAAGACGCGGATGCACGGTCCGCGCGCAAAGAGCGCCCATTACGACGCCGGCCGCAATCGGGTTATCGTGCGGCTGACGACAGGCGTCGAGATCGGCTTCGCGCCGCGCGACGCCCAAGGTCTGCAATCCGCGTCCGCGGAGGACCTCAATGCGATCGAGCTCGAAGCATTCGGTCTCGGAATTCATTTTCCGAGGCTCGACGTAGATCTCTATGTCCCGGCGTTGCTGAAAGGTATTCTGGGTTCGAAGCGATGGATGGCGGCCCGCGCCGTAACAGGGGAGGCAGCTCACGCTGCTGCCCAGTCGCGCCGAGATGGGAATCCCGGCAGGCGGCGACGCAAAATAATCAGCAGTCGCGGGTAAGGCCCTGGAACCGCATCCCGGTGGGTGAGCCCGCGGAGTTTTCGACCCGCCTCGTCGTGCTGGTCGCCGGGCACAAGATCGCCGACGGGGCGCCTGACGAAGCCATGCGGAAGCCCGAGGTCGAGCGGGCCGATCTTGGCGAGTAGGGCGCCCGGCACTCGATGTCGGCCCACCGCGGTTCTATTATGGCGGCCGAAGGCGGCAGGCCAACAATTCGTGATGTTCGTCTTTTCGCCGCCGATTGAACTATACCGTATAGGAGGCTCGAGCCGTGACCGCCGGATCAAAGAAGACGATCAGGACCGCGCTGCTGGAAACCGAGCTGGCGGCGCTCGACAGGGTTCGCGAGCGCCAAAAATTGAGCCGAACGGAAGCGGTACGAGCCGCGATCCGCTGGTACATTGGCTCGGTCGGCTCGCTACCCCCGGCGGAGGACGCCGCACCCGACGAGATCGAGGCGATACGGCGCGGGGAGGGGGAGTTCGCCCGCGGCGAGACCCGACGACTCGAAGACGTGCAGCGTGACTTGGGACTGCCGACTCGGCAGCCGAGCTGAGCGAGCGCTCGCGCGCCTCCCGGAGCGCGATCGACAGCGGATCAACCGGGCCCTGAACCAAATGACGGATGAGCCCTTGTCTGGCGACGTCGTGCCTCTGCGCGGGCCGTACCAAGGGACATTCCGACGCCGTGTCGGAGCCGGGCGCATTCTATTCGCCGCAATGCCGGAAGCTCGCATCGTGATTATTCACGATATCGTGCGCCGCACGTCGGTCACTTATTAGCAGACCCTGGCCCGGCATCCGGTCGGCGTAGGGGCTCAATCGTGAGACCGCCGGGGAGAGACGTCGGCAGCTTTGGAGTTCGATCCTCCTCCGGCGCCTGCTATAGACAACCTCGAAGCGAGTCGTTCTCATGAATGCGCGGACCAAGTCCGGGCAAGACTGTGGTCGAGCGGGCCTATCTTGGCGAGTAGCCTCAAGATTTCGGGTGTGGATGCCGGCTATGGCGCGGCGCGCGTGCTCGACCATGTGTCGCTCGAGGTCGCGGCCGGCGAGACCGTGGTGCTGCTCGGCACCAACGGCAACGGCAAGAGCACGGTCATGAAATGCGTGATGGGGATCTTGCGGCCGATGGCGGGCTCGATCACCGCCGAGATCGACGGCCAGCATCATGATCTCATCGGCCGCACGACCGAGGAGATCGTCGATCTCGGCATCAGCCTGGTGCCGGAGGGAAGGCGGCTCTTCCCCAAGCTGACGGTCGAAGAAAATCTGCTGCTGGGCGCGTTTCGCCCGACCGCGCGCGCTCAAATCGCCGACAACCTCGATTCGTGTTACGCGACGTTCCCGGTACTGCGCGAGCGGCGCCGGCAGCTCGCGGGCAGCATGAGCGGCGGCGAGCAGCAAATGCTGGCCCTCGCCCGCGCGCTGATGTCGGCGCCCAAGATCCTGTTGATCGACGAGCCTTCGGTCGGCCTCGCCCCGGTGCTCGTCAAACGCACGATCGAAAAGATCCAGGAGTTGAAGGAGCGCTATCAGCTGACCGTGCTGATGGCCGAGCAGAACTTCAACCAGGCGGTCCGCATCGCCGACCGCGGCTATGTGATCGTCCACGGCAAGATCGCCTTTGAGGGCGGCTCCGCCGACGAACTCAACAACAACGAGCTGGTCCGCAAATTCTACCTTGGGCTGTAGCGATCGGATCAGCTCCTTTTCGCGGAACGCCGCCGCCACCCCCCGCGCTCATACTTAGACGCGACTTTGCAAGGTCAGATTTATTATCCGATTCTCTCATTAGGCCTACGGGTGTTAGTGCGTCCGTAGACGGCAGGGAACGGAACATGGCCGAGACGGACAAACCAATCCAGCTTACCGCGCATGCTATAGACGTGCTGAAGGAACGCTGCATCCTTGAAAGATGGGTGGTTGAGGCTCTGGACGGCCTGTGAAAATCAAACCCGACCCCAGACGAGCTGAGGTTCGCTGGGCGTTTGCGCCGATTGCAGAGTTTGGCAATCGCATCCTACGTGTGGTCTACTCCGAGGACACGGATGGATTTCGCGTAATCACGGCGTTTTTCGATCGGAACGCGTCGAGAAGGAGACGGACAAGATGAGGGTGCGCATGGACGAGGCGGCCGATGCCCTCTACATCCGTCTTGACGAATCTGCGATCCGAGAGTCCGAAGAGGTCAGCCCCGGCGTCGTGCTCGATTTTGACGAGAGCGGCTGTGTGGTCGGCATCGAGATAATCGATGTCCGCCAAAAGTTACCGGGCGCGGACTTGAGACGAGTGCAGTTCGAGGGGCCTGACCGCCTCACGCTGCTGTCATCCGACCACCACGTTCGTACCAGGTGCGGCTGCGCAAGGTCAGACGCACGACCGACAGCATGACCGGCACCTCGACGAGGACGCCGACGACGGTCGCCAGCGCCGCGCCCGACTGGAACCCGAACAAGGCTATTGCCGCCGCTACCGCCAGCTCGAAGAAATTCGAGGCGCCGATCAACGCCGACGGGCAGGCGACGTTGTGCGGCACGCCGAGCGCGCGGTTTAGCGCGTAGGCGGCGCCGGCATTCAGATAGACCTGGATCACGATCGGCACCGCCAGCAGCAAAATCACCAGCGGCTGGCGCAAGATCTGCTCGCCCTGAAAGCCGAACAGCAGCACCAGCGTCGCGAGCAAGGCCAAGAGCGAGACCGGCTGCAAGCGCCGCAGCAACTGTGCCAGCCCATTTCCCCCCGCGCGCGCCAGCACCTCGCGCCGCCACAATTGCGCGCCGATGACCGGCACGACGATGTAGAGGACAGCCGACAAGAACAAGGTCGGCCACGGCACGCTGATCGACGACAGGCCGAGCAGCAGCCCGACGATCGGGGCAAAGGCGAAGACCATGATCGTGTCGTTGAGCGCCACCTGGCTCAAGGTGAAATTGGGCTCGCCGCCGGTCAGGTTCGACCACACGAACACCATCGCCGTGCACGGTGCGGCGGCCAACAGAATGAGCCCGGCGATGTAGCTGTCGATCTCGCCCGCCGGCAATAACGGGCGGAACAGCCAGCCGACAAACAGCCACCCCAAGGCCGCCATGCTGAACGGCTTGACCAGCCAGTTGATCCCGACGGTGACGGCGATGCCTCGCCATTGTTCGGCGACCCGGTGCAGTGCGCCGAAATCGACCTTGATCAGCATCGGCACGATCATCAGCCAGATCAGC
Organism: Allostellaceae bacterium; assembly: GCA_035570935.1. Taxonomy (GTDB): domain Bacteria; phylum Pseudomonadota; class Alphaproteobacteria; order ATCC43930; family CGMCC-115725; genus AP-15. The sequence continues at coordinate 7,190 of DATMKU010000103.1, forward strand.
ACCGCGACCGGGATGTTGACTTGCGCCAGCGTCATCCGCCCGAGCGCGTGAAACGGCGCCGGCGTCAGCTGACCGAGCGCGATCCCGGCGACGATGCACAGCGCCACCCAGAGCGTCAGATACCGCTCGAACGTGCCGAGCGCCGGTGCGGCGGCCTGGCGGGCGTCGGCGTCAACGAGGGAAGTCATGCGGCGGCCGGTTTGCGGGCTTCGATCGCGGCCGAGGCGACGTAGTTCTCGATTCCCTTGCTCGGCGCCCAGCTCGCGATCAGCTCGCGGGTTTCGGGCTTGGCGGCAACGCGGACATCGGCGAAGCCGGCGGCGGCGAGCCATTCCGCGATCCGCGCGACGGAGGCGGCGCCGGCGACGCACCCGCAGAGGAGCGCCGGGTCCGCCGCGAGATCGGCCGGCAATGGGGCGATATTGACGATGTCGGAGACGGCGATCCGGCCGCCGGGCTTCAGCACCCGAAACGCCTCGCGAAACACCTGCGCCTTGTCGGGGACGAGGTTGATCACGCAATTCGAGATCACGACATCGGCGATGTTGTCGGCGATCGGCAGATGCTCGAGTTCGCCGAGCCGGAATTCAACATTGATGGCGCCGATCCGGGCGGCGTTGTCGCGCGCCTTCGCCAGCATCTCGTGGGTCATGTCGACGCCGATGACCCGCCCGTGCGGCCCCGCTTGCCGCGCCGCCAGAAAACAGTCGAACCCGGCGCCGCTGCCGAGATCGACAATCGTCTCGCCCGCCCGGATCGCGGCGATCGCCTGCGGGTTGCCGCAACCGAGCCCGAGGTTGGCGCCGTCCGGGACCGCTGCAAGCTCGGCCGCGGAATAGCCCATCCGCTGCGATTTTTCGTCGGGGTCCGCGGCCAGCCCGCAACAGGAGGACGCGGCCGGGGCACAGCCCGCGGATATCTCGGAGGCGGCGGCGATGCCGCCATAGCGCGCCCGCACCATCTGCTTGATTTGGCTCTCGTCCATTTGCGTCTCCCTCATGCGGATTGCCGATCGGGCGGGCTCGCGGCGCCAATCGCGCCGGGGCAGCAGACCGGCGCGCAAATCGCCGCCCCGCCGCCGCAGCAATTTTCGGTCAGATAGGCCATCAGCGCGTTCATCGCCGCGAAATCCGCGGCATAAATCAGCTGTCGGCTCAGTCGCCGCTGGGTGATCAGCCCGGCATGGCGCAATTGCTGCAAATGAAAGGTCAAGGACGATGGCGGCAGCGCCACCGCCTGGGCGATCAGGCCGGCCGACAGCCCGTCGGGCCCGCGCTGCACCAGCAAGCGATAGACCGCAAGCCGGGTGTCGTGCGCCAAGGCGCCGAGGGTGGCGACCGCCCCTTGTGGCCCCATAACCGCTCCTCAAATTCCATCGATTATCGAAATATCCTTCCGGCCACCGCCCGTCAACGATTTTTCGCGTATCATCGAAATATCATCGGGGGTGCGGTCGCGGTGCCGTGGCGCTACATAGGGAGGGACAATGACGAGGAGGTTCCGATGGACGACAACACCCGCACCGAACTCGAAGCCGCGGCCTTTCGCCGTCTGGTCGAGCATTTGCGCGAGCGCAGCGACGTGCAGAACATCGACATGATGAATCTCGCGGGCTTCTGCCGTAACTGCTTGTCGCGATGGTACCGCGAGGAGGCCGAGCAGCGCAGCGTCCCGCTGTCCGACCCGGAAGCCCGCGAGATCGTCTATGGCATGCCTTACGACGAATGGCGCAAGAAGCACCAGAAGGAAGCCAGCCCCGATCAGAAAGCCGCGTTCGCCGCTTCGCAGCAGCAGCGCTGATCGATAACCCTGGCCGACAACACCGGCGGACAACACGGCGCCGGCCCGGCGATGCCTTGCGCGGGGGCAGGCCGGCCGCTATCGTCGCCGGCGCCGCGGGGGGCGCGGCATCGTGGGGAGAGGGGGACCATGCCTGACGTCGGCGGGATCGCGGGCGAACGCCTAAAATCCTTCATCGAGCGCATCGAGCGGCTCGAAGAGGAAAAGCGGGCGCTCGCCGAGGACATCAAAGAGGTCTATGCCGAGGCCAAGGGCACCGGCTTCGACACCAAGATCATGCGGCAGCTAATCCGCATCCGCAAACGCGACCAGGACGAACTCGACGAGGAGGAAACCCTGCTCGATGTCTACAAGCGCGCGCTCGGCATGTTGCCGGACGCAGCCCCGCAGGCGCAAGCGGCGGAATAACGCAGACGCTCGCCCCTCACCCCAGTCCTCTCCTCGCACGCGGGGAGAGGGAGGGACCCGCGGATCCCCGGATCGAAGTCCGGGAAGAGGTCAGGGGGCTTAGGGCGCCGCGACTACTCCGCGGCGCGGGCGGCGGAAGGCATCAGATGGCGGCGTAATGCCGCGAGCAGCGCGTCGGCCTCGACCTCGGTCGTGTCAAACCGGCAGACAAAGCGCGCCAGCGTCTTGCTGCGGCGGTAAAACCCGAAACCGTCGGCTTCGAGCGCATCCATGACGGCACCCGGCAATTCGAGGAAAATCTCGTTGACTTCGACCGGCGCCAGCAGCCGGACGCCCGGAATACCCGCGAGCCCGGCGGCGATGCGCGCGGCGATCGCGTTCGACGCCCGCGCCATATCGAGCCACAGCCCGTTCTCGACATACGCCAGCAATTGCGCCGAGGCAAAGCGCATCTTCGACCACACCTGGCCGGCGCGGCGCAATTGCACCGCGAGCCCATCCGCCAGCTCGGGCGCGAACACGACGATCGCATCGCACAAGGCGCCGCCGTTCTTGGTCGCGCCAAACGACATGATGTCGATGCCACAGCGCCAGGACGCCTCGGCCGGGCTGCAGCCTAGCCGCGCCAGCGCGTTGGCAAAGCGCGCCCCATCCATGTGCAGCCGCAAGCCCCGCGACTTTGCCGCCTCGGCGACGGCGCGGATCTCGGCCAGCGAGTAGACGGTGCCCAGATCGCTCGCCTGGGTCAGGTTGACCGCCGCAGGCTGGCCGCGGTGCAGCTGGCCGGGTGCCGCCGCCGCCAGGGTGTCGGCGAGCCGCTCGGGGCTGATCCGGCCGTGCTCACCGGCGACCGGGGCGAGCTTGAGGCCGCCGCCGAAAAACCCGGCGGCATTCGCCTCGGAAGTGTTGATGTGTGCCGCCTCGCTGCAATAGACGATGCCCCAGGAGGGGCTCGCCGCCGCCAGGCTCAGCGCGTTAGCCGCCGTCCCGGTCGCGACCGGGAACACGCGCACCGCGGTCTCGAACAACTCGGAGAAGCGCCGCTGCAACACCGCCGTCCACTCGTCAGCACCATAGCCCAGTGCGGTGTCATGGTTGGCGCGCATCAGCGCTTCGAGGATCTCGGGCGCGGCCCGGCCGGTATTGTCGCTGCGGTAGTCGATCATCGCCGGATCAGCCTCTTGCGCATTTCGGGATGCGGTGGGGCATGATCGGCCCGCGCGACCCGGAGGACAATAGAGTGCCGCAGCCGCGATATCTCGCCATAAGTCAGCACGCGCAAGCGCACAAAATGCAGCCGGGCGGTATCCTGGAAATTGCGCGAGCGGATCGCGGCGGCGCGAACGATGGCGGCCCAACTAGCCCCCTTTGCCGCCCCCTGGGGTGCGTGGTCGCGGCCTGGCCCGGCAGCGGCGACGCGAACCGGTGCGGGCGGCGGCGGCCCGATCTGCGGCGATCCCATGATCGCCGGCGCGTTGCGCAGCCGCTGATCGGGGATCGTCAGCAGCGCCGTCGCGGCCGGCTGGCCGGCAACGAACACCGGGCGCGGGACGACGCTCGCGAACTCCCGGTTGGCGAAGTGGCCATTGACGATCTCGGCCGGCGGCTCGCCGTCCCGGCGAATGCGGATCGCGCTCAAATCCGCGACGTTCTCGCGGTTGACCGCGCGGATGTAATCGAGATCGCCGGTATAGCTCGGCCAGTAGATCTCGCCGGGCGCCAGCGGAAACCAGGCGACTGCCGGGCCGGGGCCGTCGGCATAGCTGAGCCCGACCCCGGGCGTGCCGAGAAAGGCGACGACCGCAGGCGCCCAAACCGGATGCGGCGTCAATTTGCCGGGCGCCCACAGCCACTTCCCGTCGGCCAACAGCCAACGGCCGTAATGCGAGGTCGCAAAACCCCAAGGCCGGTCGTCGACCCAGCTCCAGCCCCATGGTGCGAGCCAGCGCCAATGCCCGTCACGGTAGGGCGCCCAATTCTCCGGGGCGGCGCTTGGCGTCCAGACGATGCCGTTTTTGTCGCTCGCCCGCCAGCTGCCGGCGGCGTCGAGCGCGGTATAGCCGGTCATCTCGCGCGATACGAAATAAGGTGCGGCGAGCCGCGAATCGTCGACCGCGCGCGCCCCGCACCACTCGGCGAATTCGTCGCCCGATGCCGCCTCGGTCGTCGCAACAACCGGCCCCGCGGCGTTCAGCACGAGCCGGTCGCCGGCGTTGACCCTAATGTCGGCGCCGCCGCCGGCAAACCGGGCATTGCCGGTATACGCCGCGATGCGTACCGGCCGGCCGCCGCCGCCGGCGTCGATGTCGTAGCGGCCCGGCTGCAACAGCCAGACCCCGCCGCGGAGGATGTCGGCCGCGATGCTCTCGCCGGGGTCGAGATGGCGGATGTCGAGATCGATCCGGCCCTGCCTAAGGGCGATCTCGGCGATCGGCTGGTCGAGCTTGGCGACCGCGATCTCGGCTCCGCCGTCGAGGTAGATCGTGTCGGCGCCGATACGAATCTCGGCGCGGGCTTGCGCATCGGTGCGCAACGCGACACCGGTCGCAACCGGGTCGTTGAGCGCCGCCGCCGACCATTGCGCGTCGCCTGGACCACGGTATTCGACCTTGCCCGCAACCAGGCTGACCTGCCCGACCCGGGCGGACGGCGCGGGCGCCGGGGCAGCGGCGGCCGCCGCCGCCTTTGCGGGCGAAACAGCCGTCGCCGCCGGCAGCGCCGCCGGGCCGATCGCGACGAATGCGGCGGCGAGAACCCCGCCCGAGAAATCCAGTCGCATGGCTTCCCCTGCGCCGATGCTGCTGGCGGCAAGTCTAGCAAATTACCTGCGTTTGCGAGCAATAATCGGCTCGTTAATTCTCTTTTCACCTAACGGGGTTTGTGAGCGAGGATGACAGTCGCCGATTCGGATCAGATTGTCGGCGCTGAAATGGATACATCACGACTACCGTCGGGCTCTTTGCGATGACCCAAGGACTACCTGAGAGTATCGCGATCGTCGTTCTCGGCCCGACCGCGTCGGCGTTCGGGCGTCGGCTGCAGGCGGCGCTGCCAGGCTCCCGATTGCACGGGCCGCGGGCGCGCTCCGGCGATTATGACGTCATTTACGAGCGCGTTTCGACGCATCTCGCCGACCTCTTCGCCGCCGGGCGGCCGATTGTCGGGATCTGCGCCAGCGGCATCCTGATCCGCACGCTCGGACCGCTGCTCGCGGCAAAGCAATCGGAGCCGGCGGTGGTCGCGGTAGCCGAGGACGGCTCGGTCGCGGTGCCGCTCATCGGCGGGCATCACGGCGCCAACGCGATCGCCCATGCCGTCGCCGCCGTAACCGGCGGGATCGCCGCGATCACCACCGCCGGCGATCTGCGGCTTGGTTTGGCGCTCGACGAGCCGCCGCCCGGCTGGCGCATCGCCGATCCGGAGCGGGTCAAGCCGGTCGCCGCCGCATTGCTCGCCGGCGAGCCCGTCGCCTTGGTCGAGGAGGCCGGCGGCGGCGAATGGCTGCGCGCCGGCGCCGTCGACTGGGCGGATGACGCCGCAACCAGGGTCGTCGTGACCGACCGTACGCCCGTCTCCGGAACCCCCGCGCTCGTCTACCACCCGCCGGTATTGGCCCTCGGCGTCGGCTGCGAGCGCGGCTGCGAGCCTGCGGAAATCGCCGATTTGGCGCGCACGGCCTTGGCCGAGACCGGTCTTGCCGAAGCCGCCGTCGGCGCCGTCGTGTCGGTCGAATTGAAGCTGGCCGAGCGCGGGATCCACGCGCTCGCCGCAGCATTCGGCGTGCCGGCGCGGTTTTTCCCGGCCGCGCGCCTGCTGGCCGAGACCGAACGGCTGACTGAACGCTCGGAAGCGGTGTTCCGCGCGACCGGCTGTTGGGGGGTCGCCGAGGGTGCGGCACTCGCCGCCGCCGGCCCCGGTGGAACCCTCGTCGCGCCAAAGCGCAAATCGCGGCATGCGACCTGTGCCGTCGCCCGCGCGCCGCGACCGCTCGACATGGCCGCGATCGGCCGGCCGCGCGGCCGGCTCGCGATCGTCGGTATTGGCCCCGGCGATCCGATCTGGCGCACCCCGGAAGCCAGCGCCGCGCTCGCCGCGGCGAGCGACGTGGTCGGATATCGTCTCTATCTCGACCTGCTCGGCTCAGCCATCGCCGGCAAACGCCGGCGCGAAAGCGCGCTCGGCGAGGAAGAGGCGCGGGTGCGCCTGGCATTCGACCTCGCGGCCGAGGGGCGAAACGTGGCCCTGGTCTCGTCGGGCGACGCGGGCATCTATGGGCTCGCATCGCTGGTCTTCGAATTGCTCGACCGGGCGGCACAGCCCGAATGGCGGACGGTCGAAATCGCCGTCTGCCCCGGCCTCTCGGCACTGCAGGCCGCGGCGGCGCGGGCCGGCGCCCCGCTCGGCCATGATTTTTGCGCGATTTCGCTGTCCGACCTCCTGACCCCGTGGGCCGTGATCCGCAACCGGCTCGAAATGGCGGCGGCCGGCGATTTCGTGGTGGCGCTCTATAATCCGCGGTCGACCCGCCGGTCCGGGCACCTCGCCAAAGCCGCCGCCATCTTGTTGCGCCATCGCCCGCCGCGGACGCCGGTCTTTATCGCCCGCAACCTCGGGCGCGCCGGCGAGGAAACCCGCATCATCCCGCTCTCCGACCTCGCCGCGGCCGGCCCCGACATCGACATGCTGAGCCTGGTGCTGGTCGGCAGCAGCACGACCCGGATCGTCGACGGCGACCCGCCCCACCTCTACACGCCGCGCGGGTATTTTCCCAGCGCGGGCCGCGTCCCAGCTTGACCGTCCATTTCATCGGCGCCGGCCCCGGCGCGCCCGATCTGATCACGCTGCGCGGTCTGCGGCTGATCGAGCGCTGCCCGGTGTGTCTTTATGCCGGCTCCCTGGTGCCGCGCGAGATCCTCGCCGTTGCCCCGCCCGACGCGCATGTCGTCGACACCGCCCCCTTGACGCTCGACGAGATCGTCGCCCACTGTGCCAAAGCGCACGAACAGGGTCTTGACGTCGCCCGGCTGCATTCGGGCGACCCGTCGCTTTACGGTGCGATCGCCGAGCAGATGCGCCGGCTCGACGCACTTGGCATTCCCTATAACGTAACCCCCGGCGTGCCGTCCTTCGCCGCCGCCGCCGCCGCACTCGGCTGCGAGCTGACCCTGCCGGAGGTCGCGCAAACCGTAATCCTGACGCGCACCGCGACCCGCTCCTCGCCGATGCCCGAGGGCGAAGAACTCGAGCGCTTCGCCGCGACCGGCGCCACCCTGGCGATCCATTTGTCGGTGACCAACCTCGGCCATATCGTGCGCGTGCTGACCCCGCATTACGGCGCCGGTTGCCCGGCAGTCGTCGCCTACCGCGTCAGCTGGCCCGACGAGCGGCTGATCCGCGGCACCCTCGCCGATATCCGCGAGCGGGTCAAAACGGCAAAGATCACCCGCACCGCGCTGGTGCTGGTCGGCCCGGCACTCGCCGGCACAACGGTCCCCGCGCCCGAGAGCCGGCTCTACGCCCCCGGCCACCACCACCTGCTGCGCCCCCGCCGATCCTGAACCCGCACCTTTCGCCGCACTTGCCGCGGCTGTCTCTCGCGCTCACCTTGCCGGACATCGGGATTGCTCGGGGATCGCGGTCTTGTCCCTGTCGACGACGGCACAGCAGTTGAGGGCGGCAAACGCCGCCGCCGCGCGAAGCGCGACAAACGCCGTGGCGGGATGGCTGTTTGTTTGCTGCGGGCTGATCTTTCTGATGGTCGTGGTCGGCGGCATCACCCGGCTGACCCTGTCCGGGCTGTCGATCACCGAGTGGAACCCGGTCATCGGGGTCATCCCGCCACTGACGCACGCCGAGTGGATGGCCGAGTTCGCCCGCTACCAGCAGGTTCCGGAATACCGCACCCTGCATTACGGGATGAGCCTCGCCGATTTCAAAAGCATTTATTTCTGGGAGTACGCCCATCGGCTGCTGGGCCGGCTGATCGGCCTCGTCTTTGCCGTGCCGCTTGTCTGGTTCTGGGTGCGCGGCAGGCTGCCTCGCCGACTTGCCCCGGCGCTGCTCGGCATCCTGGCGCTCGGGTTCGCGCAGGGTCTGCTCGGCTGGTACATGGTCGAAAGCGGGCTCGTCCACCGGGTCGAGGTCAGCCAGTACCGCCTTGTCGCCCATCTGCTGCTGGCGCTCGCGATCTACAGCGCGATCCTGTGGACGGCGCTGGGTCTCGCATATCCCTCGCGGCCTTTCAGGGGGGCGGAAGAGGGACACGGCCCAAAGGGCTGCGAGGGTGAGGTGGGCGAGGCCACATTCGGATTCATTGGCCCCCCTCACCCTGCCCTCTCCCGCCGGCAGAAGGGGGAAGAGGGAAGCGCAGGCGACGGGCGGGGACGCTCGGATGTTCGATATGCAGCAAGTTGGGTTTCGATATCGCCATCGTGGCGGCGCGTGGCAGAGGCAGTGATCCTGCTGGTCGCGCTGACGATCGCCGCCGGCGGGTTTGTCGCCGGCACCCGCGCCGGGTTCATCTACAACACCTTTCCGCTGATGGGCGGCAATCTGGCGCCAACGGAATACGCCCGCCTTCATCCCTTTGTCCGCAACTGGTTCGAGAACGCCGCGGCGATCCAGTTCAATCACCGCGCGCTGGCGATGACGACCACCGCCGCGGTGCTGCTGCTATGGGCTGCCGGCCTGCGCCGCCGCCTGCCGTCTCCGGCACGCGCCGCGCTCTGGGGACTCCTTGCCGCCGCCGCGCTGCAGGTCGCGCTCGGCATCTCGACCTTGCTCTTGGTTGTGCCGATCCCGCTCGCCGCCGCGCATCAGGCAGGCGCCCTATTGTTGCTGACCGCCGCGATCGTCTTTCGCCACACTGTGCGACGTGGCGATAGTGAAATTGTGCGATATTCTCTATCGGGATCGAACTCTGTCGGGGCACGGTACACGCCATGACGATCGACACGCTCGCCTATACCAAGGCCCTCGAGGCGGCGGGTGTCGAGCGCGAAGTGGCAGAAGTACAGGCGGAAGCGCTTATCAAATATGTCCTCCCCGAACTCGTCACCAAGACCGATCTCGAACAAGCGATCGATCGGCTCGAACACCGGCTGACGGTCCGCTTCTTTGGGATGATGCTTGGGGTCGTCGGCGTGATGAATGGCATCCTCTTTGCCCTCCTCCGCATCGTGCGCTGACCACGTGCGGTCATAGTGGAGGGGTAAGACGCAACCATATAATGGCCCCTATCGCGCGGGAGGCGAAGATGGCCGGTAGCGGTGCCTTTGCGAAAAAGACCTTCGACGATTGGGTGGCATTGGCTAAGACCGAGCTGCGGGGCAAGCCGGTCGAGACCCTCGACTGGACGACGCCGGAGGGCATTCGGGTCAAGCCGCTTTATACCGCCGCCGATCTCGAAGCGATCCAAGCCGCGGGGTTCCCACTGCGTGACGCGATGCCCGGCTTCCCGCCCTATCTGCGCGGGCCGCGGGCGACGATGTTCGCCAACCGGCCGTGGACGATCCGGCAATATTCGGGGTTTTCGACCGCCGAGGAGTCGAACCGCTTTTATCGCGCGAACCTCGCCGCCGGGCAGATGGGGCTGTCGATCGCCTTCGACCTCGCCACCCATCGCGGCTACGACAGCGACCATCCGCGCGTCGTCGGCGATGTCGGCAAGGCGGGTGTCGCGATCGACTCGGTCGAGGACATGAAGATTCTGTTCGACGGCATCCCGCTCGACCGCATGAGCGTGTCGATGACGATGAACGGCGCGGTATTGCCGGTATTGGCCGGCTACATCGTCGCCGCCGAGGAGCAGGGGGTTGCGCAGGCGAAGCTCCAGGGCACGATCCAGAACGACATCCTCAAGGAGTTCATGGTCCGCAACACCTATATCTATCCGCCCGCGCCGTCGATGCGGATCGTCGCCGACATCATCGAATACACCGCCCGCCATATGCCCAAATTCAATTCGATCTCGATTTCCGGCTATCACATGGAGGAAGCCGGTGCCACCTCGGTTCAGGAATTGGCGTTCACCTTGGCCGACGGCCTCGAATACGTGCGTGCGGCCTTGTCGCGCGAGCTCAAGATCGACGAATTCGCGCCGCGGCTGTCGTTCTTTTTCGGGATCGGCATGAATTTCTTTATGGAGATCGCGAAATTGCGCGCGGCGCGGCTCTTATGGGCGCGGTTGATGCAGCCATTCGCGCCCACGGACCCGGCGAGCCTGGCATTGCGCACCCATTGCCAGACTTCGGGCGTCAGCCTGACCGAGCAGGACCCGCACAACAATATCATCCGCACGACGATCGAGGCGTTGGCGGCGGTGCTCGGGGGCACCCAGTCCCTGCATACCAATTCCTTTGACGAGGCCATGGCGCTGCCGACGCCGGCCTCGATGCGGGTCGCCCGCAACACCCAGTTGATCCTTGCCGAGGAGACCGGCGTCAGCCATGTCGTCGACCCGTTGGGCGGCAGCTATTACCTCGAGAGCCTGACCCATTCGCTGGCCGCGGCGGCGACGGCCCTGATCGACGAGGTCGAGGGCCTCGGCGGCATGACCAAGGCGGTCGAGGCCGGCATGCCCAAACTGCGCATCGAAGAGGCGGCGGCCCTGCGCCAGGCGGCGATCGACCGCGGCGAGGCGACGATCGTCGGCGTCAACAAATATCAATCGGGCGAGACGACCGAGGTCGAATTGCTCGATGTCGACAACACCGCGGTGCGCACAGCACAGGTGGCGCGGCTCGCCGAGATCCGCCATCGGCGCGACCCCGAGCGCTGTCGGCGGGCGCTCGCGGCGCTGACCGACGCGGCCAAAACCGGCCGCGGCAATCTGCTGGCGCTCGCCATCGAGGCGACCCGGGCGCGCGCCACGGTCGGCGAAATCTCCGACGCGCTCGAACAGGTGTTCACCCGCCATCGCGCGCAGATCCGCGCGGTCTCGGGCGTCTATGGCGGGCAATACGACGGCGACGAGGGCTTCCGCCGCATCCAGCGCGAGATCGAGTCTTTCGCCTGCGACGAGGGCCGCCGCCCGCGCATGCTGGTCGTAAAGCTCGGCCAGGACGGCCACGACCGCGGCGCCAAGGTCATCGCCACCGCTTTTGCCGATATCGGCTTCGACGTCGACATCGGCGCGTTGTTTCAGACCCCGGAGGAGGCCGCCCGCCAGGCGGTCGAAAACGACGTCCACGTCGTCGGCGTGTCGAGCCAGGCCGCCGGCCACAAAACCCTGGTCCCGGCGTTGATCGAGGCGCTTCGCCGCGAGGGTGCGGGCGACGTCCTCGTCGTCTGCGGCGGCGTCATCCCCCCCAAAGACTACGATTTTTTAAAGAAAGCCGGTGTGGCCGCGATCTACGGCCCCGGCACCAACATTCCCGCCGCCGCCGCCGAAATCCTCTCGCTGATCCGGAAGCAACGGCTAGCGGCATAGCAGTACCGTTCGGTCGTCACACGGAGTGCGGCTCGCCCGCGACGGAAGAGTGGCCTGCCAGGGCAATCTGTATAGAATGGCTGTTGTTATATAGAAGCAGGTTGCCAATGGCGCTGAGCCTGAAGGATCCGGAAACCGACCGCCTGGCGCGCGAGGTGGCGAAGCTTACCGGCGAAAGCCTGACCGAGGCGGTGCGCAAATCCCTCGCCGAGCGCCTCGAACGCGAAAGACTGCGACGCGGCAAGCCGGCAAAGGGGCTTGCTGAACAGCTCAACGAAATTGCGAAGCATTGCGCGGCGCTGCCCGATCTGGATACCCGGTCTGCGGACGAAATCATCGGATATGACGAAAATGGGCTGTGGCGCTGTTGGTGATCGATACCTCGGCGATGATCGCCTGCCTATTTGATGAACCCGAGCGCATTAGCTTTATCGATGC
>DATMKU010000104.1:0-2274 GCA_035570935.1 Allostellaceae bacterium
CGAAAGCCAGGCAGCCTGGCGCGCTCTCCTGGATGACCTGGTGGCCCGGGGCCTGGCAACGCCCGAATTGCTGATCGTTGATGGCGCGGCCGGCCTGGAGAAGGCGGTCGCAGCGCTGTGGAACGACGTGCCGCTCCAGCGTAACCGCTCGGTGAAGACGCCGGGTCACGCGGCGGCGCGGTCCGGCTCTGCGGGTTTCCAGTGCCAGGGCAGCAAATCGGCGATTTGGCGGGCTGGATGATCGGCGATGCGGGTGAGCACGTCGGCGAGATACTTCTGCGGGTCGAGGCTGCTGAGCTTCGCGGTTTCGATCAGCGAATAGAGAGCCGCTGCCCGGCGGCCGCCGGCGTCGGAGCCGGCGACAGGTAATTTTTGCGACCGATCGCGACGCAGCGCAGGGCCCGCTCGGCGGAATTGTTGTCGAGGGCGAGGCGGCCGTCATCGAGGCATCGCAGCAGCGCCCTCCAGCGCGACCGCATATAGCGGAACGCCTTGGCCAGTTCGGATTTGCGGGAGAGCTTCGGCAGGGTGGTATCCGCCCAGACGCGCAGCGCCTCGGCGATCGGCTTGGAGCGCTTCTGGCGTTCGGCTCGCCGTTGGTCGGGCGGCCAGCCGGTGATCGTCTTTTCGATCCCGTAGAGATCGCCGATGCGGTCGAGAGCCTGCTTGGCGATCGAGGAGCCATTGGCGGCATGGACGTCGAAGAATTTGCGGCGGACATGGGCCCAGCAAGCGGCCTCCGCGATCCGGTTGCCGGCGAACAGCCCGTTGAACCCGGCATAGCCGTCGGCGTGGATGACCCCCTGGAAGTCCTGCAGATGCGCCTTTGGGTGCTCGCCCTTGCGGTCGGGCGAATAGAAGAACAGCGCCGCCGGCGGGCGGGAGCCGGCAAACGGCCGCTCGTCGCGAACATAGGTCCACAACCGGCCGGTCTTGGTCTTGCCCGTGCCCGGCGCCAATACCGGCACCGGAGTGTCGTCGACGTAGAGCGTGTCGCCGGCGAAGACATTGGCCGCCAGCGCGTCGACCAAGGGTTTGAGGGCCGCGGCCGTGGCGCCGACCCAGCCGGACAGGGTCGAGGTTTCCAGGCTGACGCCCTCGCGGGCGAAGATCTCGGCCTGACGGTACAACGGCAAGTGATCGTCGAACTTCGAGACGACAATATGCGCCAGCAGTCCCGCCCCGGCCCGGCCGCGGGCGATCGCGTGATCCGGTGCCGGCGCGGCGATCACCGTGTCGCAAGCCCGGCACGACAGCTTCTCGCGCACGTGCCGGATCACCTTGAAGCGGCCGGGCACGTAATCGAGGGTCTCGCTCACCTCCTCGCCGATCCGCCGCAAGGCACCGCCGCAATGCGGGCAAGTGCAGGCGGCGGCCGGGTGGCGCACTTCTTCGCGCGGCAGATGCTTGGGCAACGGCCGGCGTGCCGGCTTCTGCCTGTCGACGGCGTCCTCGATCGCCGCCGCGACAACCGGCGAGGCCGCGGCCAGCCGCTCGGCCTGGTCGGTTTCCAAACTCTCGATCGCCAGCTCGAGCTGCTCGACTTCGCGCGCCAGCTTCTCCGACGACCGTCCGAACTCGGCCCGCCGGTAGCGCGCCAGTTGGAATTTCAATTTGGCGATCTCGGCCTTCGCCGTCGTCGCGTCGCGCGCCATCTCGGCGATGATCCGCTTCAGCGCGGCAATGTCGTCGGGCAGGCTCTCGGGCGCGATCGTCACGCCGACAATTGGATCAGATCGGCGGCGGGTTGACGCGCCTATACCGTTGGTTGAGTCAATCTGTCGCAGCCGGCCTCAGCCGGCCAGCTCCGGACGCCAGGTCCGCCGCGGCATTCGCCAGTCGATCCCCTCCAGCAACATCGACAATTGCGCCCGCGTCAGCACCGCCACGCCCTCATCGGCGCGCGGCCACACGAATCGCCCTCGCTCCAGCCGCTTGGCGAACAGACACAGCCCGTCGCCATCCCACCACAGCAGCTTGACCAGATCGCCGCGGCGACCGCGGAAGCAGAACACATGACCCGAGAACGGGTCCTGTCCGAGCACGCTCTGCGCCTGCGCCGCCAAACTGTCGAACCCCTTGCGCATGTCGGTGGCGCCCGCTGCCAGCCACACCCGCGTGCCCGCCGGCAACCCGATCATCGCAACAGCTCGATCACCTGCCGCAGCGTCTCGGACGATACCTCGCCGCGCACGCACACCCGTGCCCCGTCAGCCAAGGTGATCTCAATCGTGCCGCTGCGCCGGGCTCGTGCCCGCGGCTCGACCGCTTGCG
>DATMKU010000105.1:0-10855 GCA_035570935.1 Allostellaceae bacterium
CGATTGCATGTTCTCTGGCGCCTCCCGAGGAACGAACACGCCATGACCGAAACCGACGACACCGACCGCCGCCATGCGGAGAAGATGGCCAAGCGCAAGCAGGTGCAGGATGCCGAGGTGGCGTCGAAGACGATCACCTCGAAAGGCCTGCTGATGGTCAATACCGGGCCGGGCAAGGGCAAGTCGACGGCGGCCTTCGGGCTCGCCTTGCGCGCGCTCGGCCATGGCTGGCGGGTCGGCGTCGTGCAGTTCATCAAGGGACGCGCGACCGGCGAGCAGGCTGCGCTGGAATCGTTCGGCAATCGCGTCGCCTGGCACACCGCCGGTGAGGGGTTCACCTGGGAAACCCAGGACAAGGCGCGCGATATCGCCGCCTGCCAGCGCGCCTGGGGTATCGCGCAGGGCCTGATGGACGACCCAAGCATCGGTCTTGTCGTGCTTGACGAACTCAACATCGCGCTGCGCTACGATTACCTGCCGCTCGACGAAGTGGTGGCGCGACTGACGTCGCGTAGAGCCGATCTTCATGTCATCGTCACCGGGCGCAATGCCAAGCCTGCGATGATCGAGGCGGCCGATCTCGTCACCGAAATGGGCGCGGTAAAACATCATTTCTCCGCCGGCGTGAAAACCCAGGCCGGCATCGAATTCTGATGGCCGCGCGCGTCCTCATGTTCCAGGGGACCGGCTCGGATGTCGGCAAGTCGCTGGTTGTCGCCGGACTGTGCCGCTTGCTGGCCAACCGCGACGTTGCGGTACGCCCATTCAAGCCGCAGAACATGTCGAACAACGCCGCGGTGACTGCTGACCGCGGCGAGATTGGCCGAGCCCAGGCGTTGCAGGCCCAGGCCTGCCGGGCCGAGCCGGTGACCGACATGAACCCGGTGCTGCTGAAACCGCAATCCGAAGGCAGGGCGCAGATCGTCCTCGACGGCGCGGTGTGGGGCAGCGCATCGGCCGCCGAATATCGCCGGCTGGCGCCGAGCTTGCTGCCGCGGGTGCTCGACGCGTTCGGACGGCTCGCCGAGATGGCCGATCTGCTGCTGGTCGAGGGCGCGGGCAGTCCGGCCGAAATCAATCTGCGCACCGGCGACATTGCCAATATGGGCTTTGCCGAGGAGGCGGAGGTGCCGGTCGTACTGATCGGCGATATCGAGCGCGGCGGCGTCATCGCCCAGCTGATCGGGACATATGCCCTGTTGTCGGACAGCGAGCGGGCATTGCTCGCCGGTTACATCGTCAACAAGTTCCGCGGCGATGTCCGCCTCTTCGACGGCGCCATTGCCGCGATCGGCGAGCGCACCGGAATGCGTTCGTTCGGGGTGGTGCCGCACTTCAGCGCCGCCGACCTGCTGCCGGCGGAAGATTCGCTGGCGCTCGCCCCTCAACCCCTCCCTTGCCCCGCATTCGGGGCGAGGGAGGAACCGGTGCAGCGGGAGGGTCGGGGGCATCTCAAAATTGCCGTGCCGGTGCTGCCGCGGATCGCCAATTTCGACGATCTCGACCCGCTGCGTTCGGAGCCCGATGTCGAAATCGTCATGGTCCGGCCGGGGCGGCCATTGCCGCGCGACGCGATGCTGGTGATCTTGCCGGGGTCGAAGGCGACGATCGCCGATCTTGATTTCGTGCGGCGGGAGGGCTGGGACATCGACATTCTGGCGCATCGCCGCCACGGCGGGCGGATCCTTGGCCTATGCGGCGGCTATCAGATGCTCGGCCGGACGATCGCCGATCCGCTCGGCATGGAAGGTCGGCGGGGGACGGTCGCGGCGCTCGGCCTCCTCGACATCGACACGGTCCTCGGCGCTGAAAAACGGCTGGGGCGCGCCGAAGGCAGCGACATCGCGAGCGGAACGCCGGTCGACGGCTACGAAATGCATCTCGGCCTCACGACCGGGCCGGGGCTGGAGCGGCCGATGCTATGTATCGCGGGCCGCGAGGAAGGAGCGGTCAGCGCCGACGGCCTCGTCGCCGGCTGCTATCTGCATGGGCTGTTCGCCGGCGACCGGTTCCGCCGCGCTTTTCTCGCCAGCCTTGGCGCCGCGGCGGGCTTGGCCGCCTATCAGCATCAGATCGAGACCACCCTCGACGCGCTGGCCCGACATCTCGAACACAGCCTCGACCTCTCGGCGCTGCTCGCCGCGGCGCGGCCGCCGCGGCTTACGCGAGGAGGCTGAGATGCCCGGCGAGCCACGCGCCCATCACCAGGCCCCATTCGACCAGGCACGCGTGCTTGTAGAGGACGAGCGCGCGGGCGATGTCGGCAGGTGCGGCGCGGGCGGTGCCCTCGCCGACCCACGGATCGGCGACGACGCCATCGGCATAGCGGCGCGGCCCGGCGAGCGCGAGGCCGAGGGCGCCGGCCATCGCTCCCTCCGGCCAGCCGGCGTTCGGCGAGCGGTGCTTGCTCCCATCGCGGAGCATGATTGCAAGCGCGCGGGCCGGGCGCCCGCCGCGGGCGAACAGCGCCGCGGCGGCGATCAACAACCCGCTGATTCGCGCCGGCACCAGATTGGCGAGATCGTCGAAGCGCGCCGCCGCCCAGCCGAAGGCGCGGTAGTGCGGCGTCCGGTGCCCGACCATGCTGTCGAGGGTGTTCGCCATCTTGTAGGCGAAGACGCCGGGCAGCCCCAACACCAGGTACCAGAACACCGGCGCCACGACCCCGTCGCTGAAATTCTCGGCGAGGCTTTCGATCGCCGCGCGCGCGACGCCGTGCATATCGAGGCTCGTCGCGTCGCGGCCGACGATATGCCGCACCGCGTCGCGCCCGGCGGCGAGGCCGCCGTCGGCAAGTGCGCGCGCGACATCGGCGACGTGCTCGAAAAGGCTGCGCTGAGCGACGAGAAGCGCGATCAGCAGGATCTCAACAGCTGCACCTGCGAGGCTGCCGCGGCACATTTGCGCGATTGCAAAGCCGAGCGCGGCGGCGCCGCCGACCAGCAAAACCACGGCGATGACCCCGCGGACGCGGCGCGAGGCGTCGCTGCGAATCGCGCGATTGAGCTTGCGATCGAGATAGGCGGCGGCGCGTCCGGCGAGTGCGATCGGATGCGGAATCCAGGCGAATATTGCCGGCATGTCGCCAAACCACGCATCGACCGCGAGGCCGGCGGCGAGCAGCAACAACGGGTTGGCGACGCTCGGGACCATGGCGGCGGCAGTCTCGGCCGCGGGCGGGGGAGGGTCAACCGATGACGGAAACGGCGGTGCTGCTGTGCGGCCACGGCAGCCGCGATCCCGAGGCGATCACAGAGTTCGAGTTGCTGGCCGCGGCGCTGCGCCTGCGGCTGCCGCAAGTCGATTTCGCTGTGGGCTATCTCGAATTCGCGCGGCCGACGATCCGCGACGGTCTTGCGGCGCTGGCGGCACGCGGGGCGCGACGCATTCTCGCGGTGCCCGGCATGCTGTTTGCGGCAAGCCACGTCAAAAACGATTTGCCGTGGGAGGTCAACAGCTTCGCCGCCGAGAACCGGCGGATTGAGGTGCGCCTTGGCCGCGACCTCGCGATCGACCCGAAATTGTTGAGGGCGGCCTCCGACCGGATCGCCACGATGATGCCGGAGAACGGCGTTGACCCCGCCGACACCTTGCTGCTCGTCGTCGGCCGCGGCACCAACGACCCGGACGCCAATTCCAACATCGCCAAAGTCACGCGCATGCTGTGGGAGGGGATGGGGTTCGGCTGGGCCGAGACCGCCTTCAGCGGGGTGGCATATCCGCGCGTCGACGCGGCGTTGACCCGCGCCGCCCGGCTCGGCTTTCGCCGGATCGTCGTGTTTCCGTATTTCCTGTTCACCGGCGTCCTGGTCAAACGCATCTATGCCCAGAGTGACGCGGCAGCGCGCCTCGTTCCCGAAGTCGAATTCGTCAACGCGCCTTATTTGCGCGACCATCCGGCGGTGCTCGACGCCTTTTGCGAGCGGATCGAGGAATTGGGCGAAAACCAGCCGGCGATGAACTGCCAGCTCTGCAAGTACCGCACCCAGATCATCGGCTACGAGGACGATGCCGGCGCGCCGCAGGCCGGCCACCACCATCATGTCCGCGGGATCGACGACGGCGGCGGAGGCGATCATTCGCATCGCCATCGCTGATGTTCGATACGTTCATCATCGTCGACTGGAGCGCCGCGAACGTGCCGCGGCTGGGACGCGACAGCATCTGGGTTTGCCGGCATCGGGCGGCGGATGAAACCCTGGTCAACCCGCCGACCCGTCATCTGGCAAAGGCGCTGATCGCCGATTGGCTCGCGGCCGCCCTCTCAACGGACGAGCGGATATTGCTCGGCTTCGATTTTCCGTTTGGCTATCCGGCCGGGTTTTCCCGCCGGCTCGGGCTTTACGGAACGCCGTGGCGGGCGGTGTGGGACGAAATCGCCGCGCTTATCGAGGATGACGAGAACAACCGCAATAACCGCTTCGATGTCGCGGAAGCGCTCAATCGTCGGATCTCTGACAACGTATTCCCGTTCTGGGGCTGCCCCGCAGCACCCGTCCGCGTCCATTTGCAGGGTAAGCACCACCGCCGTCACGACAGCGACGGGCTGGCGGAGCGACGTCTCGTCGATCTCTACATCCCGAGCGCGCAGCCGTGCTGGAAGCTGCTGGGCGCCGGATCGGTCGGCGGCCAGGCCTTGACCGGCATTCCGGTGGCGCGCGCCTTGCGCGACGACCCGCGCTGGTGCCGGCATGCCCAGATCTGGCCGTTCGAAACCGGTCTCACTCCGGCCTCGGCGGCGCGGCTGGTGATGGCCGAGGTCTACCCGTCATTGTGGGCGGTCAAGCCGGCGCCCGACGAGACCAAGGATGCCGCGCAGGTCCGCGCCGTCGCCCGCTTTCTCGCCGAGCGCGATCACGCCGGCGAGCTGGCGGCACTGTTCGCCGGCGCTCCCGGCCTGACGCCGACGCAACGATGTCAAGTGGAGCGCGAGGAAGCCTGGACCTTGGGCGTGACCGCCGCCCGCCAGCGCCCGATCGCGGTGCCGGCGGTTGCCCAGGACCCTTGCGGCGCGCGAATCCCTCCCTCTCGCCGCAGTCAAGGGGGGGCTTCAGGTGACGAGCTATTTCAGCCCTACGCCTACCTCCGCGACCCAAAAGCGATTTCGCGCCGGTCGTTCGCACTGGTTCGCGCGGAGGCGCATCTCGCCCGGTTTCCGCGGCCGCTGCGGCGGGTGGCGGCGCGGATCGCCCATGCGGCGGGCGACGTCGCGATCCTCGACGATCTCGCCTGGTCGCCGAAGGCGGTGGCGGCCGGGCGTGCGGCGCTCGCCGCGGGCGCGCCGATTATCGCCGATGCGGCGATGGTGAAGGCAGGCGTCATCCGCGAGCGCCTGATCGCCGGCAACGAAATCGTGCACGTGCTGCGCGATCCCGCGGTGGCGGCGATTGCCGCCGCGCAACGCACGACGCGCTCGGCGGCGGCGGTCGAATTGTGGCGGCCCTATCTGGCAGGTGCTGTGGTCGCGATCGGCAATGCGCCGACGGCGCTGTTCCGCCTGCTCGAAATCCTTGCGGAGGGAGCGGGCAAACCGGCGGTTATCCTCGGCTTTCCGGTCGGGTTTGTCGGCGCGGCCGACGCCAAGGCGGCACTCGCCACCTTTGGCCGGGGCGTCGAGTTCGTCACCTTGCACGGCCAGCGCGGCGGCAGCGCCATCGCCACCGCCGCGGTCAACGCGCTCGCGAGCCCGCGATGACGCGGTGGCTCGCCGTCGTCGGCATCGGCGAGGACGGCCTCGCGGGCCTGTCCGAGGCGGGCCGTGCCTTGATCGACACCGCGGAGGTGTTGGTCGGCGGCGCGCGGCATCTGGCGATGGTGCCCGCGACCGGTGCCGAGCGAATCGCGTGGAGTCGCCCGCTCAGTGCCACGATCGAGATGATCGCGGCACGGCGTGGCAGGCGGGTCACGGTGTTGGCGAGCGGCGAGCCCTTGTGGTACGGCGTCGGGGCCGCGCTGGCGCGCTGTTTTTCGATCGACGAAATGACGATCGTGCCGTATCCGGGCGCGTTCAGTTTCGCCGCCGCCCGGCTCGGCTGGCCGCTCGCCGACTGCACGACGATCAGCCTGCACTCGCGTCCGCTCGACAGTCTGCGGCTGCACCTGACGCCCGGCCGGCGTGTGCTGGCGCTGTCGGAAGACGGCGGCACGCCTGCCGCGGTCGCCGGGCTCTTGACCGGTCTCGGATGGGGTCCGAGCCGGTTGACCGTGTTCAGCCATCTCGGCGGGGTGCGCGAGGCGGTAACGGCGGACGCGGCGCAATGTTGGGGTGAGCGCCGGGTCGCCGACGTCAACACAATTGCAATCGAGTGCCATGCCGGTCCGGGCGCGCGGATGTTCTCACGTCTCGCCGGATTGTCCGACGAGGCGTTCGATCACGACGGCCAGCTGACCAAGCGCGAGGTGCGGGCGGCGACCCTGGCGGCGCTGGCGCCGTTGTCGGGCGAAACCTTGTGGGATGTCGGCGCCGGCTGCGGCTCGATCGCGATCGAATGGCTGCGCGGCGGCGAGGGTATGGCGGCGATCGCGATTGAGCAAAGCCCGGCGCGGGCGGCAACGATCGCCCGCAATGCCGGCGCTCTCGGGGTGCCGGGGCTGCGCATCGTCGTCGGGGGGGCGCCCAAGGCGGTCGCCGGCCTGCCGCCGCCAGATGCGGTCTTTGTCGGCGGCGGGATCGGCGCGCCTGGGCTGCTGCCGGCGCTGTGGGCGGCATTGCCGCCGGGCGGGCGGCTCGTCGCCAATGTCGTGACCGTCGAAGGCGAGGCGCGACTGTTCGACTGGCAGGCCCGCCATGGCGGTTCGCTGACCAGGATCTCCGTCAGCCGGGCCGAGCCCGCCGGAGCACACCATCTGTGGCGGCCGCTGGCGAGCGTGACCCAGCTGACCGTGGTCAAAAAGTCGTGGTGAGATGAGCACCCTGCGTCAGGGGCGGCTTTCCGGGATCGGGGTCGGACCGGGCGATCCTGAATTGCTGACGCTGAAGGGTCTGCGCCTGCTGCGGTCGGCGGCGGTCGTCGCCTATCCGGCGCCCGAGCATGGCGACAGCTTTGCCCGCGCGATCGTCGTCGCCTGGCTCGACCGCGGCCAGCGCGAAATCGCGATCCGCTTTCCGATGCGGCCGAGGCCGCCGCCGGCGGAAATCTATGACGATGCGGCCCGTGCGATCGCCGCCGAACTCGACGCCGGCAACGACGTGGCGTTGCTGTGCCAGGGCGACCCGCTGTTCTACGGCAGCTTTATCGGGGTATTCATCCGGCTGGCCGATTGCTATCCGATCGAAATCGTCCCCGGCGTCTCGTCGCTGACCGCCTGCGCCGCCGCCGCGAGGACGCCGCTGGCGACACGCGACGAAGCGCTTGCGGTGATCCCGGCGACGCTCGCCGAGGCGGAGCTGACGCGCCGCCTCGGCGCGGCCGAGAGTGCGGCGATCGTCAAGCTCGGCCGCCATCTCGCGAAGGTCCGGCGAGTACTGGAGCGGCTCGGAAAGTTGCGGGACGCGATTTATATTGAGCACGCGAGTCTGCCGAACCAGCGGGTCGGGACGCTGGCCGCAGTTGCCGAGGCTCCTTATTTTTCGCTGGTGCTGGTTCGCCGCCACGCCGACGGCGAAGGCTGATCTCACGACCGGTTGCCCAAGGGAGAGTTCATGGAGCATGTTGGCGACCGGCGCACATTGTTCCTGTTCCGCCACGGCGAGACCGACTGGAACCGTGCAGGCCGGCTTCAAGGTCACACCGACACCCCGCTTAACGCGAACGGTTTAGCCCAAGCGGAAGCCCTCGCCGAACGCCTGCGCGGGCATCGCCTCGACGCGGTGGTATCGAGCGATTTGGCCCGCGCGTTGACGACTGGGCGGATCGTCGCTGAGGTGTTGGGGGTGCCGCTGATGACCGACCACGGGTTGCGCGAGACCAATGTCGGCGCGGCCGAGGGGCTGCTGTGGGAAGACGCCAAAGCACGGTTTGGCGCGGAATTGACCGAGCGCTGGTACAGCGCCGGCGACACCGCCTTTCCGGGCGGCGAGACCGGCCGCGCTACCTTGGAACGCGGACTGGCGGCATTGCGGCGTTTCGCTGCGGCGCACGCCTATCGGCGGATCGGGGTGTCGACCCACGGCGCGATACTGCGTCAGCTCGTCAAGCACGCCCTGCCGCCTGATGCGACCCCTGTCAGGGCGCGCAACACCGCGTTGTTCGTGCTCGAATACGAGCCGGCGGCCGACCGGCTGGCGGTGCTCGAAGCCGATTGACGCGAGCGCCTCAGAACGGCCGGTCGCCCTTGATCTGGGTGCGGTGCATCAGGCGGCGGGTCTGGGGGTCGAACTCGTCGCGGCGGTGCATGACGCAGCGGTTATCCCACAAGATCAGGTCGCCGACCCGCCATTGCTGATACCAGGTCACTTCGGGCCGCGTCGCATGATCCCACAGCGCGTCGAGCAAGGCCTCGCTGTCGGCGAGATCGAGACCCTGGATGTAGGCGTTGCGGCGCCGGCCGAGAAACAATGCCTTGCGGCCCGTGACCGGATGGGTGCGGATGATCGGATGGTCGGCGCCGGGTGCGGCGCGCGGATCGGAGACCTCGGAACAGCCGCGGCGCAATTCGCCGGCGCTGTTGCGGCTCGAATCATGCCGGCACAGGCGGCCATCGACCCGCCGCCGCAGGTCGTCCGGCAGGGTGTCGTAGGCCAGGTACATGTTGGCGAAGCCGGTGTCGCCGCCCGATGGCGGCACTTCGAGCGAATACAGCGCGCTACCGATCGGCGGCTCGGGATTGTAGGACATGTCGGTGTGCCAGATCGCCTCATAGGCGCCGAGCGCGCCGATCGCAACGCCGTTTTCGATGATGTTCGAGATCACCGAAACGTAACGCTGGCCCTCTTCCGCCGAGGCGACAAAGCGGTCCTCGCCCGGCACCTTGACCCGAGCGGCGGCGATGACCGGCGCCCGGTCAAGTTCGCCGAATAACGCGCTGAACCGCATCAGCCGGTCATCGTCGAGCTCTTGGCCACGAAAGCGCAGGACCAGATGGTCCGACCACGCCTGCTTGATCGCCGCGACGGTCGCCGATGGCAGCGGCTGCGCCAGGTCGACGCCCTCGATGTCGGCGCCGAGCGCCGCCCCGGTCGGCCGCACCGTAACCGTTTGCCGCTCCAAAACCTCTACCATGTTTCTGGTTCCTTCCAGGGTTGTTTGACCGACTCAGCCGCGGGCGAGCGCGTAGACCTGCTTGCCGCCGGGCGGCGGCACAAGAGTGGTCCAGGTTTCGCCGCCGTCGAGGCTCGAATAGACCTTGCCGCCGTTGGTGGCGGCAGACATCCGCGCCGGCTGTCGCTCGTCGAAGGCGATCTTGAACATCGTGTGCGGCACCGGCGCGCCGACATCGACCCGTCCCCAGTTGTCGCCGCCGTCGCGGCTGTGCAATAGCGTGCCTGCGTCGCTCTGAAAACCGGCGCCGGCCGCGACCCACAGATGGCGCGGGTTGCCCGGAACCTCGCGAATGTCGCGGCAGTAGATGTAGCCCTTGGGGTTGAGCGGCTCCAACGGCACATGCTTCCAGTGGTCGCCGCCGTCATTGCTGCGGAACATGCCGGCGCGAGCGATGCCGAACACCGTCTCGGGCCGCCACCGGCTTGTCAGCACACCGTGCATATCGACCATGTCGTCGTTGACGTATTGGCCGTGGCTCAGATTCTCCCAGTGCTCGCCGCCATCGGTCGAGCGGATCGTGCCACCGACCTCGATCGCGCCGTAGAGGTGATCGGGCTGGCTCGCACTGGCGTCGAGCATCAAGACGCGCTTTGCGGGATTAGCCCCCGGCGCGGTCGTGATTTCCGGAAAGCGCACGGAGACCGGCAGCCGGGTCCAGCGTTCGCCGGCATCATCGCTGCGGTAGATCTCGCAATTCTCGTAGCCGACCAGAATCACGTCGGGGTCGTGCGGATGGAACAGCACCGACCACACCGGAAGACCATGATCCGGCACGTTCACCTTTTCCCAGTGCTCGCCGCGGTCAGCGCTGCGATAGGGGCCCGATTGGGTCCCGGCATAGACGATCTGGGGCTTTTGCGGATGCACCGCCAGCGCCCGTATCGCCGGCATATCGGGTAGCCCGCGCGCCAGCGGTTCCCATTCGTCATTGCCGTCGGCCATGCGGAACAGGCCCGAATCGACGACCCGGCCGCGACCGGTCTCGCCGGCCAGTCCCAGATAGATGTATGATGCCTGCTCGTTCTTTCCGTTGCTGGTCATTTGATCGTTCCTCCTCGCCTGCTACGCGATCTCACCGAACCACATTACAGCTACCATCGCCCCCGCGAAAGCGGGCGCCCAGCGCTTGCCCCTGGCCTGAATAGGGGGCGACTTCTGGGTGCTGGGGCCCTGGATTCCCGCTTTCGCGGGAACGACGAATAGGGCACGAACCGGCCTCCCCGCGTTACTCGAATTGCATGCTGATTGTCTCGGCGACAAGAGCCGGGCGCGCGGCCCCTTCGACCTCCATCGTGCTTTCGGAGGTGATGCGCACCCCGCCGCCCTCGACCGGCTCGACCGATTTGATCTTCTGCCGGAGGCGGATGCGCGAGCCGGCCGGCACCTGGCCGGTAAAACGCACCCGGTTCGAACCGTAATTGAGGCCGCGCGAGCGCTTTTTGACCCGATAGATCGTCGCCGCGAGGCGGGGCACCAACGACAGGGTCAGATAGCCGTGGGCGATCGTCTTCCCGCCCGGCATCTCGCGCTTGGCGCGCTCGACATCGACATGGATCCACTGATGGTCGCCGGTTGCCTCGGCGAATTTGTCGATGATCGCCTGGTCGATGGTAAACCAGTCGCTGACCCCGATCTCCTTGCCGATAAATTGG
>DATMKU010000106.1:0-30046 GCA_035570935.1 Allostellaceae bacterium
AATCCCGGCTCGATCGTCTCCTCTTTGCGCTTGTCGAGCCAGTCCGGGCGGACCGGTGCGTGACGGCCGGGCGGGATCGCGGATTGAGGCATGGGGCAGTCCTCCCGAGGTTGCTTTGGCGCTTCCCCAACTCTGCCCCGCCGCGCCGCCTAATTCCACGGCTTTGTCCGAGCCTCATCGGATTTTGCCTTGATGGTAAGGCGAATTAGCCTTACCTTACTCTTGGAAGCAAAGAGGCAGCGATGACGACAACCCTCACCCTCACCGTCACCGCGAAGGGTCAGGTGACCCTCCGCAAGGAAGTGCTGCGGCATTTGGACGTCACCCCCGGTCAAAAGGTCGAGGTCGATATACTGCCGAACGGCCGCCTCGAAGTGCGGGCGGCCAGGCGCACCGGCTCGATTGAGGACTTCATCGGCTGCGCGCAGCGGCCTGGGACCAAGCCGCTGACGATCGAAGAGATCGGCGAGATCGCCGCACAAGGCTGGGCTGGCCTTCGTTGAGGGTCACCGTCGACACGAATGTTCTCGTGCGTGGAGCGGTTCTTGACGATTCTGACCAGGCGAGGTTGGCGGCAGAATTGTTGCGCACCGCTGAACTGATTGCGGTGACGCTGCCGGGGCTGTGCGAATTCGTCTGGGTACTGACGCGCGGCTATAGGTGCGCCGCCAGCGAGGTTCTCGGAATGATCAGGAGCCTGCTTGACAGTGCCACTGTACAGGTTGACCGTCCGGCGGTCGAAGCGGGCCTAGCTGTGCTCGAAGCGGGCGGCGATTTCGCCGACGGCGTGATCGCCTTCGACGGCCGCAGGCTCGGTGGGGAGGTCTTTGTCAGCTTCGATCCCAAGGCAGTCGAGTTGATCGCATCCGCAGGAGGAGAGGCGAGGTTGCTGCAAACGCAGCGCTGAGCCTACAAACCCGGCGCTCGGCGACGGCGGTCTTTGTCATCCAACCACGGTCGCCTTCAATGCGTTGCCGCCGGCGGCACCGCGAAGCCGCTGTTCGCACTCGCTGGTTGCACAGGTGTGGGTTGGACAAAACCCGAGCCGGAGGCGGGCGTTGCCGTTGGCGCCGGAACGACAAAGCCCGAACCGGCAGACGGGCCGGGGTTGGACGCAGCGGTCGTCGTCGGCTTGGGCGGTGTCGCCTTGTGCGCTACTCGCCTCCTCGCGTGATGGCTGGAGGAAGGTTCGGTCGGTTCGGCGTAGTAGGTCGGCTGCATGTAATAGGGGGGTATGTTATCGCCCCTGGCATACATACAGGCGGAGTAGGCAGTGTCGTATTGCTGCTGCAACGCAGAAGTCGCCTGGGTGTTGACGTCCACCGCGTTGGCACCGGTTCCGGTCAAGACATTCTGCAATGCGGTTCCGGTAACCTGGTTGTTCGCTGCTTGGACCGCCGAAGCCATTTGCTGATTGGTTTGTGCCGCGCATGCGGCATGATCCGAGGCGAAGTCGGCGGGTAGCTTTCCCGGCCCAGGCGTCGCGGTTACGGTCGGCGTCATAACCGCGGGAACACACCCGGTCAGGGCTGCAAGCGGAACCGTCGTCGCGCCGAAAGCCGCCAGCAAAATCCAATGACGCATGTTCTTCTCCTGTCCATGATCATGGCCCTTGCCACAGACCGCGCTTGGCATTACGCGCCTGCGTCTCGCTGTCGCGATATTGGGGGGTGGCGCCGTCGCCGACGCGGCCCGCCCCGTTCAAAATCGCGGCTTCGGCGACATCGATGCCGGAGCCGGTCAAACAGTGATACCGCCCGGTCTGGGCATCGGGATCGCACACCAGATCGCCCTGCGCCTCGATCCAGTTCTCGAATGGCCCGAGCACCTCGGCCGGCCCGGGATCGATGCCGGACAATCGGATGCGCTGGTCGCCCACGACCAAGGTCGCCGCATTGGGCACCCGGTCGACCTTTCCGCGAACCGCGCCCGGAGCCGACGCGGGTGCGAGGTCCGGGGCGGCCGTTTGGGCGGATGTGGGTGGGCTTTCAGACAAAGAGGTCGATGCCGGCGCCGGCGCGGCGGAATCGCTTTCGTATTCGATTGCCTCCCTCGGGACATAAGCCTGCGACTGGTCGGGCAACTCGATTTCCACCCACTTCTTCCCGGCCACGAGGCCGATCGCCTTGACCTCGGCGCCTGCGCGAATTTCACCCGAGGGTCTACCGCCAGGTGACGGCTCGCTCATCGCCTGTGCGGTCTCCCGCATGCGCACGTTCTGGTTCAGCCATTCTTCGATCGCTGGCTTCGCGGAAGCGACCGGCGCAGATCCCGTTGCAGGGGTGGGGGTTGCCGCAAGAACTTGCGGCGAGAGAGCGGCGAGGAAGGCGAGCGCCGAAAACAACGCGACTGACGGCAACGCGGGTCTGGCCCGGCGATGCTCCGGCGATCGGCGGCAGCATCCGCAACCGAGGGGCCCCGCATCAATCCCGGTACGGCTGTTCATGCAAGCCAAGCCGCTATTGATTAACGGAAACTTGTTAACTTCAATTACAACACGTTTTCGATTTTATTGCAATCATAAAGCGAAGATTAACTAAGTGATCTTCTTTCGTTCCGACCTCGCTTCTAGCTGCAAGGGAAGCGGAACCGATTTTTGGCGAGTGAGCGCCGTTCATTGCGAAATGATTGATCAACGTCGCTTATTTGAAGTAGAATGTCCGAGAGAAGGTAAATGAGGTGGTGCTTCACGCGCTCGGTCAACCTTAGCCCTGAAAAAACAGCCTTTGCTCTTCCTCCGGGCAGCATTTTTGTCGACTGTACGGCTCGCGAGCCAGCTGCTTGCAGGTTGGCTCGGCGCCGCGATTGTGCTCGCGGCCCCAGCGTTTGCCGAGGATGCCCCGCGCCGCGTCGGCAGCCTCAACTACGTTTCGGGTGAAGTCAGCTACGTCCTGCGCGCCGAGCCGGGCGAGCCAAACGGATCCGATGCGGAAAATTGGCTGCAGGCCGATTTCGATCAGCCGGTCTGCCAGGACATGTCGCTGAAGACGGGTGCGATGGCGCGCGCCCGCGTCAGGATCGGCCCCGACGCAATCCAGATGTCTGACGACACCCGGCTCAACATGCTCAATCTGACCGGTCAGTTGATCGAAGCGAGCATTCGCTACGGCCGCATCTATCTCCAGCTCAACAAGCTCGAGCCGGGTGAAAGTGTCGAGCTCGAGATGCCGCGCGGTTCGCTATGGCTGTTGCAACCGGGCGCCTACGACATCGAAACCGGCACGGGCGATCAGCCGACTCGGATTGTCGTCTTTGAAGGAAAAGCCCGTTTTGTCGGGGGTGCCGCCGACTTGCCGATCGGCGCCGGGAAAGCGGTCCAAATCACCGGCGATTATCCCGCCCTCGCCACTACCGTAAGCGACTGGACGGGCATCAATCCGGCCGCGCCCCCGAACACCGCTGTTTCGACACCGTCCAACCCAACACAAACGTCCACAATATCGTCTGCGCACGAAACCCCGAGCCCCGTCGTTGCGGGCCAAACGGCGCTCTCCGCGCCTAATTCTGCTCCGCCCTCCGCTCAAGACCAATCGGGCACACCGTCGGAGGCTGCCGTCTCGCCCACCGCGGACAACCGCGCGCCGTCGCCGACACCTGACGCCACTCGGCTCAACGGGACCCACGCGCCAGTGCCATCCGCGAAATCCGGCACCGTTACGGCCGCTTCAGGACAGCCGCCTTCCGACGAATTTCTGTTGTGGGTCGAGCAATCCGACGAGGATCAATCGCCGCAAGCGCCCCGGCAGTCGACCCGATACGTATCCGCCGAAACCACCGGAGCCGACGCGCTCGATCGCTACGGCCGCTGGGATACGCTTCCCGATTCCGAACCGGTGTGGTTCCCGACTTCGGTGCCGGACGACTGGGCGCCCTATCGCTTTGGCCACTGGGACTGGATCGAGCCCTGGGGCTGGACCTGGGTCGACGACCAGCCCTGGGGCTTCGCGCCGTTTCATTATGGCCGTTGGGCCAATATCGACGGCCATTGGGGATGGGTGCCGGGCGCGGTCCAGCCCCACCCGGTTTACGCTCCGGCGCTCGTCGCCTTTGTCGACGCGCCCGATGATTCCGACAACAGCCCTGACGGCGGACCCGATGTCGGATGGTTTCCGCTGGGTCCCGGTGACGATTACGCGCCGTGGTACCAAGCGGGACCCGATTACGTTGCGAGCGTCAACGCCCCGGAACGCGGGCATTTCCACGATTCGGGCCCGCACGGCTATGGCGACCGCGGGCGCGAGTTCTGGCGGGCACAATACGTCAACCGGCGTTTTGCAACGGTGGTCTCGCGCGAGGCGTTCGCCAACGCGCGCCGCATCGATCGCGAAATGGTGAGGCCGGTGGGCTCCGATCGGCTGGAGCACGCGGGCGTGATGCACGGCGCGCCGCACATTACGCCGGCCGTCTTCAGAACCCCGGATGGGCCGGGCGAATTCCGCGGCGAACCGCATGGCGCGATGCCGGCGGCCGCGGCGGCCAATGGTTTGCACGCGCGGCCGGGCGGCGCCCCCGGGATTGAACACGAGCCGGGGATGGCAGCGAGAGGCGCCCCGCCTGCCGCAGGGCGCGGCGGCGAGCGGCCGGAAATCGGCCGCGGCGCTGTCGGGAGCCATGGTGCCGCGGCGCAATACGGGCGTGCCGAGACCGCCCACGGCGGCCCGGAAGCCGCTCGCGGAGCAGCCCCGCCAGCCGGCCGAGCGCAGGTTTTCCAAAGCTCATCCGAAGGATTTCGCGGTGGGGCCCAGCAATTCGGCCGGCCACAGGTTTCCCAAGGGTTTCGCGGCGGCGCGCAACAATTCGGCGGCCCACAGACAGCTCAAGGGTTTCGCGGCGGCGCGCAACAATTCGCGCGGCCTCAGATGGCTCAAGGCTTTCGCGGCGGCGCGCAACAATTCGGTCGGCCGCAGGTTTTCCAAACACCGGCGGCGTCGTATCGCGGCGGCGGGATGATGGGTCGCGCCGCGCCGCAGGCGGCTCATTTTGGCGGAGGCGGGGGCGGTGGAGGACGCCACAAATAATATCTCGATCATCGTCAGGGATCGGATTTGGCGCCATCCCGCCCGCGAGCGGGCCCGCCCGGGCATCGGCGTCGGGCTATTGTTTGGCCCAGTGGGCTTGCCTTAGGGTCGGGCAGATGAACGTTGCAGGAGAAGAGCGCACCGAAAGGAGGCTGGCGGCGATCCTGGCGGCAGACGTCGTCGGCTATTCGCGGTTGATGGGCAAGAACGAGGAGGGGACGCTCTTTGCCCTGAAAGCGGTTAGGCGTGAGGTTACCGACCCGAAAATCGATGAGCATCGGGGGCGGATCGTCAAGACAACCGGCGACGGTCTGTTGGTCGAGTTCGCCAGCATCGTCGACGCGGTGCGCTGCGCCGTCGCCATCCAGCGCGAAATGAAGTGGCGCTGCGAGCTGACACCGGCCGAGGACCCGATCGTGCTTCGCATCGGGATCAATCTCGGCGACATCATCATCGACGAGGCCGACATTTTCGGCGACGGCGTCAACGTCGCGGCTCGGCTCGAAGGGCTGGCCGACCCCGGCGGGATTTGCGTCAGCCGGATCGTCCGCGACCAGGTGCGCGACAAGCTCGGCTTTGGTTTCGAGGATTTGGGCCAACGACAGGTCAAGAACATCGCCAGGCCGGTCCACGTCTTCCGGATCCCGCTCGATGCGCACGCTTCGGCTGCGGCGGGCCGGGACACCAAGCCGGAATCTGCTCCCCGCCGACGGGCCTTTCGCGTTGCCGCGGCCGGCGGCGCGTCCGCGGCGATGATCGCCGCGGCGCTGCTGTTCTTTAGGATTTCGGCTGGCCCTGGAGCGGCCCCGGCTTCCCCGGTCGTCGGAGACGCGATCTTTTTCGATCGGGACAAGGTCGCGCTGTCGCAATCGGCCGGCGAGGCGCTCGCGCGGCAGGCCGACTTTCTGCGGGCCAATCCGGGCGTCAAGGTCACCGTCAGGGCTTACTGTTCGGATGACGAAGGTGCGCGCCTAGGGCCGCAAGTGCTCGCGCAACTGAGGGCCAATCAAGTGCGTGACGCACTCGAGACACGCGGCATTGCCGGCGACCGGATCAAGCTCGAGAACGCCTGCCGGCCGGGCGGCCCAAACGCCTCCGGAGCCGATGAAGCGACGCAAGCTCAGAACCGGCGGGCAGTGTTGATCCGCGAGTAGCACCAGCAGCATCGGCCGCCGCCGGTAATCCGAACAGCCGGATTATCGGCGCGGCCGGGCGGTTCAGTTCTTGCTGCGGTCGACGAGACGGTTTTGGGCGATCCACGGCATCATCGCGCGCAGCTTCTCGCCGACCTCCTCGATCGGATGCTCGGCGGCGCGGCGCCGCAGCGCCTTGAAGCTCGCCTGCCCGGCGGTGTTCTCGAGCACCCATTCGCGCGCGAAGCGGCCGGATTGGATGTCGGCCAGGATCTTCTTCATCTCGGCGCGAACGTGCTCGTCGATAACCCGCGGCCCGCGGCTGTAATCGCCATATTCGGCGGTGTTCGACACCGAATAGCGCATGTTGGCGATGCCGCCCTCATAGATCAGGTCGACGATCAATTTGACCTCGTGGCAGCATTCGAAATAGGCCATTTCCGGCGCGTAACCCGCTTCGACAAGGGTCTCGTAGCCAGCGAGGATCAGCGAAGTCAGGCCGCCGCACAGCACCGATTGCTCGCCAAAGAGGTCGGTCTCGCATTCCTCGCGGAATGTCGTCTCGATGACCCCGGCGCGCCCGCCGCCGATGGCGCAACCGTAGGATAGCGCGATCTCGGTGGCGTTCCCCGACGGGTTCTGGTCGACCGCGAGCAGGCACGGCACCCCGGCGCCGCGCAGATATTCGGAGCGCACGGTGTGGCCCGGCCCCTTTGGCGCGATCATGAAGACATCCATGTCGGGGCGCGGCTCGATCAGCCGGAAATGGATGCTAAGGCCGTGCGCGACGGCGAGTGCCGTACCTTCGCGCATATTGCCGCGCAGATCGCTGGCGTAGAGCTGCGCCTGCAATTCGTCGGGGGCGAGTACCATGACGATGTCGGCCCATTTCGCCGCTTCGGCCGGCGTCACGACCTTGAGACCGGCGGTTTCGGCCTTCTGCGCCGAGGCCGACCCTGGGCGGAGCGCCACGACGATGTCCTTGACCCCGCTGTCGCGCAGATTGTTGGCGTGGGCATGGCCCTGGCTGCCGTAGCCGATGACCGCGACCTTTTTCGACTTGACCAGGTTCACATCAGCATCGCGGTCGTAATACACCCGCATGTCCCGCCTCCGTTCCGGGCATACCGTCGCCCCCGCGAAAGCGGGGGTCCAGGGCAAAGGCCGGAGCGTCAGCCCTGGGTTCCCGCTTTCGCGGGAACGACGAGATCAATACACCAAGCGCCGGGTTCGCCCTCCGACAGTCCACTATAAACTCGCCGCGCCGCGCGCGATCGCGACGACGCCGGTGCGCGAAACCTCGACCAAACCCAACGGCTCCATCAGCGCGATAAAGGCGTTCAATTTTTCGGCCGCTCCGGTCATCTCGAAGACAAAGCTGTCGATCGTCGAGTCGATGACGCGGGCGCGAAAGATGTCGGCAAGCCGCAATGCCTCGATACGCGCCTCGCCTTGGCCGGCGACTTTGACCAGCATCATCTCGCGCTCGACAAATGGCCCCTCGTCGCTTAAATCATGGACCTTGTGCACCGGTACGAGACGCGACAACTGCGCCTTGATCTGCTCGATGATCATCCGGGTGCCCGAGGTCACGATCGTGATCCGCGACACGCTGTTGTGGCGATCGACCTCGGCGACGGTCAGGCTCTCGATGTTGTAGCCGCGCCCGGAAAACAGGCCGACGACGCGCGCGAGGATGCCGGGCTCGTTGTCGACGAGAACCGCCATCGTATGCCGCTCGATGCCGTCCATTTTTCTTTAGTCGTCATTCCAGCGAAAGCGGGAACCCAGAGCCTGCCCCTGGCATGAACAGGGGGCGAGCGACGGACGGTTGTACCTGGGCCCCCGCTTTCGCGGGGGTGACGAGGAAAACGGACATGTGTTGATGTCGGTACGGCGGTTCCGAAGGTGCTTCACACCAGCACCATGCCTTCCTCCGAGACCGGCTGTTCGACCTCGTCCTTGGGTCCGAGCAGCATTTCGTTATGCGCGGCACCCGAGGGGATCATCGGAAAGCAGTTTTCCTTGGGATCAACAGCCATGTCGAGGATCACCGCCTGAGGGGTCTTCAGCATCCAAAGGATCGCATCGTCGACCTCCGCGGGATTTTCGACCCGCCGGCCCTTGGCGCCAAAGGCATCGGCCAGTTTGACAAAATCGGGCAGGGCCGCGGTGTAGCTCTCGGAATAGCGGCCGCCATGCAGCAATTCCTGCCATTGCCGCACCATCCCCATGTACTGGTTGTTGAGGATGAACAATTTAACCGGCAGCCGATACTGCGACACCGTCGACATCTCCTGAATGTTCATCAGGATCGAGGCTTCGCCGGCGATGTCGACGACGAGCGCATCGGGATGGGCGATCTGGACGCCGACCGCCGCCGGCAGCCCATACCCCATCGTCCCGAGCCCGCCCGAAGTCATCCAATGATAGGGCTCGTCGAATTTGAAGAACTGCGCGGCCCACATCTGGTGCTGGCCGACCTCGGTCGTGACGTAGACGTCGCGGCCGCGGGTCAGCGCATAAAGCCGCTCGATTGCGTATTGCGGTTTGATCACGCCTTGGCAACTTTTGTCATAGCGCAGGCAGTCGCGCGCCCGCCATTCGTCGATCCGGCGCCACCATTCGCGGCGGTCCGCAGCCAATCCGCCGCGCGGCCAAGCTTCGAGCATCGCCGCCATCGCCTGACCGACATCGCCGATAATCGGCAGGTCGACGCGCACGTTTTTGTTGATCGAGGATGGGTCGATGTCGATGTGGATCTTTTTCGATCCCGGCGAGAACGCGTTCAACCGCCCGGTCACCCGGTCGTCGAACCGCGCGCCGACCGCGATCATCAGATCGCAGCCATGCATCGCCAGATTCGCCTCATAGGTGCCGTGCATCCCGACCATGCCGAGAAAATGCGGGTCGCTGGCGGGCAAGGCGCCGAGGCCCATCAAGGTCAGGGTGCAGGGTGCGTCGGCCAGACGCACCAGTTCGGTAAAGCGGGCGCAGGCCTCCGGCCCCGAATTGATCAGCCCGCCGCCGCCGTAGAACAGCGGCCGTTTGGCCGCGGCGATCATCTCGACGGCTTGCGTGATGCGTGCCGGCTCCGGCACGAGTTGCGGACGATAGCTCTTGTGGCGCCCGTCCTCGGGCCCGCTGTAGGGGCCGAGCGCGAACAGCACGTCTTTCGGCAGGTCGATCACAACCGGCCCCGGCCGGCCGCTCTTCGCAATGTAGAACGCCTCGTGGAGCATGCGCGAGAGATCGCGCACATCCTTGACCAGGTAGTTGTGCTTGGTGCATGGCCGGGTGATGCCGGTGGTGTCGGCCTCCTGAAAGGCGTCGTTGCCGATCAGGTGGGTCGGAACCTGGCCGGTCAGGCATACCACCGGCACCGAATCCATCAGCGCGTCGGTCAGCCCGGTCACCGCGTTCGTGGCACCGGGGCCGCTCGTCACCAGCACGACGCCGACCCGGCCAGTGGAGCGCGCATAGCCCTCCGCGGCGTGCACCGCGCCGCCTTCCTGGCGCACCAGGATGTGACGCAGCGAATTCTGCTTGTAGAGCGCGTCGTAAATCGGCAGGACCGCGCCGCCCGGGTAGCCGAAAACGACATCGACGCCCTGGTCGACGAGCGCCTTGATGACGATATCCGCTCCACTGATCGGCTCGGCCGACATGACTAACTCCTCGGCAAGAAAAGGCTGCACTAATGCGACCCGCCCACGGCGGCGCAGGCCTTGGACGGGGCGCGCACCCTAGTCAGCTATCCCAGGTCGGTCAACAAAAACTCGTCAATAAACTGACGTGAGCGCCGCAGCAAACTTTCCGAAAATTGCTCATCTAAAATCAGATCGGGCTGCAATTGGTGGCGAAACCAGGTCATCTGGCGTTTCGCATAGCGCCGCGTCGCGCGCTGCCCGGCGCCGACCGCTTCGGCGAGCGTCAACTCCCCCCGCAGATGGCTCAGCAGTTCCGGCAGGCCGACCGCCTTCATCGCCGGCAGGCCGCGATCGAGCCCACGCGCGGCGATCGTCGCCGCCTCGGACAAGGCCCCTCTTCCGATCATCGCGGCAAAGCGTAGGTCGCAGGCGGCGTACAGCCGATCGCGCGGCGGCATCATCAGGATCGTCGCAAATCGATAAGGCGATGCAGGGTGCGGCTCGTCGCGCCAAGCGCCGATCGAGACGCCGGTGGCGCGCACCACCGCGTAAGCGCGGACCAGCCGCTGCGTGTCGCCCGCGTGCAGGCGTCGGGCCGCTTCCGGGTCGAGTTCCGCCAGCTGCTCGCGAAACGCAACGCCGCCGAGGGTGCGATGCAATGCCGCCGCCTCCTCGCCGATCTTCTCGGGTATCTCGGGAAAGGGTGCAAGCCCGCGCCGCAGCGCACGCAGGTAGAGCCCAGTGCCGCCGACGACAATCGGCAGGCTTTCGGCTGACCTTGCGGCCGCGATCTCCACCATCGCCAGGGCACGCCAGCCGCCGGCCGAGCCGCGCTCGGCGGCGTCGAGAAAGCCGTAGAGCCGGTGCGGCGCCCGCACCTGCGCGGCAGCATCGGGCCGCGCCGTCAAAATTGCCAGGTCGCGGTAGCATTGCAGGGCGTCGGCATTGATGATGGTCCCGCGCAACTGCCCCGCCAGTGCCAGCGCCAGCGCCGACTTGCCGCTCGCCGTCGGACCGCCGATGACGACTACCGGCGGCATGCCGTCTTGCGGCTTGCCGCGGGCACGGGCGCCGGCGTAGGACAAAAGGCGATGCGCCTCGTCGTCACCATGATCGCCGCCGGGCTCGACCGGCGTCTTCCCCAGCTCGCGGCCCGGGTCGGCAAAGCGTTGGCGGTCGGGGCCGAGCCCGACTGGCTCGCGACGGACGAAGCCTGCGACTTGTTCGTGGATGCCTCGGAGCCTGGGGCGGTCGTGACGGTGGCGCGCGCGGCCATCGGCGATGCGGCGGTCGACATCCTGGTTCAACCGGTCGCCGGGCGGCGCAAGCGGCTGCTCGTCGCCGATCTCGAATCGACGATCATCGAAAACGAAATGCTCGATGAATTGGGTGAGATCCTCGGGATCGGTCCTCAGATTAGCGAAATCACTCGGCGGGCGATGAACGGCGAGCTCGATTTCGCCGGCGCGCTCGCCGCCCGCGTCGCGTTGTTGGTCGGGACCGAGAGCCGCTTGCTCAGCGAAGCCGCCGCCCGGATCCGCCTGACCCGAGGGGCTGCGGTGCTCGTTACGACGATGCGCCGGGCCGGTGCCCTGACCGCGCTCGTTACCGGCGGGTTTGCGATATTTGCCGATCCTGTTGCCGGCCAACTCGGCTTTGACCGCGTCGCCGCCAACCGACTGGAGATTGCCGAGGACAGGCTGACTGGCCGAGTGCTGCCGCCGATCGTCACCGGCGCAACCAAACGACAAATATTGCTGGGGCTCGCCGCCGAACTCGGCATCGCACCCGGCGCGGCGATCGCCGTCGGCGACGGCGCGAACGACCTGCCGATGCTCGATGCCGCTGGGCTCGGTGTCGCCTTTCGCGCCAAACCGCTGGTTGCCGCCGCGGCACGCCACCGTCTCGACCACGCCGATCTGACCGGCCTTCTCTACGCGCAGGGATATCTCAAAGCCGATTTCGTTGCCTCAACTGGCGCGGCTCAACTCTGATCGACGCGCAAGGCGACAAAGCGGAGGTCGCCTTGCCGTTGGACCAGCAGCAGGATCGATTTGCGCCCAGACTTCTTCGCTTCGTCGATCTTGGCCGCAAGATCTTCCGGATTTTTTATTTCCTCCTGCGCCGCCTCCATGATCACGTCGCCGGGATGAAAACCTTTGTCGGCGGCGGAGCTGTCCTTGGCGACACCGACGACCACCACACCTTTGGCGTCATCGCCCAAGGAATATTTGTCCTTGAGCTCCGGGGTCATGCCGGACAGCGTCAATCCCAGCGTCTTGACCAGGCTGCTCTCGCTTTTGGCGGCCTTTTTCGGGGCCGCGTTGGTGCTCGCCAGCTGCTGTTCGCTCTCCTCGAGCCGGCCGACCTTGACCTGGACCGTGGTCTGGGCGCGCTTGCGCCACACCATGACCGGAACCGTCGTGTCGACCGGCGTCTCGGCGACCAGCCGCGGCAGGCGGCGCATGTCGCTCACATCCTTGCCGTCGAAATCCAAAATGACGTCGCCGGGCTGGATACCGGCGGCCTGCGCCGGTCCCTTGTCGCTGACGCTCGCGACCAGCGCGCCGCGCGCCTTGTCGAGCCCGAGGCTTTCGGCGATCTCGTCGGTCACCGCCTGAATGCGAACGCCGAGCCAGCCCCGGTGCACGGTATGGTCGGCCTCGTTTTTCAACTCGCTGACGACCTCTTTGGCCAGCGCCGACGGGATGGCGAAGCCAATACCGATCGAGCCGCCCGAGGGCGAATAGATCGCGGTGTTGATGCCGATCACCTGGCCGTCCATGTTGAACATCGGCCCGCCGGAATTGCCGCGATTGATCGGCGCATCGGTCTGCAGAAAGTCGTCATAGGGGCCGGAATTGATGTCGCGCTGGCGCGCCGAAAGAATACCCGCGGTAACGCTGCCGCCAAGCCCGAACGGGTTGCCGATCGCCAGCACCCAATCGCCGACGCGCGCAACGTCGCTGTCGCCCCAATTGACCGCAACCAGCGGCTTGTCGGCCTTGACCTTGAGCAGGGCAATATCAGTTTTGGTGTCGCGGCCGACCACCTTCGCCTTGAGGTTGGTGTTGTCGTGCAGGATGACTGTGATCTCGTCGGCGTCGGCGATCACATGGTTGTTGGTGACGATATAGCCCGCCGGATCGATAATAAAGCCCGAGCCGAGCGACGTCGCCTTGCGCGGCGCTACATCCTGATGCTCGCCCTTGGGCAGGTTGCGCTCGAGGAAGTCGTGAAAGAATTCCTCGAATGGCGATCCCGGCGGGAATTGCGGCAAGTCGGGCTCGCCTTCGTCGCCGCCCGCGGTTTTGAGGGTCTGCGTTGTCGAGATGTTGACGACGGACGGCAACAGCTTGGCCGCGAGATCGGCAAAGCCGTCTGGTGCCGGCCGTGCCAGCGCCGGCGCTGGAGCGATGGCGACCGCCGCCGGAGCCGCGACGAGAAACGCGGCAAACGCAGCCGCCGCGGCGCGGCGCATCAGCATCGAAGGGCGAAACGGCACCTGGGTCGACTCCTCGCGAAGGCCCCGCGCCTTCGGTTTCAACAGTCGTCCGGGGCGCGATTGAGGCTTGAAGCTCGACGCGAGATTACGGGAGAAGGCGGCGCCAAGCCAGCCGCTTTCGCGGTGCCCGGATTCGCGACCGCCGCCGCTGCGAAATCGAAACCTCTTCAATGCCGGACCAGCCAGACGAGGGCGACACCAGCGCCGGCGGCGGCGAGCCCGGCCATGCGCAGGACTTGCGGCGGCAGTGCCATCGCCCGGGCCGCGGCCCGCTTCATGCCCTCGGGAAACAGCGCGTAAAGACAGCCCTCGATGACCAGGACAAGGGCAAACGCCGTCCACAAATCGCGCATCGGCCGATAGGTTTGCGGATCACCGGCCGAGCGGCGGCGTTCGGTTCATCGCGCGCCAGGTTTTGCCGCCGGCCCCGCGGCCGGCGTCGGCGGCCCGCCCGGGCTTTCGAAGTAACGGAAAAAGCTGCTGTTCGGGTTGAGCACAAACGACGTGTTGCTGCCGCCGAACGCCGCGCGATAGGCCTGCAGCGACCGGTAAAATGTAAAGAAGTCCTTATCCTGATCGTACGCCTTGGCATAGATCTCGATCGCCTGGGCGTCGCCCTGGCCGCGCAGCTTTTGAGCGTTGCG
The DNA here is from genome assembly GCA_035570935.1 of Allostellaceae bacterium. GTDB lineage: Bacteria > Pseudomonadota > Alphaproteobacteria > ATCC43930 > CGMCC-115725 > AP-15. Next base: position 13,951 of record DATMKU010000106.1, read on the forward strand.
CTGCGCGTCAGCGAGGATCACGGTTCGTTCGCGGTCGGCATTGGCCCGTACGGTCTGCGCCGCCTCGGCCCCTTCGCCGCGGTATTGCGCCGCCTGCTGCTGGCGTTCGGAACGCATGCGGGCATAAATCGCCTCGCTGTTCTGTGTCGGCAGATCGGCGCGGCGGATGCGGACATCGACGACATCGATGCCGAAGGGCTTGGCCTGACCGGCGACCTCGTCGCGGATCTGCCCCATGATTTTCGCCCGCTCCGGCGACAGCAGCGCCGACAACGTGACATTGCCAATGACCTGACGCAGGCTGCCGTTGACCAGCGCGCCAAGCCGGGCGCGCACCCCTGCCTCGGTGGCGACGGTCTGATAGAACAGCAGCGGGTTGGTGATTCTGTAGCGCGCATAGGTGTCGACGACGAGCCGCTTCTGATCAGAAGCGATGACCTCCTCGGGCGGCGGCTCGAAGTCGAGCAAGCGTTTGTCGTAGATGATCACATTCTGAATGAACGGCTGCTTGGCCTGCAGGCCGGGGGTATGGATGACGCGGCGCGGTTGGCCGAACTGCAGCACCAGCGCCTGCTCGGTCTGGTCGACGATGAACAGCGAGCTCATCGCGAAGATGCCGGCAACCACGAGCACCGCGGCGACGGCAAAGAGGGCGCGCCGGCTCATCGTCTCTTCCTCATCGCCGCCATCGTCTCAATCCTGCCCGCTAGCCGACGGCGGCGACGGCGTTGCGGTGTCCGGCAATTGAACCGAGGATTGCGATTGCGGCGACGCCCCGCCATTGTCGGGCGTCGCGGCGCTGGGGCCGCTTGCCGGGGCGGGTGCGGCGGTTTTTGCGGTGCCGCCGCCGAGGGCGGGCAGCGGCAGATAAGGCAGCACCCCGGTGGCACTTTGGGCGGATTTGTCGATGATCACCTTGTTGCTGTTCTTCAGCACCTGCTCCATGGTATCGAGGTAAAGCCGCTCGAGGGTCACGTCCTGGGCCACCTTGAAGGCGTTGTAGACCGACAGAAAACGGGCGGCGTCGCCCTGCGAGCGGGCGATCGTCGCAAGGCGATAGGCCTCCGCCTCCTGCTCGATCCGTACGGCGTCGCCGCGCGCCCGCGGGATGATGCCGTTGCGATAGGACTCGGCCTCGTTGCGCAGGCGCGCGCGATCGGCGAGTGCCGCCTGAACGTCGCGGAACGCGTCGATGACCTCGGCGGGCGGATCGACCCGCTGCAGCTGGAGCTGGGTGATCTCGATCCCGGCGCCATAACTGTCGAGGATCGTCTGCAGCAATTGCTGGGTTTGAGCCTCGACCTTGGCGCGCCCTTCGGCCAGCGCCTGGGCGATCGGGGTCTCGCCGATGACCTCGCGCATGGCGCTTTCGGAAGCCGATTTGACTGTCAGCTCCGGGTCGCGGATGTTGAAGAGGTAGGCCTTCGCGTCCTTGATCACCCAGAACACGGTGAAGTTGACGTCGACGATGTTCTCGTCGCCGGTCAGCATCAGCGCTTCTTCGGGCACTTGCTCGGACACCGGCTCGCGGGTGGTCTGGGTTTCGCCGGAGCGGTAGCCGATCTCGGTTCGATTGACGCGGGTAACGCTCGGCGTCAGCGCGCTTTCGATCGGGCTCGGCAGATGATAGTTGAGCCCGGGCTGGGTGGTGCGGTTATAGGCGCCAAAGCGCAGTACGATCCCGACCTCGTCGGGCTCGACCCGGTAGAACCCGCTCGCCAGCCAGATGACGACGATCGCGATCAGGACGACGGCGATCCCGGTGCCGGTGCCGAACCCGCCCGGCAGAATGCGCCGCACCCGGTCTTGGCCGCGCCGCAGCCATTCCTCGAAATCGGGGGGGTAGGGGCCGCGGTTGCGCGGGCCCGGGCCGCCGCCATTGTTGCGGGGACCGCCGCCCCACGGGCCGCCGCCGCGAGGGCCGCCGCCCCACGGACCGCCCCCCTGACTTTGCCAGATCATCGAAACTGAACCTTTCCGCGGCGCTGGGTCGGGGTCGCGGCGCCCTCGGGCTACTCTTCAAAAGCGCGACGCGCAACGCTCGCGCCCCGATAGTGGAGCGCAGGCGGCTGTTGTCAAGCAGAGCCGGCGGACCCAGATTCTTCGCACAGGGCGAATTTCGCGGGGCGGTGCCGAGAAAAGCGCCCGCTGCTCGCGCCGGAACGGTTCCCGGGCCTATGCTGGGGGTCGTCACATGGGGCATTGCGCGAACCTGGCAAAGCATTGGCGCCTCCGAGGTTTCGCCCGCCGGATTGAGGAATGACATGGCCGTCACCGAACAGCAGATCCGCGACGCCCTCTCGACCGTCGCCGACCCCGACCGCGGGGCGGACATCGTGTCGCTCGGCATGGTCTCGGGGATCGCGATCCGCGACGGCAATGTCGCCTTCTCGATCGAGGTCGAGCCCGAGCGCGGCCCGCGGCTGGAACCCTTGCGTGAGGCGGCGGAGAAAGCGGTCGACGCGGTGCCCGGCGTGCTCTCGGTGACGGCGGTGCTGACCGCGCAGACCGCGCCGCGGGGCCGGGTGGCGCCGCAACCGGGCGCGCCCGCCGGTGCGCCTGGAGCGGGCCGCCCCGCGGCTCATGCGGCGGTGCCGCGAACCCAGCGCGGCGCCATCCCCGGTGTCGGCGCGATCATCGCCGTTGCCTCGGGCAAGGGCGGGGTCGGCAAATCGACGGTCGCCGCCAATCTGGCGCTGGGGCTGAAGGCGAACGGGCTCGCCGTCGGCGTGCTCGACGCCGACATCTATGGGCCGTCGATGCCGCGCATGCTTGGGATCTCGGGCCGGCCCCGCTCGCGCGACGGCAAGACCTTGCAGCCGATGGAGAATTACGGGCTCAGCGTCATGTCGATGGGGTTCCTCGTGCCCGAGGACACGCCGATGATCTGGCGCGGGCCGATGGTGATGAGCGCGTTGCAGCAGATGCTGCGCGAGGTCGAATGGGGCGCCCTCGACATCATGGTCGTCGACATGCCGCCCGGCACCGGCGACGCGCAATTGACGATGGCGCAGCAGGTGCCGCTCGCGGGTGCTGTCATCGTCTCGACGCCGCAGGACATCGCCCTCCTCGACGCCCGCAAGGGGCTCAACATGTTCCGCAAGGTCGATGTGCCGGTGCTCGGCATTGTCGAGAACATGAGCTATTTCCTGTGCCCGCATTGCGGCGGCCGCAGCGAGATCTTTTCGCATGGCGGTGCGCGCCGCGAGGCCGAGCTGCTCGGCACCGAGTTCCTGGGCGAGGTCCCGCTCGACCTCCAGATCCGCGAGACCTCGGATTCGGGGCACCCGATCACGGTCTCCGACCCCCAGAACCCGCATTCGGCGGTATTCCGCCAAATCGCCGCCCGCGTCTGGGAAAAAGTCTCCGGCGCCGACGCGATGGGCCGCGCCCCGCCCCGCATCGTTATCGAATAGGGCCGCTCAAGGCCAATTCCGCGCTTTCTAGCTCCGCCGCTTCCGGCGACCAGCGGATCGGCATCAGCCGGAGAAGAGCCGGTCGATTCGCTTTCCAACATCTTCGTGACTAACGAATTCGCCGCGGTCGAGCGAGGCCAAGCCGTCCATGACCGCCGCGATGAATTTGGCGTCGTCCTCGACGTAACGCCGGATCGCCTCGCGCTCGAGATCGCCTGCCGTGCGGCCGTCGCGGGCGGCAAGCTCGACAAGCCGTGCCTCTTCTTCGGGGGTTAGCTGCACTTGCATGCCGCTAACCTAGCCGCGAGCGAAGAATGGTCAAGCGTGTACCCGCAGTTAGCCAAATCTGCCGCCACCGCCCGGTCGGGCATTGGCCGAATTCCCGGTTCGACGGGAAATATTCGCGAATCTCGGCCCGAAAGCGTACTTTGGCCGTCGAAACTGCAGCCGATATCAAAGCCTTGCGAGAGAATTCCCGTGGCATCGCAAACGGGAATTCTGGCGCTCCCAATCGGGAATTATTTCCGTCGAACCGGGAATTCATCTGTCCGAACCGGGAATTGCGCGTTACGTCAAATCCACCCGATTTGCGCGCGCTGTCTCCAATCCGCCAGCACCTCTGTTGTCCGCCCCATCGCCGTGCCATCCGACTTCCGCCCCTCCCTTGGGCCGCGCTCGCGACGTCTCCGATAAAGCCGTCATACACTGCAAATTGGGCAATTTTACCGTTACCGTGCAGCGTCCCGGGAAGGTGACCAGCGGGTTGTCCACAGCGAACCTCGCGATCAAGGCCAGCGTCGCCGCATAACGTGCCTCGGAAGGTTCGTGTCCGAACGGCCGGATAGTGTCACCCGGTTTCGTCGTCGCGACTCGCCCGGACGAGGGTCAGGAGTCTCCGGAATTCTTCGTTATCGCTGTTACTCTTCCAAAAATTCACAAAGCGACAAACAACCTGAAGGTTCGACGATTCGTAGTGCCCGTTGCTGTCAATACGATCCGGGGAAGGCAAAAGCCCCTCGTGGCAGTTTGGCTCGCGTGGAAAGTGAAACTGGATGCCCGTTAAAGCACATCGATTTTCCTGCTTGATCATCAAGGCCAACAAGAGATTCTCAAGTTCAGGTCGTGTCATTCGCAACTCTTTATTTTTAATGACTCGCTCGACAACCTGACCGTTGGAATTGCGGACGGTCTGCTCAATGACGTTAGCCATCTCATAAACCCAGATCTGGCGGGCATCGTATATCGTACCAGTATTGCTTCGGCCGCGAGGTATTCCTGAGCCAAACGCCGGTCGGCTTAAGATTTCCTTATCGAGCCGGATAAGCATCCAGCAAAATGAGTGCGCATCTATTAAGCGCGCATCGGGAACACCCGCTCGTTCGCGTAACGCGCTTTGAACGTCAGATGGGACGTTGTTATAGCGCGTATAGTTCTCCCACGAACATTGCCCGGTGGTCACCAGATCGATATCCAGCAACGCAAACGCCTCGTCGAGGGTCCGTGTCGCAATGGGCATGAATCGGCTCATGTCCTTCAAAAAGAAAAGGTAGGCAAGAAGGTCATATCGCCGGCCTGCCAGAGTACACAAGGCTTCGAACACAGTTGCGTCATCAGAGCGATCCAGATAGAAATCGAAAAATACCTTTTCGAAAGCAGACCGACGCTCTCTATCCAACCGTGCATCGAGGAGCGAATAGTGAGATCGATTCGCGTGACCGAATCTGTTTACCCATCGGACCAAGTTATTCCTGTCATTTCCGCCTTCGATTTCGATAGACGCGATAACATTATTAAGGATCTCTCCCCGGCCGATGCCGTCCTCACGCCAGTGCATTGTGTCAAGCAGAGAGAGCGCGTGCTCCCGAAGTCTCGGCTTGTAATCTTCCCATTGCGCGGCTAGCCCATTATGAAATGACCTAAACTCTGAGCCGTTCGTTGAAGCTCGACGCACGCTGTCACGAAAATGGGCGAATTGCGCGTCAAAGCGGTCTGTGGATATCGCCATCGGACTACAAGGCCCTTTCATAGAAAAAGATGCTCCATCGAGCACACCGTCTGTCTAAATATCGTCCCGGCGCTCACATTGTAGCTGCGGCGGAAATCGTCCGAGTCTCTCGCAGGGTGTCGTGGCGCTCGATCGGCTCGCGCTGCTGGTGGGCGGCGTCCGTTTGGGTAGTAGTCGACTCATTCTCAGTCCGCGATTAGCGATCACCGGCGCGCGCGGATCGCGGTCAAACTCCGCCAACCCGCGGAGCATTGTAAACATCAAGCGGCCGTGCGAGGTCGTCGTGTTCGGCCATGTGTTGTCGCCAATCGCGTCATCGGCCCGGTCGTGTCAAACCGCGACGGGTTTCGCTCCCGCTCAACCCATCCTACACATTGCGATCGGGCATTAGGCCGGGCGGGTGAGGAGGGCCATCAGCTCGCGCCATTCGCGGGGGGAGAGGCTGCTCGAGGGCTGGTCGACGGGGTCGCCCGAGAGGAGGCGGCGGATGACGGCGAGGCCGGCGGCGGAGATCGTGGCGGCGTTCAGCCGGTATTCGAGAAAGGCGGCGTGGGTCATCGGGACCCAGCGCGCTAGCGTGTCGAGCATGATCTCGGCGTAGGCGCGGATCTCGTATTGCGCGTGGGGGTCGGCGCGTAACGACAGGAAGTGCATCAGATTGTGCAGATCGGTCTTCCAATACCACTGGGTATAAAAGCCGAGGCTTAGATTAAGGCGGGCGAGCTCGCGGGCGAGGCCGGGCCGGGCCGGGTCGAGCGGCATGCCCGAGTCGTCCTCGTTCAAGAGTTCGGCGTAGCCGGCATAGGCGCGCTCGGCCTCCTCGCGCAACAAGTCGAGCACATGCCGCGCCGCCGCCCCTTCGAGGATTTCGCCGCGCCCCTGGCGGTTGGCGGTCGCCTGCGCCGCCAAATGCTCGGTCGACGGAACGTAGAATTCGTTGTCGAGGATCGAGTAGCGCGCCGAGTATTCGTTGACGTTGGCGGTGCGGTGGCGGATCCACTGCCGCGCGACAAAGATCGGCAGTTTGACGTGATACTTGATCTCGCACATCTCGAACGGCGTGGTGTGGCGGTGCCGCATCAGGTAGTTGACCAGCCCCTGGTCTTCGCTGACCCGGCGGGTGCCGCGGCCATACGACACGCGGGCCGCCTGCACGACCGCGGCGTCGTCGCCCATGTAGTCGACAACGCGGACAAAGCCGTGGTCGAGCACCTCCAGCGGCTGGTAGAGGACCTCCTCGAGCGCCGGCACGGTGACGCGCCGCGTCGGTTGCTGCTCGGCGCGCTGCGCGGCGATCTCGTCCTGTTGTTGTGGCGTGAGCCGCATCCCGTTCTCCTCGCCCGAATGTGTCCTCCGTTTATATCAGCGCGCGGTCGTCATGCGGGAAGGCAAGGCCTGGCCCGGCCGTCGGCGTCTTCGGCATGCCCGAGAAGAAGGCGTGGAGGACCGGGACAAGCCCGGTCAAGAGGACTTATGGTTCGGCCCATCATGCGGGTTGGGGGCTGCGGCGATCAGCGCACCGCTGTGGCTGCGGCGCCGGCGATGCCGGCGGCGATGGTGTCGGCGAGCCGTGCCAAGGCCCGGCTCATCGCCGCGGCGACGGCGGCGGCGTCGGAACCGGAGGCGGGCTCGACGATATTGGCCGCGCGCGGGGCGCCGGTCACCCTGGCGTTCTTGTCCAGGGTTTCCCACGTGGCGTCGAGCATCACCCGGCCGGCCTTGTCGGCGTCGAAGCGCGACACCTCGACCGCGACCGTCAATCCGGCCGGCGCCGACGAATCGCTGGCGACAAGTGCTGTGCCCGCCGGCAGCAGCGGGCGCAGATCGGCGGCCAGAACGCGCCGGACCATGTCGTCGAGCGGCCCCGCCCAGCGGTCGGATTCGGCGTATTCGAGCTGGTTCGGACCGATCTGGCGGGCGATCTGCGGCCGGTCGAGCGCGCCCGGCAATTTGACTTCGCCGATCGCGACCGTCCGCATCGGGTAGGCGCCCGGCGCGACCGGGGCCGGATCGGGCTTTGCGCTCAGCTCGTAGTAATGGCTCGGCGGCGACGAGCCGCAGGCCGTGAGGACACCGGCGAGCATCATCGCTGCCAAGGCGCGGAACCTCATTCCGAAGCCTCCTTGCCGAAGCAGCGATTCGGGATGGCGTTCGAGGTAGTCGGCGAGGACCCGGATCGAACGCGCGGCGTCTTTCAGCTCAGCGAGGGTGCGCGCGAGATCGTTGCCGGCAGCCGGGTTGTTGCCGAGGACCATCAATGTGCCGCGCAATTGCTCGGCGGCAGCGTTGAGGCGTTGCAGCAGCGGCCCGACCTGAACATCCGCGGTCCGCGTCAGCCTTGCGGCGTTGGCCAAGGTCAGATCGAGATTGTGCAGCGAGCGCTTCGCATCGGGGCTGGCGACGAGGGTGTCGGCATGATCGACCATATTGCGGATCTGGCCCACCAGCTGGTCGAGCGGCAATGCGGCGAGCTTGTTCATCAACCGGTTCGCCGAACCTTCGATCTCTTCGATGCCGCTCGCCTCGACCGTCGGCAGTTCGGGGTAGGGCTCTGCAGAAACCAGCTGCGCCGGCGGCGCGTCGGCAACAAAGTCGAGCGATATTACTTGCTGCCCGGTCAGCAGACTGGCGCTGACCAGCTGGGCGCGCAGCCCCTTGGCGACGAGATCGGCGAACATCCGGTTGGTCGCGACGACCGGATCCGTGGCGGTCATGTCGCGATGCTCGCCGCCGACCTTGATGCGATGCGGCGCCACCTCGATCGTCACCGGCACCTTGATCGTGTCGCTCTTTGGGTCGTATTCGAGCCGGACGGCGTTGACCTGGCCGACCGGCTGTCCGCGCAGCTCGACCGGGGTGCCGACATCGACGCCGCGCATCGAGCCGGAGAACAGCAGGCGATAGTAGACGCGAACCGGCTCGGCCGCTTCGTCGGCGGCCTTCTGGTCGGTGAAGAGGAAAAACCGCGAGCCCGGCGGGCTGGGCTTGTCGCGCAATTCGCTGTCGGGCGTGTCGAAGACGATGCCGCCGCTCAAAATCGTCATCAGCGGCGCGGTCGCGATCCGCACACCTTGCGACCCGATTGAGACGTCGATGCCGGAGGCCACCCAAAACCGGCTCTCGGCATGGATCAGCGCGGGGTGTGGGGCATAGACAAAGACATGCAGCGCCACCCTGCCGTCGCGGTCGGAAAGCTCATGGCTGATGACCTCGCCGACCTGCACGCCGTGGAAGTAAACCGGCGAGCCGTCGCTGACTTCGGCCAGGCGGTCGGCGATCAGGGTGTAGGCTTGGCCGCTGACCAGCCCCTCCTTGGGGGGCGGGGTCTCGACCCCGGTAAACGTATCGGCGCCGGCCTGCCCCTTCCCCGGCAACATGCCGATATAGGCGCCTGAAAGCACCGTCGTCAGCCCCGAGATGCCGCTGAGCCCGAAACGTGGGCGCACCACCCAAAATGTCGTGTCGGCGCGCAGCAGCGGGTCCGCCTCGCGCGACATGTTCGCGGTGACGATCGCGCGCGAGTGGTTGGGGCTGAGACTGACCCTGGTTACCTTGCCGAGATCGACATCCTTGTAACGGATCGTGGTGCGGCCGGCTTCGATGCCCTCGGCGGTCTGAAAGCTGATCGTGATCGTCGGGCCGCGCTCGATCAGCGCGCGATAGCCGAGCCAGCCGGCAATCAGCAAGGCCACGATCGGCACCGCCCATACCCAGGGCAGACCGGCCGATTGGCTCGGCTGGGGCGGCTGCGGGTTCGCCGGGACCGGGCCCGAGGGGTCGGAGCCGCTCACCGCCGCCGCCCCTGCAACGCCGCATCCCACATCAGCCGCGGGTCGAAGGCGTCGGCGGCGATCATCGTCAGCACGACGACCGCGGCAAAGCTGGCGATCCCGGGCCCGGGCTCGACGCTGGTGAGGTTGCCGAACTGCACCAGGGCCGCCACGGTCGCCACGACAAAGACATCGATATTGGACCAGCGCCCGATGTAGTCGATAAAGCGATAAAATGCGGTGCGCTGGCGCAAGAGCCAGGCCGAGCGGGCGCGGATCGCAACGAGACAGCACGTCAGCCCCGTGAGCTTCAGCACTGGTACGACAATCGAGGCGAGCAGCACCAACAGCGCCAGCGGCCACAGCCCGGCCTTGGCGAGGTCTCGCACGCCGCCAATGATCGTATAGGCCTCGCTGCGCCCGAAGCGGGTGATCGTCAGGATCGGAAAGAGGTTCGCCGGCAGGTACAGGATAAAAGCGGCGAGGCATAACGCGGCGGTGATGGCGAGGCTTTGGGGGCGGCGCGGCGCCAGACCCGCGCCGCAGCGCGGGCACCGGCGGCGCTCGGCGCCGTCTTCGTCGCGGGCGCCGACGACGAGATCGCAATCGAGACAAAGAACCCACGGCTCGCCCGCCGCGGGCGAGTATTTGGCGGGATCGTCGATCGCCGTCCAAACCCGCTGACGGCCGAGCGTTTGCTCGATCACCACTTGCAGCAAGACAAAGGCGGCGAGCGCGTACCCGCCCGCCATGACCGCGACTTGCGCCAGCTGGTCGAGCCGGGTGTAGGCGACCACCGCGCCGAGCAGAAAGACGTCGAGCATCGCCCACGGGCGCAACCGCAGATAGGCGCGCCAGATGGCGGCGAGCCCGGCGGGCGGCCGCGCCCGGTTGCGGGCTCCGGGATGCAGGCGCATCAGCACGATGATCAAAAGGATGACGCCGGCCGCCGGGATCGCGACGGCGATCAGCGCCACCAGCGCGCCGACCGCCGAGATCGCGTCGCCGTATTGCAGCAGCGCCGCCGCCCCGCTCGCGATCAACCCGCCGCGGCGGTCGCCTTCGAGCGAAATTTCGAACAGCGGAAACGCGTTGGTCAGCAGCAGCAGGATCGCGGCGGCGACGGCAAAGGCGCGCGGATCGGCGAAGCGGCGCGCCGGGGCTTGCCACAATCTGGCGCCGCAGCGCCGGCACAAGAGCCGGCGGGAGTGCCGCAGAGCCCCCGGAGCTCGGTAGATCTCGCCGCAATCGCGGCAGGAGAGCAGGATTTCGGGCATCGCGGGGCCAAATGTTCTGTTGCGCGCTGGCCGTAAACACCCGGATACCGGGATTGCGTTCCCTCGCCGGCCCGCTTATATCTGGCGCGTCGGTCTACCGACTATGGCGATACACGGCTTATGGAATAAGCGTTGCGGACCCGGGGGCAGTACCCGGCGCCTCCACCAATCCTGCTCTACTCCGAGGGGGCGAAACAGGCTCGACGCGCGTGGTAAAGGTAAGATCCGTCGCCCGGCATGATACCGCCGTTATCGGGTCACAATCCAACTGCGAACGACAACTTCGCAACAGAGGCGCTTGCGGCCTAACCCTTAGCGGGGTGAAAGCTTAGAGCAAATCGCGGTTCGAGGGGCACCGGGCAACAGAAGCCCCTCACTCGCCTTACCCTGTTCCCGCCGCCCCGATTTTGCAGCAAGCGAGCCGCCGAAGATGGCCCAGGATCTCTTCCAATACGACAAGATGGTCGAGGCGGCGCTGCGCGGGGTTGTGCGCGACGCGCTCGCACGCGCGGCGCGGGACGGATTGCGCGGCGGGCATCACTTTTACGTCGGCTTTCGCACCGGTGCCCCCGGCGTCGTGCTGCCGCCGCAGATCCTGGCGAAGTATCCCGAGGATATGACGATCGTGCTGCAGCACCAGTTTTGGGGCCTCGAGGTCGGCGCCGCCGCTTTTTCGGTGACCCTGAGCTTCAACAACCGGATGGAGCGGCTGACGATCCCATTGGCGGCGATTACCACCTTCGCCGATCCCTCGGTCAAGTTCGGCTTGCAGTTCGAGGCGCCGGCGGAAGTCGCGGCCGAAGAGCTGGAAACCGCCGTCCCAAAGGCATCGCCGGCCGCTCTGCCTACCGGCGAAAATCGCGTGGGCAAGAAGCCCGCCGACGACAAGAACGAAGCCGAGCGCCCGGCCGCCGAGGTCGTCACCCTCGACCGGTTCCGCAAACGCTAGGCCCAGCTTGACGCGGCGCGGCAAACGGCGATCCTGCGGCGGAATTGGATCGCGGAGCGAGGCATGAGCGACAACGCCTATCACGAGCTGTTTCCGCTCGGCGCGGACGATGCGCCTTACCGCACGCTGACCGGGGAGCACGTGACGACCAGCCGCTTCGAAGGGCGGCGAATTGTCAAGGTCGAGCCCGAGGCGCTGACCCTGCTCGCGGCCGAGGCGTTTGCCGATTCGGCGCATCTGCTGCGGCCGGGTCATCTGGCGTCGCTGCGCGCGGTTCTCGACGACCCCGAGGCCTCGCCGAACGACCGGTTCGTCGCCTTCGACCTCTTAAAAAACGCCAACATCGCGGCCGGCAAGGTATTGCCGATGTGCCAGGACACCGGCACCGCGATCGTGATGGGCAAAAAGGGCCAGCAGGTGTGGACCGAGGGTGACGACGCGGCGGCGATCTCGGCCGGCATCCGCCGCACCTATACCGAGACCAATCTGCGCTACAGCCAGGTGGCGCCGTTGTCGATGTACGAGGAGGTCAACACGGGCGACAATCTGCCGGCGCAGATCGACCTCTATGCCGAGCCCGGCGACCAATACAAATTCCTGTTCATCGCCAAGGGCGGCGGCTCGGCCAACAAGAGCTTTCTCTATCAGCAGTCAAAGGCGGTGCTCAATCCGAAGGCGCTGCTCAAATTTCTCGACGACAAGATCCGCACCCTCGGCACCGCCGCCTGCCCGCCCTATCACCTCGCGATCGTGATCGGCGGCACCTCCGCCGAGATGAATTTGAAAACCGTCAAGCTCGCCAGCTGCCGCTATCTCGACAATCTGCCGGCGGAGGGCAACCGCTGGGGCCAAGCCTATCGCGATCGCGGCTTTGAGGAGGAAGTGCTCGAATTGACCCGCGGGCTCGGCATCGGGGCGCAATTCGGCGGCAAATATTTCTGCCATGACGTGCGGGTCGTCCGGCTGCCGCGGCACGGTGCCAGCCTGCCGATCGGCATCGGGGTCTCATGCTCGGCCGACCGCCAGGTCCTCGGCAAAATCACCGCCGACGGGGTCTTTCTCGAACAACTCGAAACCAACCCGGCGCGTTTTCTCCCCGACCTCGACGAGAGGACGCTCGGCGGCCCGGTCGTGCCGATCGACCTCAACCGTCCGATGGCCGAGATCCGCCGCAGCCTGTCGCAATACCCGATCAAGACCCGCCTCAGCCTCAGCGGCCCGCTGATCGTCGCGCGCGACATCGCCCATGCCAAACTGCAGGAGCGGCTCGACCGCGGCGAGGGTCTGCCCGACTATCTCAAGAACCATCCGGTCTACTACGCGGGTCCGGCGAAGACGCCCGAAGGCTACGCCTCGGGGTCGTTTGGGCCGACCACGGCCGGCCGTATGGACAGCTATGTCGACGGGTTCATGGCGGCGGGCGGTAGCTTTGTCACATTGGCCAAGGGCAATCGCGGCGCCGAGGTCCGCGACGCCTGCCGCAAGCACCGCGGCTTTTATCTCGGTTCGATCGGCGGCCCGGCGGCGCGGCTCGCCCAAGACTGCATCCGCAAGGTTGAGATGCTCGAATATCCCGAGCTCGGCATGGAAGCGGTCTGGCGCATCGAGGTAGAAGATTTTCCCGCCTTTATCGTCATCGACGACAAGGGCAACGATTTTTTTGCCGCGCTCTCTTGAGGCGCGGCCGCGCCAGGCAGAATGCCGGGGCGCCCCGATTGGCGCCGGACGATCTGCTCGACTCGCTTGTTCGCGGTGAGAAAGGTGCCTGGGAGGCGTTTGTGCGGCGCTATGCCGGGCTGATCGTCGCCGCCGTCCGCGGCGTCGCGCGCGAGGCCGCCGAGGTCGAGGATCTGACCCAGGAGGTGTTTTTGCGCCTGTGCCGGAACGATTTCCGGCTGTTGCGCAGCTATGACCCGGCGCGCGCCGGGCTGTCGACCTGGATCACGATCGTCGCCCGCAGCACCGCGCGCGACGCGCTGCGCCGGCACCGGCCGGTGGCGGTGCCGATCGACGCGGTGCCGGAGGCGCAACTCGCGGTCGATCCGGTCGAACCGGTGCGGAAGCTCAAATTGCCCGAGGCGCTGCTGTCGCCGCGCCAGCGCGAGATTCTGACGATGCTCTACGATCGCGACATGGAGGTCGCCGAGATCGCCGCCCTCCTCGGCATCGACCCGCAGACGGTGCGCAGCGCTCATCACAAGGCGATGATCAAATTACGTGCCTATTTCAAAGCGGAAGCGCAATGATCGGCGGAACCAGCAAGTTGCGGGGATGCCGGTGCGGCGGTCCGCCTAAATATGCGCAGAGAGCGGTGCGATGAGCCAGACTGACGATGCAATGGAAGAGCCGGCGGGCGTCGAAGCCGGCCGCACCTTGTGGCAGCGCTGCCGTGCAACCGAGATGCCTGTCGCCGAGACAGAGCGCTTTCTCGATCTCGCCGGCTTGGCGGACGGGTTGCTCGACGACGATGACGAGCACGACCGGGTCGCCGCCTTGGTGATGCCCGACGCGGTCGCGATGTCGGATGTCGCCGCCGCGCGGGCGATCTCCGCCGGCGGCATCGCGATGCCGGGCGGGCTCGAACGGATTATCGAGCACGCCGCAGCGCTCGTCGGCGATGCGCCCGAGGCGGGCCGGGTAATCCCGTTTGCGCCGCCGGCCGCGCGGCGCGTCGTGCACGACATGGCCCAATGGGGCGGGCTTGCCGCCGCCATCGCATTTGCAAGCTGGCTCGGTTTTGCGATGGGCAGCGGCGCCTCGCAGAGTTTCAGCCAACCCGGCCAGCCGAACCCGGTCCAGGCGAACCCGGTCGGCGACGAAAACTTTCTGCCCGAACTGCTCGACCCGTCGACCGGCTTTCTGCGCGACCTCGGCGAAGGCCGGCAGACATGATGCTCGCCGAGCCGGCCACGCGTAGCGGAACCCGGCCCTATTTGTGGAAGGCGCTGCTGGCGCTGTCGCTAGCGCTGAACCTGTTTTTCGTGATCGGCGTGTTGTGGATCCGCGTTCACGCGCCGGCCCCGATGCCGTCCCCCGCAGACCGCCTCGAACAGATGGCCGGGGCGCTCGGTCTCAACCCCCAACAAAAAGGGGCCTTTGCACAGTATTCAGAGATCATGCGCGAGCGCCTGCAGGCGATGCACGGCGCGGTGCAGCCGCTGATCGGCAATGCCTGGTCGGAAGTCGCCAAACCGCATGCCGACGAAGCCAAGGTCATGCAATTCTTCGACCAGGCCGCGCAAGAGCGGCGCGGCTTTATGCGCGATCTGACGACCACGACCTTGTCGTTCCTGGCGACCCTCTCGCCCGAGCAGCGCGCCAAATTCGTCCAGCTCGCGCACCAGCGGCCTCGCCCGTGGACGCCACCCCCCGACAGCGACAGACCCCGCTAGCCAGCCTTGGCTCTGGGGGCGGGTTACTTCGTCCCGAACAGACGGTCGCCGGCGTCGCCGAGCCCGGGCAGGATGTAGCCGTGGACGTCGAGGCAGCGGTCGAGCGCGGCGGCGACGATCGCGACCTCCGGGAAAATATCCAAAACTCGATCGACGCCCTCGGGAGCGGCGACGAGGCAGACGAATTTGATCGAGCGCGCCTTTAACTCGACGAGGCGGGAGATCGCCGCCACCGCCGAATTGCCGGTCGCCAGCATCGGATCGACCAGGATCACGTCGCGTTCGGCCAGATCCTCGGGGAGCTTCAGATAGTATTCGACCGCCTGCAGGGTGCGCGGCTCGCGGTAGATGCCGATATGGCCGACCCGCGCCGACGGCAGCAGATCGAGCATGCCGTCGAGAATGCCGTTGCCTGCCCGCAGGATCGACACCAGGCACAGCTTCTTTCCCGACAGCAGCGGAAAACTGCCGCGCTCGAGCGGCGTGTCGACCTCGGTGGTTTCGAGCGGCAGATCGCGCGTCGCTTCATAAGCGAGCAGCAGGCTGATCTCGCGCAGCAGTCGGCGGAACTCGGCCGTCGAAGTGGTGCGGTCCCGCATCAGCGACAATTTGTGCTGAACGAGCGGGTGGTCGACGACGGTCAAATTTCTTTTCGGCTGTTGCATGATCAAGTTACCTCGAAAGCACGGTGCACAAGCTTTACAGTCGACTGGTTCGAGGGCGCGGACCGCACCATAACCGCACAGGGAGGGCGGCAATGTCCACCAATGTCGCCGATTGGCTGCAAGGGCTAGGCCTTCAACAATACGCCGCCGCGTTTGCCGAGAACGACATTGACGGCGATGTCCTGCCGGAGCTGACGGCGGACGACCTGAGCGGCCTCGGCGTCGCGTCGATCGGCCACCGGCGCAGGTTGCTCGCCGCGATCGCCGCTCTTCGCGAAGACGCGCGGCAAGCCGCCGCAAGAGCCGCCCCTGGTGCTGCGGTCTCCGGCGAAGCCGAGCGCCGGCAGCTGCGGTGGTCATCGCCGCGGGCACGCCCCGGCTGGTCGTGCGAAGCGCGAGGCGAGCCAGTCGGCGCTGCCCTCACGCCAAGTAGTAGTTTGCCACGCCATCAGCACCACGCCCTCGGGAAGTCCCGCTGCTCGCGCGGGTTTGATCTGTTCCAAGGCGATCTCGGGCTTGGTCTGAAAGGTGATCGTCTCCGGCACCCTGGC
This sequence comes from Allostellaceae bacterium, assembly GCA_035570935.1. Taxonomy (GTDB): domain Bacteria; phylum Pseudomonadota; class Alphaproteobacteria; order ATCC43930; family CGMCC-115725; genus AP-15. The sequence goes on from DATMKU010000106.1 coordinate 29,976, forward strand.
CTTGTCTCGACGGGCTTGGTCTTGCGCCCAATCCCCAGGGAGATAGAGCCGATAAGCGACCGGCAGGCTGG
>DATMKU010000107.1:0-4186 GCA_035570935.1 Allostellaceae bacterium
CAGAGCGAACCAACCTCCGCTCGTCGCCCGCGCTAACGCGGGGCTCTCCGCAATCGGTTCCGCAGAACCGGACGACCGCGGCCAAACGCGTTGCGGCCTAAAGTCCGCCGGTGCCCGTGGTGGACCGCGAGCAACCTAGACCGTCAGCACTGTCTGCCCGGTGGTTTTGCGGCTTTCGAGGTCGCGGTGAGCGTGGGCGGCCTCGCGCAGCGGGTAGGTTTGGTTGACCGCGATCTTGACGGCACCGCTCTCGACGACATCGAACAGCTCGCGCGCCGCAGTCAGCAAATCCTCCCGGGTCGCGGTATAGGTGTTCAGGGTCGGCCGGGTCAAAAACAGCGAGCCCTTCGCCGCGAGAATGCCGATATCGACAGGCCCGATCGCCCCCGACGACTGGCCGAACGACGCCATCAGCCCGAGCGGCGCGAGGCAATCGAGCGATTTGTAAAACGTGTCCTTGCCCACCGAATCGTAGACGACCGGCAGCTTTTTTCCTGCGGTTATGTCGTTGACGCGGGCGACGAAATCCTCGCGCCGGTAGACGATCGGGTAATCGCAGCCGTTCTTCTTGACCAATGCCGCCTTTTCGTCGTCGCCGACCGTGCCGATGACGGTGGCGCCGAGATGCTTCGCCCATTGGCAAACGATCGACCCGACCCCGCCGGCCGCGGCATGGATCAGGATCGTCTCGCCGGATTTGACCGGATGGGTGCGGCGCACCAGATACCACGCGGTCATGCCTTTCAGCATCATCGCCGCCGCCTGGCTGTCGGTGATGCCATCCGGCACCGGGACGAGCCGGTCGGCCGGCATGACCCGGCCCTCGGCATAGGCGCCGATCGGCCCGCCGGCATAGGCGACGCGATCGCCGAGCTTCAACCCCTCGACCCCCGGCCCGACCTCTTCGACCATCCCCGCGGCCTCGGAGCCGAGCCCGCTCGGCATCGGCATCGGGTAGAGCCCGCTTCGCTGATAGGTGTCGATGTAGTTGAGCCCGACCGCGGTGTGGCGCAGCCGCACCTGGCCCGCTCCCGGCTTGCCAACCTCGACCTCCTGCCACGACAGAACCTCGGGGCCGCCGGATTTTTCGAACCGGATCGCGTGAACCATGACGTTTCCTCCCCGAATTCAGATCAGATGCGTGACCGCAGAGGCGGGTTGCCGCCCAGCGACGCCAGATTCCCAGGATAAACTGCCCGCAGCGCTGCGTTCCAGTTCCAAAAGGCGGCGCTTGGTCGCCAACCCAGCGCCGCCGCTGTAGCCACCGAGCCCGTTGCGTCCCAACACGCGGTGGCACGGGATCACGATCGGAATCGGATTATGCCCGCAGGCGCCGCCAATCGCGCGCGGTGCCGAGCCGACCTCCATCGCCAGCTCGCCGTAGCTGCGCGTCTGGCCGTGCGGGATCTGCTGCATCGCCGCCCACACCCGCCGCTGGAATGGCGAGCCCGCCGGCATCAGCGGCAGGTCGAATTCGGTCAGCCGCCGCTCGAAATAAGCTTCAAGCTGGCGGCGCGCCTCGACGAGCATGGCTGTCGGCTCGCTCTGTGGGATATCCGCCCAGGCGATCGAAACGATCGCGTCTTCGGTCGCGAAAACGGTGAGCCGCCCGACCGGGCTGTCGATCGCTATCGAGCACAGCGGCATCGTCGAACCTCTTTTGATTGGGATATAAAGAGAACATTAGCGAATTTCGGCGAGATGCGCGATCAGTTTTTCCGGATCCGTCAGCGGCAATGAGCAGACCGGGCCGACGCAGACATAAGCGGCGGCGCGCCCGGCGACGAGGCCTTTGCCCTGTGCCGGGTGATCGGCCGGAAGCTCATGCCCCGGCGGCGCCGCCGACACGATCCTGTTCGGCAGCGAGGCACTGTAGGCCGCGCGGCGCAGCGCCTCGAACCCCGCGTCTCCGGCCGCGCCGGCAACAACGACCTGCACCGGCTCGGCCAACAGCTCGGCGTTGTTCAGCAATGTCGCGAGCGGAAAGAAATTGCGCCCAAGCTCGCCCGAAAAGGTCGCGACGATCGCCTCGCCGCGGCGGCGATAGCTCTCGTCGCCGGTCAGGATCGCGAGCCGCGCCATGACCCCGACGAGGGTCCCGTTGCCGGCGGGCGTGGCGGCATCGGCCGCGGTCTTGGCGCGGGCGATTAGCGCCGGCGTGTCGTCGGCCGAAAAGAAATAGGCGCTACTCGAGGGGTCGCGATAATGGCGGTCGAGGATCGCAAGCCAATCTAGCACCCGATCGATAACCGCGTCATCGCCGGTCGCCTCGTGCAGCGCCAGCGCTGCGCGGCAGAGATTGGCGTAGTCGTCGACGCTGGCCGGATGGCGCGCCAGGCCCGCGCGCCAGCTGTGCAACAGCCGCCCATCCGGCGCCGCCATTTCCGCGCAAATGAAGTCGAAAGCCGCCCGCGCCGTGGCAATCCATTCCGGCCGCGCGAAAACGATGCCGGCCCCGGCCATCGCCGCGATCATCAACCCGTTCCAATCGGCCAACACCTTGTCGTCCCAGCCCGGCCGCACCCTCTCCGTGCGCGCCTGCAGCAACAGCGCGCGGCAGGCGGCCAGCTCCCGTTCGGTCGCCTCGTCGGCCAAAGCCGGCAAGGCGATCCGGTTGAGGATCGTGTGGCCCTCCCAATTGCCTTGCGGCGTTACGTCGTAAAACCGCTTGAACAGGGCCGCGCGCTCGCCTAGCACCGCGTCGATCTCGGCCTCGGACCAGACATAGAATTTGCCTTCCTCGTGCTCGCTGTCGGCATCGAGGCTGCTAGCGAAACCACCGCCCGGGGTGAGCATTTCGCGCGCGACCCAGCCCAGTGTCTCCTCGATCCGCTCGCGGTAGAGCGGGTTTCGCGTCTCCTGCCAGACCAGGGTCAACAGATTGACGAGTTCGGCATTGTCGTACAGCATCTTTTCGAAATGCGGTGCAAGCCAGCGCGCATCCGTCGAATAGCGCGCAAAACCACCGCCCAGATGGTCGTAGATGCCGCCCTGGCACATCGCGTCGAGCGCCTTGAGCACGGCGTCGCGATAAGGCGGCTGGCGGGTTCGTTTCCAGGCGCGCCACAACAGCTCGAAAATGCCCGACTGCGGGAACTTAGGTGCGGTGCCGATGCCGCCGTTGATCTGGTCGGTCTCCCGCAACAGCCGTTCGGCGATCGGGTCGAGCTGATGCCGGGTGATGATGCCGCCCTGATGCGGCTCGCCCAACCGCTGTAACGCGTCGCGCAGCGTGGTGACGTTTTTGGCAACGTCGTCGCGTTTGCCGGTGTAAGCCTCGCTGATCGCCTCCAGCACCTGGAGAAACCCCGGCCGCCCCCAGCGCTGCTCCGGCGGGAAATAGGTCCCGCCCCAAAACGGCTCGCCGTCGGGGGTCAGAAACATCGTCAATGGCCAGCCGCCCTGCTCGCCCATCAGCGCCAGCGCGTGCTGGTAGACCTGGTCGAGATCGGGGCGCTCCTCGCGATCGACCTTGATGTTGACGAACAGCTCATTCATCCGCCCCGCAATCGCGGGATCCTCAAAGCTCTCATGCGCCATCACATGGCACCAATGGCAGGCGGCGTAGCCGATCGACAGCAGGACCGGCTTGTCGGCCGCCTTGGCCGCGGCCAATGTCGCCTCGCCCCAGGGCTGCCAGTGGACCGGGTTGTCGCGGTGCTGAAGGAGGTAGGGGCTCGTCTCTTCGCCGAGGCGGTTCTTATCCATTGCGGCTCCTGCCGTGCGGATTTGTCGGGTGTGGCGGGCGGCCGACGCATTGCCCTTGTCGCCACGACGGGTTAGGCTTTGCACTCTACTCCCACAACGGCGGTCTGCGTCATTTGCTCCGCCGTCCCCCAAACAGCGGAGAAATAACAATGGCTGACGCATCCGCCGACCCGCAGCTCTTTTATGCGCGCCATATTTTCATGTGCACCAATGTGCGGCCGGACGGCCATCCCCGCGGCTGCTGCATGGCCCGCGCCGAGGCTGCCGGCGGGGTGGATAAGTTGCGCGCCTATATGCGCGAGAAGGCGCGCGCGGCCGGCGTCGAGAACATCCGCGCCAACGCCGCGGGCTGTCTCGACCGCTGCGAATACGGCCCCAACATGGTCATCTATCCCGAGGGGGTGTGGTACCGTTACGAGACGACCGAAGACATCGACGAGATCGTTCAGAAGCATCTGGTCGAGGGCGGCCGCGTCGA
>DATMKU010000108.1:0-6323 GCA_035570935.1 Allostellaceae bacterium
CGGCCGGGCATTGATCGGCAACCCGTCGCTGTTGCTGATGGACGAGCCGCTCGAGGGGCTGGCGCCGGTCATCGTCGACGCGATGCTCGCCGGGCTAGACCGGCTGAAGCGCGAAGACGATCTGGCGCTGCTGCTGGTCGAGCAGCATGCCCATTTGGCCCTGGAGCTGGCGCAGCAGGCGATCGTCCTCGACCGCGGCGCCATAGTCTTCTCCGGCCCGAGCCGGGAACTCCTCGCGGCACCCGACCGGCTCGAGGCACTGATATCGGTCGCTGGCCGCCGCGACGACGATGGACGGCGGTAACGGCGGCCTACTCGGTGATCGGCGCGATCGCGTCGAGGGCTAGGCCGCGGGTTTCGCCGCTGATCCGGGTCACGGCAAAGGCCGCGACCGCCAGCATCGCCGCGATCCCGGCCATGACATAGCCGAAGCCATGAGTGGCGACGATCCCGATCACCGGGAACGAGACCGACGCGCCGATGCGCCCGCCGCCCTGCGCCAGGCCGAAACCGGAGGCGCGGGCATTCGACGGGAACACCTCGGAGGTGAAGATCTGCATCGAATTGCCGGCGAGCTGAGTGAAGAAGGTCATCCAAAAGCCGACAATCAACACCATCATCCCCGAGCGCGAAAAGTAGAACAAGACCGACAGCAAGGTCGCGAGAATAAAGGCGCTGACCGCGGTGCGTATGCGGCCCCAGCGTTCGAGCGCGTACATCATCAGCAGGCTGCTAGCCGGGAAAGCGAGCTGGATCGCAAAGACAAAGGTCAACGACTTGGTAATCGTAAAGCCGCGCTCGGCAAGGATGTTCGGGAGCCAGCCGCCGAGACCGACCGCGGCGCTGAAAAACGCGAAAAAACAGATCATCGCGGCGATGATGCGACCGCGATAGCGGCGGAAGACGACCGCCATCGGGTCGCTGCGGATGTCGGCGAGCGCATCGACGAAAAGCGTTTCGCCGACGGGCGGGCGTCCCAGCCCCATCTCTTCGAGCTGATCGAGGGCCTCGTCTGCGCGGCCGTGGGTGACGAGCCAGCGCGGCGATTCCGGCAATCGAAAACTTGCGGCGAGGACGGCGAGGCCGCCGATGCCGATGATGATCCACACGCCGCGCCAGCCGATCGTGTCGCGCAAGCCCAGCGCCAGCAACGTTCCCAATGGCCAAACACAAGCGCCGCCGACAAATTGCATGAAGGCAGTGGTGCGGCCGCGAATGCGCTTTGGCGAGTATTCGGCGGCATATGAAAAGCACAAGGGCGCCGCGGCACCCATGCCGAGCGCCGCGACAAAGCGCCCAGCCGCGAGCCATACGACAGCGGGCGCCAGCGCGGCGGCAATGGTGGCGAGGCTGTAGAGCGCGACGGCCAACTGGAAAATGGTTTTGCGCCCGAAGCGATCGGTGAGCTCACCTTGGCCCAAGGTGCCGACGAACAGCCCGACCAAGGTGGCGGTGCCGACGATACCCATCCCGGCCGGCGTTGCGAAATGGGTGCGGATCATATCCGGCACCAGCGATCCCAAGATGATGAAGTCGATGACGTCGAAGAACAATCCGGTGCAGATGATCGCCAGCACACGCTTGTGGACCGGCCCCAGCCGGGCGTTGTCGAGCGTCTCGTCGACATAGGCCACGATCGAGCGCGCCATCGCCTTCCCTCCCTGGTGTATCGCCCTCAGAGCTTTTTGGTTGCTTGTCCCAACTTCATCCGCCGCGTTCGCGGTCAGCTTGCCGCAACACGGCTGGCTCCCTCTTCCCGCGGGTGGGAAGAGGGTTGGCTGAGGGGCCGCTATGCGGAAGCTTACTTCACCGCCGAGAACGCCGTCGGCGACAGGATGTAGTTTTCAACGCGGGCGACGATGGCGCCGTTCTTCTCGGTCTCGGCGCGTTTGGCGTGCCACTCGGGATCGGCTTGGAACGCGTTCCATTTCTTCTCGCGGTCGGCAAGCGATTCCCATTTGAGCAGATAGTGAAGGGTCTGGTTGGATTCGCCGATCAGCGTCGTCCAAAAGCCGGCCTGCTCGATGCCGTGACGCTTCCAGATCCCCAAGGTAATCGTGTCGAACCGCTTCAGCAGATCCGGCAGGCGGCCGGGCGGGCAGTGGTAGATGCGCAATTCGTAGAGCATTTTTGTCTCCGTTTACGAATTCACGTTGAAACCGGTCATTACTCAGCGGCGGGCACGCCCGGAGAAATTAGGCGGCGCGCTAGCTCGTCACCCCCGCGAAAGCGGGGCCCAGGGCGGCCTATTCACGCTTGCCGTGGATTCCCGCTTTTGCGGGAACGACGAAATCAGCGACGCCCTCGCGCCCCGAACCTCGAATGACGGGATTATTTGACCGACGAGAAGCTGGTCGGCTGCAGCAGGCAGTTGCTGATCGAGGCGACGATCGGGCCGTTGGCCTCGGTCTGGGCGCGTTTCGAAACCCACTCCGGGTCGACCTGGAACGCGCCGAATTTCTGGGTCCGCTCTTCGAGCGATTCCCATTGCAGCATGTAATAGAGGTCCTGGTTCGATGGCCCGATCGCGACGGTCCAAAATCCGGCCTGGCGGATGCGGTGCTTTTCCCACAAGGGCAGGGTAATCGTGTCGAAACGCTTGATCAGATCCGGCAGGCGGCCCGGGACGCAGTGATAGATGCGCAACTCGTAGATCATCTCGTCTCCTCCTCGTCATGAGGTTGTGAGCGACGCCAAGAGAATGCGGCCGCGGAGAGCGCGCGGCAAGCGCCGCCAGGGTCCGCGATCGATGACCGGGATCGCCCTCGCCGCCGCGGCGGAATCCCGAACGCCTGTTCTTTGAAGAAGCACGCAGCCGCGGCAGACCGAGACCATCGCAAGATCCAGGATCATTGATCACCGGGTTCGGGGAACATCTCGGAAACCTGCCGGACGGCGCGCCTTGGGTGGTGCGGCGCTGTTCCGCCCCAAGCTCCGCGATTGCCGGCCCCGCTCCCGCGGCTTAGGTAGGAGTCATCCGAAAAATCGGAGATCGGTTAGGATTGCAGACATGAACGGGGACATCGAAATCGCGATCGACAGCAGAAATTTGACGCTCGCCGAACTGGTGCGGGACCCGCTTGTCGGCTTGGTCATGAAAAGCGACGGCGTCGCGCGCGGCACCATCGAGACGTTGTTCGAGAGGATCGCCCGGGCCCAGTCAAAACCGGCGTAGGCCGCGGTTCGGCGGCGATGCGCCGGGCGGTCTGCGGCAATCGCCTGCGATAGGTCGAGGCGGCGGAAACGACGCGCCCGCCGCTCCTCCACCACGGACTTCAGAGATCGCGAGCGCGCGGCCGTCAGCGCGAGATCGCCTCCAGCCGCAGGTTTGTCGTCCGCGGGCCCATCGACGCGATCACGATAATGACCGCGACCATCGCGCTGGCGATAAACAGAAAGACCCCGGTCGTGCCGTAGTTCCTCAGGAAAAAGGCGACGAAAAAGCCGATGAAGATCGTGCTGAACCGGCTCCACGAATAGGTAAAACCGACAGCGCGGGCGCGAATCCGGGTCGGGTACAGCTCCGACTGGTAGGCATGCAGAGAATAGGCAAAGATCGTGTTCGAAAACGCGATCAACAGCCCGAAGATGACGATCCCGACGGCACCTTTCTGCTGCGAGAAGCACAGGCCAAAGACCGCGATCGCCAGCGCCGACGCGCAAATCTGCCATTTGCGCTCGAACCGGTCGGCGAACCGGGTCGCGACCAGCGCCGCTCCCGGCGAGGCCAGCGCGATCACAAAGGTGTAGGCGAGCGATTTGGTGATGTTGATCCCTTGCGCCAGCAGCAAGGTCGGGACCCAGCTGGTAAACCCGTAATAGCCGATCGTCTGCAACAGCTGGAAGACGACGAGCATGACCGTCCGCTTCAGATAGGGCGGCTTGAAGATCTCGGCGTACGACCCGGCGGCTTCCTCGACCTCGCCTTCGAGGGTTTGGGCGGCGGGCAACGGGCGGCCGGTTTCCGCCTCGATCCGGGTCTCGATCATCCGCGCCACTTGGTCGGCCTCGGCGTGGCGGCCGTGCTGCGCGAGCCAGCGCGGCGATTCGGGGAGGCCAAGGCGCAGCCACCACGCGACGATCGCGCCGCCAGCGCCGATCAATGCCACCCAGCGCCAGCCGTCGACGCCGAGCGGGATCCGCGGCACCAGCAAAAAGGCGAAAAACGCCGCGATCGGATAGGCGGTCAGGCTGACCGTCGCGACAAAGGCAAAGGCGGCGCCGCGACGCTCTACCGGCACCAGCTCCGAGAGATAGGTGTCGATCGTGACAAACTCGACGCCGATCCCGATCCCGGCGATAAAGCGCCAGACGACCAGCCCGACATCGGTCGACTGCAATGCCATGAACAACGTCGCGACCGAGTACCAAACCAGCGCGAACGTGAAGATCGTGCGGCGGCCGAAATAATCGGACAGCGGGCTCAACAGCAAGGTGCCGATGAACATCCCGGTAAACGTCGCGGCGATCAGGCTCGCGAAGCCGTGGATGTCAAAGAACCCTTTGGTCGTCGGCACCATGATGCCGGCCTTGAACAGACCCGGCGCGATATAGGTGGTCAGCCCGTTGTCGTAGACTTCAAAGAATGCGCCGAGCGCCAACAACACGATAAAGCGCAGCATGAAGTTGGTCTGCGGCAGCCGGTCCATGCGCGCCGCGATCGTCGTCGCCGGCCGGCCGGCGAGCGGCAGGGCAAAATCTTCGGCCACAGTGTTTCCTCCTGGTTTTTTTGTATTGTTCCGCGAGTGCGGCGACGACGCAACCCGCGATCGGGCCCCCCTGGTTTTGTTCGCGATTACCCCGCCAGTTGGCGCAATTCGGGCATCGCGCGGTCGAGGGCGCGGGCGAAGCGGTCGACCGCCTGGTCGATGTCGCTCGGGCTGATGCAGAGCGGCAGCGAGAACGACACCGTGTCGGTGAACCCCAACGCGCGGACGAGCAACCCTTCGTCGAACGCGTTGCGCGCGACGATACGGTGCGGCTGGGTCTGCGGATCGAAAAACCGCCGCGCGCCCTTGTCGGCGACGAATTCGACCCCGGCCATCAGCCCCGCGCCGCGGATGTCGCCGATATAGGGATTGCCGCCGATGCGGGCGTCGAGCTGGTCGCGCAGATATACCCCCACGGTCGCCGAATTCTCGATCAGCCCCTCGCGCTCGATGATGTCGAGATTGGCCATCGCCACCGCACCGCCGACCGGGTGCCCCGAATAGGTGAAGCCGTGCATGACCGGCCCATATTTGGGCGAGGCCTCGCGCAGCACCGACCACATCTCTTCGGAGACGAGCGAGGCGGAGAGCGGGAAATAGGCGCTGGTGATGCCCTTGGCCAAGGTCACCATGTCGGGCTTCAGATCGTATAGCCCGGTCGCAAACCACGTGCCGGTGCGGCCAAAGCCGGTGATCACCTCGTCGGCGATGAACAGGATGTCGTTTTTGGCAAGAACATCCTGGACCCGCGCGAAATAGCCCGTCGGCGGCAGCAGGACGCCGCCGGTACCCATGACCGGCTCGGCGATAAAGGCGGCGATCGTGTCGGCGCCCTCGCGCGCGATCAGCGCTTCGAGATCGGCGATCACCCGGTCGGCAAAGCCGGCCTCGGTCTCGCCAGGCTCGGCAAAGCGGTAGAAATGCGGGCAGGAGGTATGGAACACGCCCTCGACCGGCAGATCGAAGGCCAAATGGAAGGCGCTGATCCCGGTCAGGCTGCCGGCGGCAGAGGTCAGCCCGTGATAGGCGCCGAGCCGCGAGATGAATTTCTTCTTTGCAGGTCGGCCGCGCAGATTGTTGTAGTAGCGCACCAGCTTGAAATTGGTATCGTTGGCGTCTGACCCCGAGGTGCCGAAAAACACCTTTGATAGATGCGGTGCGCCGGCACGCTCGCGAAACAGCGCTAGCACCCGGTCGGCCAGCCGGATGATTGGCTCGTTCGAATACGAGCTGAACAGGTGATAGTAACCGAGATCGGCCATCGCTTTGGCGGCGGCCTCGCCGAGTTCGGCGCGGCCGTAGCCGATATTGACGCACCATAGCCCGGCGCCGCAGTCGATCAGTTCGCGGCCCTGCCGGTTTCTGACACGCACGCCGGAGGCGCCGGCGATGATGGTCGGCCCGTCGCGCAGATGATCGGCGATCGAGGTCGACGGATGGAACAGGCTCTGCCGGTCCATCTCCTCAAGCGAGTAATTTTCTTTCACGTCCAAGGCCATGTCGCGCCTCACTGGTGCGAGAAGAGGGTCAGCCCGGCGGTTTCGACGCGGGCGTGGAGGATCGTGCCGGTTTCGCTCTCGGTGATGTAAAGGCTCTTGCCGTCGGGACCGCCAA
>DATMKU010000109.1:0-3482 GCA_035570935.1 Allostellaceae bacterium
CGGCCGGGCATTGATCGGCAACCCGTCGCTGTTGCTGATGGACGAGCCGCTCGAGGGGCTGGCGCCGGTCATCGTCGACGCGATGCTCGCCGGGCTAGACCGGCTGAAGCGCGAAGACGATCTGGCGCTGCTGCTGGTCGAACAGCATGCCCACCTCGCCTTGGAGATGGCGCAGCAAGCAATTGTCCTCGACCGAGGCAACATCGTCTTTTCCGGCCCGAGCCGGGAACTCCTCGCCGCTCCCGACCAACTCGACGCGCTGATCTCGGTCGCCGGCCATCACGACAACAACTGACGGCGGCGTCTGGGCCTATTCGGTGATCGGCGCGATCGCGTCGAGCGCCAGCCCGCGGGTTTCGCCGCCGATCCGGGTCACGGCGTAGGCCGCGATCCCCAGCATTACCGCGATCCCGGCCATCACATAGCCAAAGCCATAGGCGCTGACGATCCCGATCACCGGAAACGACACCGTCGAGCCGATCCGGCCGCCGGCCTGCGCCAGCCCGAAACCCGAAGCGCGCGCATTCGACGGAAACACCTCGGAGGTGAAGATCTGCATAGAATTCCCGGCGAGTTGGGTGAAAAAGGTCATGGCGAACCCGACCCCCAGCACCATCGCATCCGAGCGCGAAAAGTAGAACAAAATCGACAAGAGCGTGGCGAGGACGAAGGCGGTGACCGCGGTCGGGACGCGGCCATAGCGTTCGAGCGCGTACATCATCAGTAGGCTGCTGGCGGGGAAGGCGAGCTGAATCCCAAAGACGAAGCTCAGCGACTTGGTGATGGTAAAGCCGCGCTCGGCAAGGATGTTCGGCAGCCAGCCGCCGAGCCCGACGGCGGCGCTGAAAAACGCAAAAAAGCAGATCATCGCGGCGATGATGCGCCCGCGATAGCGGCGGAAGACGACCGCCATCGGATCGCTGCGGATGTCGGCGAGCGCGTCGGCGACGAGCGTTTCGTTGGCGGGCGGGCGGCCCAGCCCCATCTCCTCGAGCTGATCGAGGGCCTCGTCTCCGCGGCCGTGGGTGACGAGCCAGCGCGGCGATTCCGGGAGCCGAAAGCTCGCGGCAAAAACCGCGAGGCCGCCCAACCCGATGATGATCCACACCCCGCGCCAGCCGACCGTGTCGCGCAGCGAGAGGGCGAGCAAGGTCCCGAGCGGCCATACGCAAGCGCCGCCGACGAATTGCATAAAAGCGGTGACGCGGCCACGGATGCGTTTTGGCGAATATTCGGCGGCATAGGAAAAAGACAGCGGCGCCGCAGCACCCAAGGCGATGCCGGCGACCAGGCGCCCAACCACGAGCCAGCCGATACTGGGCGCCAGCGCCGCGGCGATCGTCGCGAGACTGTAAAAGGCGACGGCAAACCGGAAAACCGCCCGGCGGCCAAAGCGGTCGGTAAATTCGCCCTGACCCAGCGCGCCGATAAACAGCCCGAGCAAGGTGGCGCTGCCGACCGTGCCGATCCCGGCCGGCGTGGCGAAATGCGTGCGCAGCATATCGGGCACCAGCGAGCCCAAAATGATGAAGTCGATGACGTCGAAGAATAACCCGGCGGTGATGATCGCCAGCACGCGCTTGTGGACCGGCCCCAGCCGCGCGTTGTCGAGCGTCTCGTCGACGTAGGCCACGATCGAGCGCGCCATCGCCTTCCCTCCTCCCGCAATGCCGCCGTGAAACGGCTTTTTGTTCACTTGCCGCGACGGGGCCCCGTGCGGCCCCTCACCCTCCCGCTGCGCGGGGCCCTCGCTCTCCCCGCGAGCGGGGAGAGGGCCGCCCCGAGGGCGAGATCTTATTTCACCGCGGAGAACGCGGTCGGCTGCAGAATGTAGTTCTCGACGCGGGCGACGATGGCGCCGTTCTTTTCGGTCTCGGCGCGTTTGCTATGCCACTCGGGATCGGCCTGGAACGCATTCCATTTCTTCTCGCGGTCGGCGAGCGATTCCCATTTGAGCAGATAGTGAAGGGTCTGGTTGGATTCGCCGATCAGCGTCGTCCAAAAGCCGGCCTGCTCGATGCCGTGACGCTTCCAAATCCCCAAGGTGATCGTGTCGAACCGTTTCAGCAGATCCGGCAGGCGGCCGGGCGGGCAGTGATAGATGCGCAATTCGTAGAGCATTTTTGTCTCCGTTTACGAATTCACGATGAAGCCGGTCATTATTCAGCGGCGGGCACGCCCGGAGAAATTAGGCGGCGCGCTAGCTCGTCACCCCCGCGAGAGCGGGGGCCCAGGGCGGCCTATTCACGCTTGCCCTGGATTCCCGCTTTTGCGGGAACGACGAAATCAGCGACGCCCTCGCGCCCCGACCTCGAATGACGGGATTATTTGACCGACGAGAAGCTGGTCGGCTGCAGCAGGCAGTTGCTGATTGAGGCGACGATCGGGCCGTTAGCCTCGGTCTGGGCGCGTTTCGAAACCCATTCCGGGTCGACCTGGAACGCGCCGAATTTCTGGGTCCGCTCCTCGAGCGATTCCCATTGCAGCATGTAATAGAGGTCCTGGTTCGACGGCCCGATCGCGACGGTCCAAAACCCGGCCTGCCGGATGCGGTGCTTTTCCCACAAGGGCAGGGTGATTGTGTCGAAACGCTTGATCAGATCCGGCAGGCGGCCTGGGACGCAGTGATAAATGCGCAACTCGTAGATCATCTCGTCTTCTCCTCGTCATGAGGTCGTGAGCGACGCCGAGAGAATGCTGCCGCGGAGAGCGCGCGGCAAGCGCCGCCAGGGTCCGCAATCGATGACCGGGATCGCCCTCGCCGCCGCGGCGGAATCCCGAACCGCCTGTTCTTTGAAGAGCTGCATCCAGTTTCTCCGCGCCGCGACGGTGCGACTATAGCGCCGAGCCGCATTGTGACGCCACGCAGCCGCGGCAGACCGAGACCATCGCAAGATCATTGATCACCGGGTTCCGGGGAACATCTCAGAAACCTGCCGCACGGCGCGCCTTGGGGGGTGCGGCGCTGTTCCGCCCCAAGCTCCGCGATTGCCGGCCCCGCTTCCTCGGCTTAGGTACAAGCCATCCGAAAAATCGGAGATCGGTTGGGATTGCAGAAATGAACGGGGACATCGAAATCACGATCGACAGCAGAAATTTGACGCTCGCCGAACTGGTGCGGGACCCGCTTGTCGGCTTGGTCATGAAAAGCGACGGCGTCGAGCGCGGCGCCATCGAGATGTTGTTCGAGAGGATCGCCCGCGCCCACTCAAAACCGGCTTAGGCCGCGGTTCGGCGGCGATGCGCCGAGCGGTTTGCGGCAATCGCCCGCGATGGGTCGAGGCGGCGGAAACGACGCCGCGCCGCTCCTCCACCACGGGATTAAGAGATCACGAGCGCGCGGCCGTCAGCGCGAGATCGCCTCGAGCCGCAGGTTTGTCGTCCGCGGGCCCATCGACGCGATCACGATAATGACCGCGACCATCGCGCTGGCGATAAACAGAAAGACCCCGGTCGTGCCGTAGTTCCTCAGGAAAAAGGCG